>CAZJIO010000037.1:25034-25642 GCA_964546035.1 uncultured Eubacteriales bacterium | reverse complement strand
AGAAAGCCCCCTTGCTTTTACTAGCTTCTATAACCCAATTATTATAGTTTCACAATGAGCATATTGACTAGGTTTTATGCCTGAGCCAACTTGTCAGAATATTTGGTTTTAGTTTAAATTTCTGCATTTAAGTGCAGCATTCGATGTTCTTTTCTTTTAACGGCTCTATTGTATTCATTAATTTCATCTTGGTTTTCAAATCTTAATTTAGGAACTTCTATTGGATTACTATAACGATCAATACCTACGAATACCAGATAGGCTTCATTGGTTAATCTCTTATTTCCAGTAAATAAATCTTCGCTATAAACCTTAACTTTTACTTCCATGGAAGTCGTTCCCACCCAAGTGAGTCTGGCAATCAATTCAACCATTTCACCTTTTCTAATAGGATGTTTAAAATCTATGCTATCCACTTGAATCGTGGCTACAACATTTCTTGCATGTCTTGAAGCAGCTAAGGCAGCAACAATATCTACCCAGTGCATCAATCTACCACCTAATAAATTACCAATCAGATTCGTATCGTTTGGCAGAACCAGTTCTGTCATTCGAACTTCACTTTCACTTGGTGTTTTTTCAATCATTATTGACCTCTTTTCTCTATC
>CAZJIO010000037.1:17449-25016 GCA_964546035.1 uncultured Eubacteriales bacterium | reverse complement strand
AAACCAATCTAAAGTCATATTTTCTTCGTAGAGATAAGTCGCCAGCGCTGTTCCAACGTATCTAATGTGCCACGGTTCGTAGCTGTACTGGGTAATATCTGTCTGATCTTGAGGGTACCGAATAATATAACCATATTCATGTGCATGAGCAGCAAGCCATTGACCTTCTGGGGTCTTTCCAAAAGTATCTACCAATTCAAACCCAACGCTTTGACAGCTCACATCCATAGCGAGCCCTGTCTGATGCTCACTCTGGCCTGGTACTGCACTCACTTTATTGGCTTCTTCTTCACCTAAGGTACTGACATGGTTGTTATAAATAACCTCTTGTCTGCTATAGGATCTATAGCCTGATACTGCATAAATATTCATGCCGACCCCTTTAGCCCCTTCAAATAATCGCTTAAGGGCCTCAGCCGCCTCTGCTCTCAACTGCTTTTTGGAGTGATCTTCATCAAAGGAAAAATCCACATCAGCTAGGACTAAATCGGCAGGAACGTAATCAGACGGTAGGGCATTTTTCTTGTTAACGAGTACATAAATCGAGTTAGGATGACTAACTTCAAAATTTTTTTCGCTATCAAAATTATACACATCTTCTCCTATTAATGCAATAATTTTTTCTATACTTATATCAATATGTTGAGATGCATCATTTGTGACGCTTTCATCCCCATTTATTTGTTCATCTTTAACATCATTTTCCCTATTTGCCCTCAAGGCTTTATCGACTTGTCCTGTTTTAATAAGTAACACACCAAGGAGTCCCACACATATAAGAGATAGAAACCACCTGTTCCTCACAACTTTCTTCATCTGAGCACCTCTTTATGTTTGTCTTGATCCATCATGAAACTAATATGAAGTATACCCCTTTGTCTTTTTAACATCAAGTGGGAAAATTTACATTTTATTAAAGAAAAAAGGAGCTCAAAGCTCCTCTTTAAACGGACTATTTCACCACGATATTAATGATTTTGTTAGGCACATAAATCTCTTTAACAATGACTGCGCCTTCAAGTTTAGAGGATATTGCTTCTCTTGCCTTAGCAAGGACAGACTCTTTTGCCTCTTCTATACCAATTATGATCGTTGCCTTTACTTTGCCATTGACTTGAACAGGCATTTCTATTGTATCGTCTTTCATTTTTTCTTCATCATAGATTGGCCAGCTTTGATCAAAAACACTATCAGTTTGGCCAAGCTTTTGCCATAATTCTTCTGCCATATGTGGTGCAAAAGGTGCCAAAAGAATAATCAATGTTTCAAGAGTCGCCTTGTCAACACCGCCTTTATTTCTAGAGAAGTCAGACAAGGTATTGGTAAATTCCATAAAAGCACTGATGACCGTATTATGATGGAAGCTATCTAATCGACTTGTGATTTCATAAATGAGTTGATTTTTAATTTTCTCCAACTCTTGGGTGGTTTCAATTTCTTCTTCAATGTTGTCACTCACTAAGTTCCATACTTTATTGATAAACCTGTATACGCCTTCGATGCCTCTGTCATCCCATTCAGAATCTAGTTCTGGTGGACCTACGAATAATTCATAAATTCTTAGAGAATCACAGCCATATCTGTCAACCAACTCATCTGGGGAAACCACATTACCTTTTGACTTACTCATTTTAGCCCCATTTTTACAAATCATGCCTTGGTTGAATAGTCTTGTAAAAGGTTCAGCAAACTCTATAGCACCAATATCAAATAAGAATTTTGTATAAAATCTTGAGTAAAGCAAATGCAACACGGCATGTTCTATACCACCCACATACATATCCACCGGCAGCCATTCTCTAGCCACTTCTGGAGAAACCAATTGTTTGTCGTTATTCACATCTACATATCTTAAGAAATACCAGGAGGAACCAGCCCATTGTGGCATCGTATTGGTTTCTCTTTTTGCAGGTCCATTACACTCAGGACAAGTTGTGTTGACCCATTCTGTAATGTCTGCAAGAGGTGATTCACCTGTACCTGTTGGTTGGTAGGATTCTACCTCTGGTAATGTAATTGGCAATTGATCTTCCGGCACTGCTACTGCGCCGCAATGTGGGCAATGAATGATTGGAATAGGTTCTCCCCAATAACGTTGTCTTGAAAATACCCAGTCACGCAATTTGTAGTTGGTAGTTTTTTTACCAATGCCTTGCTCTTCTAGATAATTAGCTACTGCCTCTTTTGCTTTTGAAGCCTTCATACCATCAAATACATCAGAGTTCACCATATTCCCATCTCCCACATAAGCTTCTGATAGCTTAGAGGGTTCTTGACCTTCTGGACAGATGACTTGAATAATAGGTAATTCGAACTTGGTGGCAAAGGCAAAGTCTCTTTCATCATGGGCAGGTACACACATAATGGCACCCGTACCATAATCTGCAAGCACATAATCAGAAACCCAAATAGGGATTTTAGCACCATTCAAAGGGTTAATGGCATATCTACCCGTAAATACGCCCGTCTTTTCTTTGTCTTGTAGACGATCTACTGAGGATTTTAAGGAAGCATTAAAAACGTATTCCTCTACCGTCTTTCTTTGATCTTCTATTGTAATCGAAGCAATGGAATCAAGTTCTGGAGCAAGGACCATAAAAGTGGCACCATAAAGGGTATCAGGTCTTGTTGTAAAGACCTTTAATTGACTCGATATGCCGTCTATAGCAAAATCAATTTCTGCTCCATGAGATTTACCAATCCAATCACTTTGCATTTTCTTAACTTTTTCTGGCCAATCTAATGGCTTTAAGTCTTCTAATAATCTTTCTGCATAGGCAGTTATTTTCAACATCCATTGACGTAAGTTTTTCTTAGTTACTTGAGAACCACAACGGTCACATTCACCGTTGACGACTTCTTCATTGGCAAGACCCGTTTTACAATCTGGACACCAGTTAATCGGCATTTGTTTTTCATAAGCAAGTCCTGCTTTGAACATTTTTACAAAGATCCATTGGGTCCATTTGAAAAATTTTGGATCCGTGGTGTTGACTTCCTTATCCCAATCATAGATGGCACTGATTTCTTTTAATTGTCTTTTGAAATTTTCAATATTTTCAGCTGTGGCTTTGGCTGGTTGAACACCCATCTTGATGGCATAGTTTTCTGCTGGAAGACCAAAAGCATCCCATCCCATTGGATGAAGCACATAGTAGCCTTGAAGCATTTTATATCTGCTCCATACATCACTTAAAACATAGCCTCTCCAATGTCCAACATGAAGTCCGCTGCCTGAAGGATAAGGAAACATATCTAAGCAATAATAGTTTTTCTTGTCTTTTGAAGGTTGGTTAACGGGTTTTTCTTCCCAAACCCCTCTCCATTTTTGTTCGATTTCTTTGTGGTTATAATGTGTAGCCATGAAAGAACCTCCTAAAATAAATTATTTTTTTCATTAAAAAATCTCTATGCAAGGCATAGAGACGATGTTTACCGCGGTACCACTCTAGTTTATTCGTTAGAATACACTTTAGACTTATAACGGAAGCTTCCGGCCTATACTACTTCCCTTCACATAGGCAACTCCAAGGCGAGTTCGAAATCTCTTGATACTGTTTCACACCAACCAACAGCTCTCTTTAATCGTAAGAAAATCTACTATTCCTCTTCACAGTTTTTGTATTATTAATTACATATGATAGCATAGTGTGTTGAAATTGGCAAGGAATTCATTTGAGTTAGCTGAACTAAGCTTTTCCAGCAAAATACTTGTTTACTTCTTTCTTAATTTCACTAAAATGAAATCCCATTTCCTTGGCTTTAGAATGATCTAATGTATACTTAGTGAATCCATTAAATGCGCCTTCTTCCGAACCCAATAGTCCAGAATGCCATTTCTTACCTGACTCTGTTTCACACATTTCAACGATTTCTTGGATAGTAATCGTACCATTTGAGCATGCATTGATGGGTCCTTCAAAATCTGTGGTACCGATCCAGTGCAGAAAGGCTCCCGCTTCATCCGCTGAAATAAAGGACATTTCGCTCTCTATATTGTCGATATACATAGGCTTCCCTTTATTGATTTTATCATAATAGGAAAGTAATCTCTTCGTGTAGTCCTCTTCACCAATGACGACAGGAAATCGAACAGCAACGACAGGAAACTCAGACTTTTGAAAGAATACAGCTTCTGCAAGCCTTTTCAATTCACCATAGTTAAAGTCCTCTCTTGATCCATATACAATTGGATACTGGTAAGGATTATAGGCTTCTTCTTTAACTGCTAAGCCTTCATCATAAACAGAGAGTGTTGAAGTAAAAATGTATCGACCTACTTTACCTTTAAAAACCTCACAAGCGCTCAATGCCTCGTTGGGGCTATAACATATATTATCAAATATCAGATCATAGGTGGTATCTTTAAAGGCATTGATCAAGGTATCTTTATCGCTTCGATCCACTTGAACCCTCTTTACGTGATTTTCAAAAGGATCTTCTGTTAGACCTCTGGTTGCAATTGTGACCTCATAACCCTTTTCAAGAAGCACCTTAATGAGCTTTTTACCAAAGAAACGCGTACCTCCAAATACCAATGCTGTTGTCATGTCTCATTTCCTCCTGAGATATTGCGTTATATTGTACTTTCTTGTTTTCAGGTTGTCACTTTCTCCGTCCCCAGGATGCCATTACTTTGAGGCCTTTGTCTGGGTAATCGGTGATGATTGCGGTGATATTTCTTTTTAAGAGGTTGTGCATGATTTTTTCATCGTTGACGGTCCAAACGAGTAAGGGTAAGCCCATGAATTGTATTTTTTTTAGGTGACCTGATAAAATGAGTTTGTAATGAGGGGAGATGAAATCAGGTCTTGCTCTCAAAATTCTAAAGATTGGGAGGAGCTCGGATAGTCTTGTAAGGAAATCAAATTTTGTTTGGGAGATGCCTAAAATTAAGCCAGTTCTAATATGGGGATTAATCTCCTTAATACGAATGATGGCTTCATCAATAAAGGATTTCATTACGAATTGATCATAATGGAGGTATTGCAAAACCAGATCGATCAAGGGTTGCTCATAACCAGTTTCTTTGAGTTCAATATCCAGAAATATTTTATTCTTACTAAGTTTCAAGATCTCCTCTAGGGTAGGGACTTGAAAACCTTTTAACCGCGCCAGCTCATTGAGTTTTTTGTAGGTTAGGCTATTGATGGGTTTACCTTTCTCGATACAGGCATCATGAAAGCTGACCATTATGCGATCTTTCGTCATTCGGACATCAAATTCCATCATTTGACAACCAATCTCAATGGCTTTTTCAAAGGCTTCTATGGTGTTATCAAAAGGCACTAAAGCGGACGCCCCTCTATGAGCGATAATATACTGCTTGTTAAAATCCATGACCTTACCTCACTTATTCTTCTAATAACGGCGCTTTTCTTTTTGGATACGCTTTCTCGTAGGCATAAGCATAAGCCAATAATGTACTTTCAGTAAAACTCTTCGAGGTAAAAGTGAGTCCTACAGGTTGATTATTGCTCGTATAACCTGCTGGAACAGTAACGGAGGGATAACCTACCCTTGCTGCAATATCGGCTCCTTCTGTGTCTGGGAAAATCAGAGCTTCTAGTTGGTGCTGATCTAATACTCGATCTATTTCCTTGCCGTAGGCTACGCTGTTTTCTAGTTCCTTTTTGTAATCTTGTTCATAGCAATCTGCAATTTTTAGACAACGTTCAAAGACTTCTTGATCATAAGGGACTCTCACTTTAAGGTCTTCTAGGTTAAAGCTGACGATTTCTTTTAAAGTATGAACGGGTGCTATATGACCCAACGTATTCAGATAACTTTCTATGGCTTTCGGAAATTCATAATACAGCAAATCCCAGTTGATGCAATAGGCTGCTTTATCTATTTCCACTTCAACAATCACAGCACCGAGTGTCTTAAGCTCCTCAACAGCCTTCTGAAAAGTGAGTATTTGATCTTCTTTATAGTCTTCTGAAAAGGACATGGGCAAGCCAATTCGCACGCCCTTTAGGGCATCTGGCACTAAGTGTGACAAATAATCTGTTGCGCTCTTATGACGCGTAGTTATGGGGTCTTTTTCATCGGGTCCGCACATCACCTTTAAAGTGATGGCTGCATCCACCACATTTCTTGCCATTGGTCCCGCCGTATCTTGGGTCCATGAAATTGGAACGATGCCATGTCGACTAATAAGTCCTACTGTAGGTTTTACCCCTACTACAGAGTTACTAGCAGCTGGACTAATAATGGAACCCGACGTTTCTGTTCCTATGGCCACCTGGCAAAAATCGAGTGCTACAGAAACCCCTGAGCCTGAACTAGAGCCACCCACATCAAAAGGTCCATAAGGGTTTTTCACTTGACCTGATAAGGCACTATAGCCATTTGGGGAGTCATTGGAAATAAAATTAGCAAATTCTGATAGGTTTACTTTGCCGAGCACAATAGCCCCTGCTGCTTCTAACTTTTCAACAACAGTTGCGTTATAAGGCGAATAAACATCCTTTAATACAATAGACCCTGCTGTTGTATGTAACCCGTGTCCTGCACTATTGATATTATCTTTGAGCAGAATGGGGATGCCATGTAACATGCTTCTCTTACCCGTGAGCACTCGTTCTTGGTCCAATTGGCGAGCGCACTCAAGGGCATCTTCTGCGACTTCAAAGACCGAGTTAAATTTCTGATCATAGCTGTTTATGCGTTCAAGGTAATACTGGGTGAGCATAACAGCTGTGAGTTCTCCATGGTCCATTTGCCTTTGCAGTTCAATAATCGTTAAATCGTTCATATGTGTTACACTCCTAATTGATCACTTTCTTATTGAATATGATGTTTTACAAAACGTTCAAGGGATTTAACCGCTGAACGAATGTCTGAATAAACAGGCAATCCTGCTTTTTCCATGACATCCACAAAATGACTATAAAACTCACCTGCATTTACAGAGACAACCATGGGTTTATTGTATTGATAGAAGAGCTTCACAATTAAGTTAGCCAAACTATCTGGATCATTACAAGTTGTTGGCGTAGCCTTGATATTTTCTACGTGAGGCACAATACCAATAAAGACACAATCCACACCCTCATCTTGGAGCGCGGCTTCTATAAAGTCATGAAACATTTGATCATTGGTCATAGGTGTCACATCTAAAATGGATGTTTTGGTATTGACTAAACCATGAGTATTTGTGGCCTCAATTTTGCCTTGAGTCTTTTCTGAGAATTTGGCTGGCACTAAGATACCCAATTCATCTGCTGCTACAGTCGCCTCAAATCCTGCATTAAGGATCCCCGCCACTCTATTTCCAGACACCTTTTTATCCGCCAATAATGAAAAAGCCTTTATACTGTCTTGATAACCTTCTGTGTCTTCAATGAGCATGACTTTTGCTTGTCTGCAAGCGGCTTCAAAGACATCATAATCCCCCGTCATGGCTGCCGTATGAGAAGCTGCTGCTTGAGCACCCGCATCTGTTCTACCTGATTTATAAACAATTACAGGTTTGTGCACGCGTTTCATGAGATCATAAAAAGCTCTTCCCTCACCTGGGTCAAAGCCTTCAATATATAGGGCAATAACCTTAATGGCCTGA
>CAZJIO010000037.1:17054-17423 GCA_964546035.1 uncultured Eubacteriales bacterium | reverse complement strand
ATTAAAGTATTCGATTAAATCCGTAATTTTAACGTCGTATTTATTACCAAAACTGACAATCGCTTTGAAAATTGGCGCATTCGGCATTTTATCTATGAGGGTAATTGCCATACCACCACTTTGTGTTAGAAGAGCGGTATTGCTGTATTTTGAAACATCCAAAGTCAGTCTTTCTTCATCGATAAAGAGTGTATTGACACCCTTTTGCCCCTCATCTGCCCCGTAAAATACGCCCATACAATTAGGGCCTATGATGCGTATGCCTTCAGGTACGATTGCACTTAATTCCTTTCTAAAGGTTGGATAATCAATGTCTTGTGAAATACCTGGAATGAGCACCACTGCTTTCGGTGTTTTATCTTTCAAATC
>CAZJIO010000037.1:15322-17032 GCA_964546035.1 uncultured Eubacteriales bacterium | reverse complement strand
TGATAAATTTTGCAGGAGCTGCATAAGTCACCATTTCAACCTCATTTGGGATATCTTTAAAGGATTTATAAAGTGGGTAGGTCTTATCTCCTAATACCACCTCACCGCCATTTTGATTCACACAATAGAGATCTTCTCGGTCCAGATCATGGAGCAATCTAGCGATTTCTCTACCCATACTGTACTTGTTTAAATCAGATGAGACCCCAATGACAGCAATCCCCTTTGGATTAAAAAAAGGTTGAATGTTATGGGTATTAATCTTAGGGAGTTGCGCTTTGCTCTCTAAAGCTTTCTCAAATTCTATATACCCATCTACCGCAACAAATTTGTGATCTGTCGCAATAACAAAAGGGTTTACATCCATGGTTGTGATATAGTAATTTGTCTGATCTTCGTTAATGCAGGAATACTGGTAGGCAAGCGAACTGATAATTGAGGCTGTTTCCGCTATAAAATCCGCATATTCTTCGTGGCCAATACTTTTAAATTTATGATTAATGTTTAGACTTCTGGCTAATTTCCTTGCTTCTTCTAAACTGAGGTGTGGCAACAATAAATTAGCCTTGTCGTAATATTTAGCAAAAAACTCAGCATCATCGCCGCCTTTACTTACAGTGACAACTGGTCCAAAAGAGGGATCTTCTTTCACGCCCATCAAAATTTCATAACCAATGCTTTGCTTAAAATGAACGAGCTCAATGATCATGTATCCATTGATCTCTGGCTGGTTTTCCTCGCTAAAATGAGAAAGCACTTCTTCCTTCATTCGATCAAGAACATATTGAACAAATAAAGGTTCATAGTTCTTAATTTTCTTAACCCCACCCACTTTAGACTTATGGGCAATGCCCGTGGAAACGATCTTCACAATCACTTCTTCCTCAAAGTGAGAAAGCATTTCCGATGTGACTTCCTCACCTATTTTTAGAAAGTGATATTGAGGTGTTGCTAACCCAATGCTATCAAGAATTTGATAAACTTCATGTTCAAATAGATTACTTCTTCCTTCTTGGTAAGCCTGATCAAAAACTTGGTCCACAAGCAGCTTACTTTCCTTTGAAATCTTCACCTTTTTTACCTCCATTTGGAAATTCAGTCCTTTGAATATTATATCATGGTTTTATTTTGCCGTGTGTTAGATTTTACATTTTCCAGGTTTTGTAATATAATGATTGCTATTACGCTAACGAAAGGAGCACCATGGGAATAGACATTAACCAACTGGTTATTTATAGAAATATTCTTGAAGATCCCATCATAAAAAGTTATATCCAGTTAATGGGCGAAAAAGAATCTTCTGCATTATATTATCCTTTGATTCATGAACTTTTGCTTAAAGGAGAATTTTTATTTGATCATCTTATAAAGACCCTTATTCATACTGAGAACACCTTTACCATCCAGCTTGAAAAACATATAGATGGGACTAACTCCCTCAATGCTATGTGGTTAAAAAATGATCTTACTTTGATCAAAACTTTGTTTAATGCAGATATTATAGCCATCGGCAATAAAGCCTCCGATGAGCAACAAATGCTATCTCATCTACTTTATGCCCCAACAACACTTATACTTGTGGAACAATATAGAGCTTTTTTTCAAGGATTAGATGGAACCATGGTCACAGAGGAAGATTGTCATGCCTTTACTCTGCTTTGTAAGACCTACGGCATAGGAAAGTTCGCTTTTCATCAAGCCTTTTATTTT
>CAZJIO010000037.1:11522-15301 GCA_964546035.1 uncultured Eubacteriales bacterium | reverse complement strand
AACCTTTCATCCCATTAGAGATTTTAGTCCTCTTTCTTGGGATCAAATCTATTCTTATACCTATCAAAAGCAGCAAATTTATGAAAACACCTATGCCTTTGTCTCTGGTGCGCCTTTTCATAACGCATTACTCGTTGGCTCTAGTGGCACAGGTAAATCCTCTTCTGTAAAAGCGATTGTGAATTTATTTGCTGAACAAAAGTTGCGTTTGTTGCAAATGCATAAGGGACAGCTCAGTCATTTACCCAAGGTTCTTGAGCACCTTTCCGGTAGAGCGTTTAAGTTTATTATTTTCATTGATGATTTGTCCTTTGAAGCCAATGAAGATGAATATAAATTCCTTAAATCCTTTATCGAAGGTGGTATTGCAAATGAAGCAGACAATGTTGCTTTTTATATCACCTCAAATAGACGCCATTTGATAAAAGAAATCCGAAGTGAGCGAGAAAACGACATTCATCTTCAAGATTTCATCCAAGAAATGACCTCTTTATCCGATCGTTTTGGATTAACCCTATTTTATGAAGCGCCTAATCAGAAAGTCTATCTAGACATGATCGATAAAATGCTGCAAAAACAAGGCGAAGTTATTCCCGCTGAGATCATAGCTGTTAAGGCAAGGCAATGGTCCTTAGAACATGGCGGTATGTCAGGCAGAACTGCTGAGCAGTTTGTGAAGCATTTGTTTTTACAGAAATATAACGAGAAGGTTTAAAGAGAAAATGGTCACGGGGACGGAGAAATTGACAACTTGCTTTGCAAGTTGTCAATTTCTCCGTCCCCGTGACCATTTTCTCTGGCCCCTCAATCTTTTTCTCCGGCCTTCTGCCTTCTATTCTTCAAATGCCTCTAAAAATGTATGTTTCTCGCCGTTTTGCTTCCAACCAATGACACAATCTAGATTCACATTATGAGCAGCGCTTAAAATACATTTATCAATATCTTCTGAAGTTTCCTTCAACTTTTTAATCAGTTCTTTGATCTCTCTGCGTTTGCTAGAGGTTTTCTTAGCGGCTACAACACAGCCACAGTTCATTGGTGATAGTCCCGCATTAATCGTGAACCTTTTAATAGCATCCTCTTCAATATAATACATGGGACGAATGAGTTCTAACCCTGCAAAATTTTGCGATTTCAGCTTAGGGAGCATGGTTTTAAAGGATCCTGCATAAAGCATGTTCATCAAGGTTGTTTCTATAACATCATTAAAATGATGTCCCAACGCCAATTTGTTACACCCTAAGGCTTGTGTCTGCGCATACAAGGCACCTCTTCGCATTTTAGCGCATAGGTAACAAGGATAATCATTGGCAACTTGATCCACGATATTGAATATACCCGATTCAAACATTTTAACAGGTATACCGAGATATTCACAGTTGCTCAAAAGTAATTCTTTGTTGGTAATATGAAATCCTGGATCCATGGCAATAAATTCCAGTTCAAAAGGCACATTGCCATGCTTTTGAAGCTCTTGAAAAAGCTTTGCCATTAACAGACTGTCTTTACCTCCAGAAATACCGACAGCTATTTTATCGCCTTCTTCAACCAATTTAAATTCTTTTACACCCTTTACAAATTTAGACCAAAGCTCTAGTCGATAACCCTTTATGATACTTCTTTCTATTTCAACCAGTGGTTTGCGCTCACTTAAAGGAATTAATAGCTCACAACCACTTCCACTCATTGTACTCATTTTTTCACCTCTTAATGATTTGCTAGGAGCAATACTCTGATTTGATCTAAAAGCATAGAGCAGGCCACTTTGTTGTATCCACCCTCAGGGATAATGATATCTGCATACTTCTTTGAGGGTTCCACAAACTCTTCATGCATGATTTTTACAGTGTTCAAGTATTGACTAATAACGGAATCGAGGTCTCTACCTCTTTCTTTAACATCCCTCAAAAGCCTTCTAATAATGCGCACATCCGCATCTGTATCAACAAAAACCTTAATATCAAATAATTTTCTAAGTTCCACATTTTCAAATATAAGAATGCCCTCAACGATGATAACCTTTGTAGGGGTTTCGAAAACAGTTTCAGCGGAACGTGTATGTAGGGAAAAATCATAAATTGGCCGTTCAATGGTTTGGCCAGCTTTTAATTTTTTTAAATCACTGATAAACATTTCTGTATCAAAGGAATGGGGATGATCATAATTTAAATTTTTTCTTTCATCAAAAGGTAAGTCACTGTGGGCTTTGTAATAATAATCGTGTGTTAAAGCCAATACTTCATCGCCGAGAGTTTCCTTTAATTTCTTAACCAAGGTTGTCTTGCCTGAGCCTGTCCCCCCTGCAATGCCAATAATGATGCTGTTGTCCATATGTACCTCCCTAATGATTCGTTAAACTTTTTTCCATCTTAATATGCCTAATGTCTGCTTCCATAAATTCATCGCCAACCGGCACAAATCCAAGCTTGACATAAAAATCTTTAGCATCTATTTGAGCATGTAGTATCACGCGATGAGCACCTTGTATTCTGGCAATTTCAACGAGCTCTTGGCATATTTTAAAGCCTATCCCATGACCGCGATACTTTTTGAGTACGGCAACGCGACCAATTTTACCTTGATTTTCATGAAATACGATTCGCCCAGTGCCCGCTGGTACATCATCGACCTTAGCAAGAATATGGGTAGCCTGGGTGTCATGAACGTCGCGCTCAATATCCATTGACACGCCTTGTTCCATTGTGAAGACTTCTGTCCGAAGAGTAAAAGCTAAGAGCATTTCTTCTTCACTATCTATTTTCTTAAGGGTTATCATTCGACATCTATCCTTATATTAAAATAAAATCACATTTATTATACCTTAGGAAGACAGGACCTGCAATGCAATTCAAGGAAAAACCTCTGATTCAGCTCAGAGGTTTTTGTTTGTCTATTACGCTCTATAATCTAAGTGGTCACCACGACTCATATCCACTTCAAACCCAACGGATTTTATTCGGCCTTCAATGCAGTGTCTGCAGTGGGCAGCTTCGTCTCCTGTACAGATCTTGCCATCATATAATAAATATTTATCCCTCACATTAGTGGGTGATAAATTGGGCATTACTACATTTGCGCCAGCTTTTAAGCCCATTTCTCGACCTTTTGGGCTAATGGAACCCAACGCTGTAGTAGCCGGTAATAAAACTTTTGGCAAAAGCAGTCTGATTATAGAAAGTAGAATACATGTTTTTTCTGCTGTTCCAGAAGTTTCTTCAGAAAGGGGTGTATCTTTTTGTGAAATAAAAGGACCAATACCCACCATCTCAGGATCTAGTTCTTTCAGAAACAGTAAATCCTTGACGAAATCTGCATTGGTTTGATTAGGAAGCCCGACCATAAACCCAGCGCCGACTTGAAAACCAATAGCCTTTAAATCCTTTAGACAGCGGATTCTATTGTCATAAGACATATCTGGATGAAGTGCTTCATAGAGCTCTCTTGAATTTGTTTCATGTCTGAGGAGATAGCGATCTGCTCCAGCCTTGTACATTTTTTCATAGCTCTCATAGGATCTTTCACCGATGGACAGGGTGAGTGCACATTCAGGGAAACCTGTCTTTATAGCTGTAATGATTTCAACCATACGCTCATCGTTGAAATAAGGGTCTTCTCCCCCTTGTAGCACATAGGATCTGTACCCTAAGTCATATCCAACTTGGCAACACTCGATAATCTGGTCCAAGCTCAGGCGATAACGATCAGCAGATTTGTTAGATTTGCGGATACCACAATACATGCAATCTCTTGCACAGTAATTTGTAAACTCGATCAAACCA
>CAZJIO010000037.1:3536-11512 GCA_964546035.1 uncultured Eubacteriales bacterium | reverse complement strand
GCATATAGACTTTATTGTCATAATATTGAATTCGGGTTTCATGTGCCTTTTCTTGTAGGTAAACTAAGTTTTCATCATCCATGCCATTCAACAGCTCAAGCAGTTCATGACTTTCCAAATGATTTGATTCATACAGTCGATCTATTATTTCTTTCATTATAAATCCTCGATTTCTTTCATTTTATAACTTTGTATTGTTGTCTATTAGTATACAGAGTATAGAGGCTCTTTTCAAGTGCCGAAGCTACCAATCTCTCCTACTAACCTATATATGTATTTTCATCTGCTATGAGGTCAGCGACCTCAGACATGATCTCGGTTAATATTGTTTCGTCTAACTTCAATAAGTCCATTGCAGCACTTGAAAAACTGTAGGCTAAGCCATCTGCGCCGATGTGGATTCCCATCATCATAACCAATCCATCAGCGATATGGGTTATAGCGACTAGCTTAGGATTTACAGTAGCCTTTTCAGGTTGATGATGATAAGCTATCGCTTCAATTAATTCTTCAGGCAAATGCCATTTCTCAGCTATTTTAGCCCCAACTTGTCCGTGATTAAATCCTAACATTTCACTTTCTACTTCAATGAACGGTTTGTGCCCTTCATTGACTTGATCCATAATAGTTTGGAATTGATCTGATAAATAGTGGTCAAGAATAACTTTACCTATATCCCTTAACAAACCTGCCGTATAGGCTTGATCGGGTTGTGGAAATTTGATTTTTTTTGATATAACTCGAGCTGTAATCGCACAAATTTGAGATTGTTGCCAGAGCGCTTCTCTCTCCAAAGCATAACCAGGCAATTCTGCGTTAAGAACTTTCCCAACAGCGGAGGCTAAAACCATACTTTTTATGGCTTGAAAACCTAATAAGGTAGTGGCTTGAGAAACCGTTTTAATTTTTCCTGATAAGCCAAAATATGCTGAATTTGCAAGCTTTAAAACCTTTGTAGTAAAACCTTGATCTTTCAAAATTTCATTTTGTATATCACTTACTTTAGATTTAGGATCTTCCACTAACTTCAAAATTTTGCTAACTGTCTGAGAAAAAACAGGAATCTCATCTACTCGATTTACGAGTTCATTAAGGGTTATAGTAGCCATACCGTTTAGACCTCCTATGCCTGAGCCAAAATTCATCTCAATTATACCTCTAATAATACCACAAAACTGAACAAAAAACCAGCCCTTAGGCTGGTTCGTACATGAGGTCTATTTGATTTTGGATGGCATCATCTTCAAGGAAGACATCAAACTCAATCTCTTTATCGTATAAGCCGCTTGGTGTAATTTCAATAACACGGTTAGCGATTGTTTCAATAAAGTTATGGTCATGTGATGTAAAGAGCATAGATCCTTGGAACGCTACGAGTCCATTATTTACAGCTGTTATGGATTCTAGATCTAAATGATTTGTTGGTTCGTCTAAAATAACCACATTTGGATTGGTTAACATGATCTTAGAGAACATACATCTCACCTTTTCTCCACCGGATAACACATTAGCTGTTTTTAAGGCTTCTTCTCCTGAGAAAAGCATTTTGCCTAAAAAGCCTCTGATGAAAGTTTCCGTTTGATCTTTGGAGTACTGACGCAACCAGTCTACCAATGAGAGCTCTACGCCTTCAAAGAATTCTGAGTTATCGTTTGGTAAGTACGCTCTTATGGTTGTAATACCCCATTTGAAGCTGCCTTCATCCGGTTCCATTTCACCCATTAATATTTTCAGCAAGGTCGTTTTAGCCACTTCATTTCTTGAAAGTAGCACGACTTTATTGCCTTTTGTTAATGTAAAGGATATTTTATCTAGTACTTTTACCCCATCAATGGTTTTTGAAATGCCATCAACGGATAATATGTCTCTACCCGCTTCTCTTTCTTGGAAAAATCCAACGAATGGATATTTTCTTGAGGAGGGCTCAATGTCTTCTAACACAATTTTATCCAAGGATTTCTTTCTGGAAGTCGCTTGCTTTGCTTTAGAAGCATTTGAACTAAATCGAGCAATAAAGGCTTGAAGTTCTTTGATCTTTTCTTCTGACTTCTTGTTTTGATCCTTCATCAATCTTAAAACCAATTGACTGGATTCGTACCAGAAATCATAATTACCCACGAACATTTTCGCTTTACCAAAATCAATATCTACCATATGCGTACAGATCTTATTTAAGAAATGGCGGTCATGGGAGACAACTAAAACGGTATTTTCATAATTGAGTAAAAATTCCTCAAGCCATGAAATCGCTCTAAAGTCCAAATGGTTTGTTGGCTCATCCATTAATAAGACGTCTGGATTGCCAAATAGGGCTTGAGCCAAGAGAACTTTAACCTTTTCTCCACCTTCAAGCTCTTTTAATTGTTTGTAATGCAATACTTTTTTGATGCCAAGACCCATGAGCAATCTTTCCGCGTTGGTTTCTGCATCCCAACCATCCAGTTCTGCAAATTCGGTTTCTAGGTGAGCGGCTTTTTCACCATCTGCTTCTGAAAAATCAGCTTTGGCATAAAGTTCATCTTTTTCTTTACTGATTTCGTAAAGTCTTTTATGTCCAATAATGACGGTATCAAGAACGGTATACTCGTCATACTCGAAATGATTTTGTTTAAGTACTGCCATTCTTTTTCCTGGCATCAATGAAACTGCGCCTTCATTGGGTTCAATTTCTCCAGAAAGAATTTTCAATAATGTGGATTTACCTGAACCGTTTGCACCAATGATGCCGTAACAGTTACCTACAGTAAATTTTAGGTTAACACGTTCAAAAAGTTTTTTGTCTCCTTTTCTGAGACCTACGCCGGATACTGTTATCAATTTTTCGATTGTTGCGCCAAATACAGCAGCACAACATCCTCCTTCCAATTCTACAAATAAAAAAATGCCTACAATTTATCATTTTAATACATTTGGAACATTTTTTCAAGTCCTATCTTTTAAAAGTGGAAATAATAGCCTTCTAGGAGATAGGCTATTGGGTATTTCAGTGCAAGCTTATAGAGGTAGGCTTTCGCTAAGCTGTAGTTCGAAGGGTCTGCAGTGAGTTTCAAGTAATGGTTCTTTTCTTTTGTTGATGCCAGGTCCTTTAGATAACCCCATACATGAGAAAGGGTATTCATTTGAGCCGTGTCTGGACGTTCCAAAAGCATGATTTCATCAATGGCTGTGTAGAGCTCTGATAAAGTACAGTTGTTTCGCATCATAGCTTGTATACGTTTATAGTGTTCATAGCCATAGGACATGATGACGTATTTATAACGTGACCATTCGGATATGTTATCTGAGTGACGATCAAGGCCATGGGCTATCTTAATACAAAACTTAGCTTTCACAGCCGCGATATTTTTATTCTTGGCTTCAATCATGATAGATGGATGATACCCTTTCACTTGGTGATAAAACTCAAGAAAGTTGGCCATTTTAATGGATTGAGTGTGGGCACCCTTTCTTTTTGTCGGGTCTTGTTCGCTATAGTGCAGCTTCAAGTGTCCATCTTTTTCAGACCAAGTACTTTGAACGAGACTCATAATTTCTTGAATCTCCCTATCCCCTTCATGAAGGCATTCATGATGAAAATAATCAAACACAATGGGTATGTGACAAGCCAGACTCATCTGATAAACATCTTCAAAGGTGTAGTGCTGGTCATCATTTTCCAGGATCAGTCTTGCTTTGGCATTTGGAGATAAAAGTGCATAACTCGATAACCACCGCTCCATACTGGCTGCTTTATCGCCATAGACGCCACCAACGTGGATGATAATTTTATGTTCTGAATTGAGTCCCAGCGCATCAAGAAATAAAGTATGGTACTCTATATCCGCTCTTGCCCTTGTCGCCACATCTTCATGAGGTGAATTAAGTACCGTATATTGGCCGGGATGCATAGAAACCCGAAGTCCTTTTTCAATAATCAATTGACCAATTTCCCGCAACAACTCCCCATGAATGTCTTGCCAAGGCAGATTTTGAACAGGATGGGTAGAAAGTGGAATGATGTCAGAACTGATTCTGAACATCCTAATACCTTCTTTTATGTTATCTTGAAGAATTAGTTTAAGGTCCAATAGATTCTCATGAATCATTTGATGCCATTTTTCCTCTTCAAAGTTGGCAACCCGCATGGTTCTTGAAGTTTTAGCCTCTAAATTCATATGAACACAGGCATAACCCACATTAAATAAAGGCTTCATTTCTATAATATTTCTCCATTAGGACCAATCATTCTTTGGATCGCACCTTTTAGAAACTCTGCAGATGCCATCAAATGGGCTCTTTCTTCATCATTTAAAGGGATTTCTAATTTATCTGCTACACCATCTTTTGTAATGATACAAGGAATACTGATGGCCACATCATAAATACCATATTCACCATTTAAAGTAGTGGAAACCGGCATGACGCTAAGTTCATTGCTCATCATCCCTTGAATGAGTCTTTCAACACTTCTTGCGATGCCAAAGTTGGTATAACCTTTGCTATGAAGAATTTCATTACCAACTTCTTGAACCTCCTTTAAAATAGCCCTTTTGTCCAGAGGAAATGCTTCAAATTTTTCGGCATACTTTTCGATAGGTATCCCTGCAATATTGGTTAAACTCCAGGTAGCAAAAGACGAATTACCGTGTTCACCCAAAATATAGCCATGGACATTCTTGGTATCCACTTCATAATTTTCGCCAAGAATTCTACGATATCTGGCTGTATCCAACATAGTTCCTGTCCCAATAATAAGTTCTTTTGGGTAATCAAAATAATTCTGTGCATAGTAAGTAACGAGATCAACTGGATTGGAAACCACAATTATGATGGCTTCTTTTGTATATTTTTTTATTTCACCCATAGCTTCTGCCATGATATGCAAATTAAGTCTTCCTAAAGTCAGGCGGTCTCCCGTCTCCCCAGCTTTAATGGATCCCCCTGCCGTCATAACGATAATGCCCGCATCTGCACAATCTGAGTAATCTCCTGTACGCACTTGAATATTTGGACTGTATGTAAAAGAAGTTGTATGGGAACCGTCCAAGGCTTCTCCATAGGCTTTTCTTTCATTTTTATCAATAATAACCAGTTCTGCAATGGATTGAGAATTGAGCAAGGTGTACAAAACTGCTGAACCCACATTTCCCGCACCGATGATAACAACTTTATTTCTCTGAACGCGCATCTTATACTCCTTAAAAATTGATTGATAGTTATTCGCTGATCACAACTCGATTCCTTCCGAGTTGCTTTGCTCCATACAGAGCTTTGTCTGCTTTTACCATAGCTTCTTCTAGGGCATCTTCACCCCTTGATATACCTGAAACACCAATACTGACGGTTACTTGAATGACTCCCTCGACATTTCCAGCGTTGAATTTTGAATTCTCAATGGATGCCCTTATTCTTTCTGCAACTATTGATCCTATCTTAAGATCTGTATTAGGTAAATAAATGGCAAACTCTTCACCACCAACTCTGCCAAAGATATCATCGGCTCTCAACTGGGCGTTGCAAATATCCACGAATTTTTTTAAAACAACATCCCCCATGGCATGACCATAAGTATCATTAATACTCTTATACCAATCGATGTCCATCATCATGAAGGTTGATGGTGCTTTATAGATATTACATGCAGCTTCAACCAAGCCAAAAAAAGATTTTCTATTATTAATCCCTGTTAAGCCATCCTTTGTAGCCAAAAACAGAAGCTCTTCCTCTAGATTCTTTCTTGCAGTAATATCTTCTGCAATACCTACGACGCGATAAGTGATGCCTTCTTTGTTCTTTACTGGAAAACATCTGGCCCATATCCATTTGATAGCGCCGTCTGCTCTAACAATTCTATATTCCTCTTTAAAATCTTTATCCATCGTCACCATTTTTTCATAGGCATCCTTAACGTATTCAAAATCTTCTGAATAAATCGTTTGAACCAATGAATCTGGATGTTTATATAAAGAACTACAACTGTTTCCCCATATTTTTTCATACATAGGGCTCACATAGAGGATTTTATTTTCAATAATATCCTGAATCCAGAAAACTTCTTTAACATTTTCGACCAATTGTTTAAATCTATTTTCACTGGCGATCAGCCGTTCATTAACATCCCTTAAAATAACGGAAACGTATTTTTCACCTTGATATTCTAGTGCGCTACAAGAAACTTCTACATAAAAGGACTCACCTGATTTATTATAAAATAGCCACTCAAAGTTACCAATACCTGCGTCAATCATTTCGTCCCATTTCATACCATTTTGATAATTGTGAGAATAATGGTCAAAAGGCTTACCAAGCATTTCATCCTTCTGACAACCAAACAGACTTAATGCCTGAGTATTACATAAAGTGATCTTATTATCAATCAATACAACCATAGGTTCATTAGCAGTTTCAAAGACAAGTTGGAAAATATTATGGTCCATAGTAAGTTCACCCTTTCGAAAGATAACCTTCAGCTTGTTATATAGTAGCCTTCCCATTTATACCATTTATATAGCGTTCTTTCAAGCCTGAATAAAAAGACAAACCTGAATAGTCAAGTTTGCCCTGATTTATTGATAGTTTATAAGGTTAAGAACCCATAAAGCTGATCTACCTCTTACCTTTAGCCTTATGTTCAAACAATATTTCCATCTCCACTTCTTCCAAGTCATCGATGTCCTCAACATCAATATCCTTAAGGACCTTATTATACAATTGATTCGTTCTAATGATGTCCTTTTTGGCCTTGAGTTTTGATTCCATCTCTCTGCCCTTGTCTTCATGCGAGTATGTATTGCCCTTTTTAAAGTTCTTGTTCACTTCAAACTATACCTCCATAAGATTAGTTGATAGATTAATACGCATAATATTATATTAGCAGATTTCATACCCACATTTCAATAATAAAATGAATATTTTTTATTTTTTCGGACAACAATTTTTTATTTGATTATTCAAGGCATTTTTTGAGTAAATCTAAGCTCACAATTTTGAAAGAAGACTTGTAATAATCAATAATTCCTTCCTCTTTCATCTTTGCAATCTCTCTTGACATGGAGGGTCGAGAGACATTTAAAAAATCCGCCAACTCATTTCGATTGAGGGCAAGCATAAAGGTTGACTTACCTGTCATAGCATACTGCTCCATTAAAAATGTACTGATTTTCTCCCGCATACTTTTAATGGCTAAATATTCAACCTTTCTATTGAGTAGTAGCGCTTTTTTTGATATGATTTTAAGCATATTCAAAATGAGTGCCGTGTGACTAGGACAAACTGCCTCACAGTTGCCAATAATTTTATTTGGTGCTATGTACATCACAAAGCATTCTTCTAAGGCTACCACAGTTGCTGGCCAAACATTTATATTTGAAAAAGCAATCATTTCTCCAAAAATATGACCTTTTTGAAGTTTAGCTAGAATCATTCTATTACCTGCTGCGTTTTCTTTCGTAACCAATACTTCCCCGGAAAGGATGATCCCAATGCCTTCAAAAGGCTCGCCGGCAAGGGTAATATTCTCGTTTTTCATAAAATGATTAACAGTTGGTCTCAAACAGCTGAGCATATTTTCTAATTGTTGTCCATTAATATTTCCAAAGAGCTCTACCTGAAGCAGGACATCTTGCCATTGTTGGTACATAAATACACCTCGATTTTCTTGAGTGGTTACGCTATTGGTAGCTGACGCTACCGATAAATTATTCTCATTATAATATAATCCATAACATAAGACAAGAATTATTCACATTTGAATAGATGTACCAATTAACAACCTGAGGGAGACTCACATGAAAAGAAAAATCGTTTTAATCAATGAAGAAAAATGCAATGGCTGCGGTTTATGTATTACGGGTTGCCATGAAGGCGCTCTAGAATTAATCAATGGAAAAGCAGTACTCGTTACAGATGCCTATTGTGACGGTCTAGGTGCTTGTTTACCTGCCTGTCCTGTAGATGCCATTTCTATTATCGAAAGAGATGCTGATGAATTTGACGAA
>CAZJIO010000037.1:1195-3514 GCA_964546035.1 uncultured Eubacteriales bacterium | reverse complement strand
TTGCAAAACCAATAAATGAAAAGCCTCAATTCACTTGCCCAGGATCTGCATCAAAGGCAATCGTAAAAAAAGAAGAGGCGACAACCGTCGAGACGGTTTCTTCCACTCAAAAACCTCAATCGCAGCTGCGCCAATGGCCAGTGCAAATTAAATTGGTACCGGTTAATGCCCCATATTTTAACGGAGCCCACTTATTGATAGCTGCTGATTGTGCTGCATATGCTTATGCAAATTTCCATCAAGATTTTATTAAAAATAAAATCACATTAATTGGATGTCCAAAGTTAGATGCCGTAGATTACTCCGAAAAATTAACAGCTATTATCACCAATAATGCATTGAAGAGTGTTACAATTGTACGTATGGAAGTGCCTTGTTGTGGTGGTTTAGAACACGCTGCCGTAGAAGCCCTTAGAAACAGTGGTAAAATGATTCCTTGGAAAGTTGTTACCATTGGTACCGAAGGCAATATTTTAGAAGATTAAATTTAGACAATAAAAAAGAGGCTTAGCCTCTTTTTTATTTGAGTTCTACGAGTACACAGGATTGAATGACTGTTATGCCATTTTCTTGAGCCTCATTAATAATTTCTTCACTGCGGGTTCCAGGTTGTAGCCATATTTTATCAATGCCTATTTCGATACATTCTTTGACCACTGCAGTGCCAATCCTTGGATTTACAACGAATTGTACCACATCGATTTTTTCTTTGATATCCTTGATACTTTTGTATACTGGGTAATTGCCTATGGTATCATAGTTTGGGGATACTAAGAAAAGATTATATCCATGAGCTTCTAACTTTTTAACTATTTTATAACCAAAGCTGCCTTGTTTGTCACTCGCACCAACAACAGCCCAATTCTTATATCCTAACATTTCTTTTTCATTCATAAATGATTCCTCCTTTAAACACCTTCAAAATAAGTTCTACTGCCTGTTTTCTGCTTTTCGACGACGAGCTGAGCATCGATTCGATCCTTGAGCTCTTGAACATGTGAGATGATACCCACTAGTCTACCACCTTCTTTTAAATCCATCAAGCAATTAATGGCATGATCTAAGGATTCAGCACTTAAGGAACCAAATCCTTCATCGACAAACATGGTATCCAAGCTGATGCCACCGGCATAGGACTGGGCAATATCTGCAAGTCCAAGGGCTAAAGCCAAGGAAGCTTTAAAGCCTTCTCCACCTGATAAGGTGTTGATGTCTCTAGCCTTCCCTGTGTAATAATCAAAAACTTCTAGGTCAAGTCCTGCATGCTTTCTTTTATCAGAATTCTGATTTTTTCGCAGCAATTCATAACGACTGTTAGACATCTTATGAAACCTAATATTAGCAGCATCCACAATCTCCTGAAGAAAAGCCGCTAGGATATACCTCTCAAAAGTAATTCTAGAGGTTCCTGTTGAGTTGCCATTGGCTACTTGACTGAGATCACTCACTAAAGCTTGTTGTTCTGACAGACCACTGATTTGATTATTAATGCTTTCGATTTTTAGTATTTGCTTTTGATTCTCATCTATTCTGACTTGGATGAGTACCCCTTTTTTAGTGAGCACTTCTACTGCTTCTTCTAAACCGTTTTTCTGATACATCAATTGGGTTAAATCTTCTTTGACCAAACCATGGACTGCTTCTGAGAGTTTTAGCAGTTTTTGTCCATTGAGTTGAACCTTTTGATTGTATTCTGTTAGATCGCGTTTTAAGGTATGGATTTCCGTTTGAGGTAACTTATGAGATTCATAATGTGCCTTATTTTCAAAAGCATTTGCCATGATTGCTTTTCCAAAGGCTTCATCGGCCAACTCAAATGCTCTTTTCTTTTCATCCAAACTCTTTAACGCTTCTGTTAAGGTAGCCACCTCCATGTAGAGCTGCTTTTTAATAGCCTCCCACGCCATTTTGGATGTCTCTAGATCCTTTTCATACTTTAGGATCCTTTGTTCTAGGGTGTGGATATGGTCCATTAGCCTATTTTTATCTCTTAGTTCGAGGGACAATTCCTTTTCCAGCGTCATGATTTCTGTTTCTTTTATGGTTTTTGTTTCCAAGGTTTTAAGATGTAAGACGCCAAGTTGTTTAATTTGCAGTTCTAGGTCTGCCATTTTTTTTGATAGATCTTCCAGTTCAATCAATATAGCCTTTAACTTTGTGTTCTCCTCTTTAAAATACACTAAATCTTTTTTTGCGCCATTCATTTGAAGGCGGAGCTGCCCTTTATTTTTCTCACAGAAGGTCAAAATACTTTCTCTTTCAAATGATAAGTCAACTTGAAAAGCTTCCTTAACACTACTTAATATTTCTTCGAGTTGT
>CAZJIO010000037.1:0-1178 GCA_964546035.1 uncultured Eubacteriales bacterium | reverse complement strand
GGTTACATTTTGATCGTTACTTGCTAAAGTCATTTGCCCACTATTAAAGCGCAGCTCCAGTTCTTGCAACGCACTTTTTTGCCCATCAAGTAGTGCCTTGCTTGGGACATCATGGCTTAAGGTGGCTAATTTTACTGGATGTTCATTACCGCAAACTGGGCAAGGGTCCCCTTCCTTTAAGGCTTGTGCCAATAGACCAGCTTGTCCCTCCTGCCACAACTTTTGACTATGATCATAATTATCTTGAAGTTTCTCTTTCTCTATCTGGAGTAATTTATAGGCTTGTGAGGATTTTTTTTGTTGTACCAGTGCTTCAATATACTGATTACAATTTTTTTCGAGTTGCTCTGTCATGTCCCATTGCTTACCTAAGTCTAAGAGAAGTGCTTGTATTTTTTCAATATTTAGGGAGTTTTTTGCGAGTTCATCTTTTTGCGCTGTACATTGTGTATGACGATCTTTGACCCCATGTAATGCGCTATCTGCACTTTGCATCTGTTTTTGTTCCGTTAGAAATTGTTCAGTTAGTTTTTTGAGTTTGACTTTATTCTCTTCATAATCTTCTGTCTTTGGAAGAATTGACTTAAGAAACATCAGCTGTTTCTTATCAAGCTCGATTTGTTGTGTATTTTCGAGCGTTGCTATGCTGTTGTAGTCCTCTTTCTTTAGAATTTCTTGACTCTCAAAGAGCTTAATGGCTTCTTTTTTTAATTCTACCATCCTTTGTTGATGCTCTATTTCGGCTTCTCTTTGCCCTGCATTTTCCTCTATTGGCATAATTCTAAAGGCTCTTTCAGCCATTTCAATTTGATGTCCTGTGCTCTCAAAGCTATCCTTTAGTACTTCTAAGGCTACCTGTTCCTCTTTGACTTGATCGTATGCCTCTAATTGTTCATTGTTTTTCTTGACGATTTGAACCTCTTTGTCTAGTTCTACAATGCGCGCTTTGTGATGGGTCAGATTTTCTGATATCACCCCTAAAGTAATGGTATCTTGGGTATTTTGTGCTAAAGTTTCATTTAGAATCCAAGGGATATTCTTTGCTTGAGCTTCTAACAGCTTGAGAAGGGGTGAATCTAGTTCAAACTTAATGTGGCTAATTTCTGCCAAAATGAGATTCTTTTGGTCTTTTAACTTCGTCTCTAAATCTTTGTTGAGACTGAGTAATCTCTTCTGAA
>CAZJIO010000036.1:19251-31520 GCA_964546035.1 uncultured Eubacteriales bacterium | reverse complement strand
GCTAATGTCAATACTGCAGGTTATAAAAAGGATGGCACCACATTTGAGTCCTTTAAAGATGTGTATATGGTGAAAATCAACGATCCAGAAGAACCTGGAAGGCATCGCATTGGAAAAGGAAGCCTAGGGGTTAAAGTGGGACAAATTTATACGAACTTTGAGAGAGGTCCTCTTCAACAAACAGATGACCCGTTAAATATGGCTCTTGGTGGAGATGGGATGTTTGTGGTAGGTTCCTACAATAATTCAGGAGAACTCGTTGAAAAATATACCAGAGACGGTTCTTTTGGAATGAATGCTGAGGGGCAACTGGTTACAAAAGATGGCTTTTTCCTCTTAGGTGACAACGGTCCCATTACTGTCAGAAATAATCAAATTCGCGTTACAGATAAAGGTCAGATTTTTGATGGTCCACAACGCGTTGACCAAGTCAAAATGGTCGATTTTGAAAATATCAATACTCTAAAAAAGATATCGGGTGGCTTTTACGAAGCAACAGAAACAACCCAAACAAAAGATTATTCGGGACTAGTTGTACAGGGCTTTGTCGAAGGCTCAAATGTCAGTTCCATGGACGAAATGATCCATATGATCAATGTGATGAGATCCTATGAAACCAATCAAAAAATCATTACCACCTATGACGAAACCATGAGTAAAGCCGTTAACGAGGTTGGTAGACTTTAAAATAAAGAGGTGAAACTATGTTAAGATCCCTATGGACAGCAGCATCTGGTATGAAAACACAACAAATGTTTGTAGACTCAATTGCTAATAATTTAGCAAACGTGAATACATCTGGATATAAAAAAGAAACATTGGAGTTTAAAGACCTCTTTTATCAAACACTAAGAGAAGCTAGCTCAGATGCTAATGGCAATGGTTCTCCCGTCAGCTTGCAAGTTGGACACGGTGTTAAAGCTATTGCCAGTGTTAAAAATTTTAGCCAAGGAAGTTTGGAGAATACCAATAATCCTCTTGACTTTTCACTTGAAGGCAACGGTTTTTTTGTAGTCCAAGATCCTAATGGAGAAGAAGTTTATACAAAAGGTGGCGCTTTCAAAATTTCTCTAATGGGTGACAATATAAGATTAACCACCACTGAAGGTTATTCAGTTCTAAATACAGAGGGTCAACCCATTGAATTTGAAAATGACTTTTTACCTGAGAACATGTTAGTAGATACACGAGGGAATATTTCATATAACTCTCGAGCGGGTGCGATTGATTTAGGCGTTCAGATTGGTGTTGTCCAATTTAGAAACCCTGCAGGAATCACGGCATTAGGCGGTGGATTTTATAAAGCGACAGGTGCTTCCGGAGCAGCTATTTTTGAAGGTGAGGGTGGAGATGTTCAGCCAAGCAGAGTCTCACAAAACACACTTGAGGCTTCAAATGTACAAGTTGTCGATGAAATGGTTAAAATGATTGTGGCACAGAGAGCTTATGAGTTAAACTCAAAAGCAATCCAAACTTCAGACGATATGTTAGGTCTTGCTAACAATTTAAAACGATAAGTTGACGGGGTGACCTTATGGCGATAGATGTAAGTGGTATCAACAATCAAATGAGTCAGTTTCTAAGTAGCTCCACTAAGTCAACGGCGCAACAAAATGCTTTTGAAGCACTTTTAGACGAGGCCATTGAGAAAAAGGACGACACAAAATTAAAAACAGCCTGCCAAGAATTTGAAGGCTATTATTTACAACAATTATTTACTGAAATGAGAAAAACGGTCCATGACAGTGGCCTTCTTGAGAAGTCCCAAGGTAGAGATATTTATGAAGACATGCTTTATGAAGAATATGCTAAAAACATGTCAAAAGGTCAAGGACTTGGAATTTCAGAAATGCTCTACAAACAATTGTCTAAAACGATTAAATAAAATTAAAGGGTCTCTTTGCATAAAAAGAGCCCTTTTTTTCTTTTTCTAAAAGCCACAGTCCTGTATAATAAAGAGTAAACAGCGTAATGAGAGAGGGTTCCTATGATTATTTCAAGAATTCTAAAAGCCATTTCCATATTAAGTGCAATTATGGCCATCATCAATCCAATATCCTATAAAATAGAGCACTTATCCATCCATAATCGACCACAGACGACATATACTTTAACCATTGACCCAAAGGCGGAAGGCATTGATATCGCCAATATGTTGTCTTATGATGTCCTATATGGCTTTGAAAAGACATCGGAAATGACTCAGCGTCAAGGGGCTTTGTTTGGAGTCAATGGTATGTTTTATGATCAGTTTGGTATGACCTATGGGATTTTAGTGATGGGCGGGAAAGTTGTCACTATGGATTCTATTCTTACGCCTACGGTACTTATAACAAAGTCGGGTGAGGTATCTATTGAAGACATTTCAATTAAAGGACAAGTAGCCGGAAAGAATAAAACAATTCAATTATTGGGGACAAATCGATCGGTATATCAAAATACCTGGGTATTATATGATCCCATTTATGGCTCGACCACACGTATCAGACGTAAAAGTATGAATTATTTAATTAAAAACCAGGTGGTTACTGAAATTATTATGAGCGAGGAACCTGTGAGCTTGAAAAAAAGCGATTACGTGCTTTCGCATATAACAGAAGATGAAACCCATGTCTTTGAAGTGGGTGAAAATGTGGCAATTTCCTTTCAATTTAGTAATGGGTTGACCAATGTTGAGGAAGCTTTCCAAACGGGAGGATGGCTGGTTTATAAGGGCGAAAATGTAGCGAAAGAAGCAGAAACTTTTACAGGTCCAACGACGGCACCTAATCCCAGAACCCTTGTTGGCATCACAAAGGATCACAAAATTATTTTCAAGGTAGTCGATGGGAGAATTCCTGCAATTAGTATCGGTATATCTGGAAATGAAGCCGCCCAATTAATGATTTCCGAGGACTGCGAATATGCAGCCTATCTTGACGGTGGCGCATCAAGTACCATGGTGGTCAGAGGTAGAGTCGTGAATCAACCTTCAAATGGTGAAGAGAGAACTGTGGCTCATGGGATATTCATACGCCTCCAAGAGTAAATTTTCTAGTGCATAATTAGAGGAGTAATGATATAATATGGGGATACTTTAGACTAAGATGAAAAAAATGTTGATATAAAGTTAAAATTGATGAATCATTTAGGAGGAATAAATAATGGCAAGAAGACTTTTTACTTCAGAATCTGTAACGGAAGGACATCCAGATAAGATATGTGATCAGATTTCTGATGCGGTACTCGACGCAATTCTAGCTCAAGATCCCAATGCACGTGTGGCTTGCGAAACAGCTGTAACGACAGGACTCGTCCTTGTAATGGGAGAGATATCCACTGAAGGTTATGTAGATATTCAAAAAATCGCTAGAGAAACAGTTAAAGAAATTGGTTATAACAATGCCCTTGGTGGCTTTGATGGCAATACATGTGCTGTACTCGTTACAATAGATGAGCAATCTGCAGATATCGCTATGGGTGTTGATAAAGCCTATGAAGCAAAACATGGTGAAGTTACGGAAGAAACTCTAGCATCTACAGGAGCTGGCGACCAAGGTATGATGATTGGTTTTGCTTGTGATGAGACGGAAGAATTAATGCCGTTACCTATTTCGTTGGCACATAGACTCACTAGAAAGTTATCTGAAGTCAGAAAAGACGGTACGCTAAACTACTTAAGACCTGACGGAAAGGCTCAAGTAACTGTTGAGTATATTGACGATGTGGCCGTAAGAATCGATACCATCGTTGTATCCACCCAACATGCAGAAGAAGTTTCGCTGGAAACGATTGAAAGAGATATCAAACAGCACGTTATAAAGAGTGTAATGCCAAGTCATTTATTAGATGAAAAGACAAAATATTTTATTAATCCAACTGGTCGTTTTGTTATCGGTGGACCACAAGGCGATTCAGGTCTAACAGGTAGAAAGATCATCGTTGACACTTATGGCGGATATGCTAGCCATGGTGGGGGTGCTTTCTCTGGAAAAGACCCTACAAAGGTAGACCGTTCTGCCGCTTATGCTGCACGTTATGTGGCTAAGAACATTGTAGCTGCAGGCATTGCAAAGAAATGTGAAATTGAATTGGCATATGCCATTGGTGTAGCGCATCCAGTTTCAGTTTATGTGAATTCCCATGGGACAGGCATCATTTCTGATGAAGAGATTACAGCGCTCATAGAAGCGAATTTCGACCTTAGACCTGCTGCAATTATTAGAGACTTAGATCTTAGAAGACCGATTTATAGACAAACAGCTGCTTATGGTCATTTTGGAAGAACAGATTTAGATTTACCTTGGGAAAAAACAGATAAGGTAGAGGTCTTAAAAAAAGCACTTAAATAGTTGGTGAATTATGGTTGAGGTAGAAGGTATCGTAGAAGATATTATTTATAGAAATGATAGCAATGGTTATACGATTTTAACCGTTGCGACAGATGCTGAGGAAATCACCATTGTGGGGACATTATTCAATGTCTCCATTGGTGAAAAAATAAAGGCGAGTGGCACTTATAATGCACATCCTGTTTATGGGATGCAGTTGAAGGTCGATCAATTTCAGAGCTTTATGCCCGATGAAATTGCATCCATGGAGCGCTACTTATCTTCGGGTGCCATAAAAGGCATCGGACCTTCACTAGCCAAAAAACTCGTTGAACAATTTGGCCTAGAAACTTTTAAGGTCATTGAGGAACAACCTCATGTCCTTGCGGAAATCAAAGGCATCAGTGAAAAAAAAGCTCAAGACATTACCATAACATTTTATGAACAGAAGAAGATGCGTCAAGTCATTATTTTTTTACAAGACTTTGGCGTTTCTTTGACGTATGCCATTAAAATATTTAAGGAATACAAAGAGAAAACCATTGAAGTGGTTAAGACCAATCCTTATCAACTTGCTGAAGATATCCATGGTATTGGGTTTAAGATGGCGGACACCATGGCTTTTAGGATTGGCATAAGTCCACTATCTCCAGAACGGATTATGGCTGGCATCAAATATGTTTTGGGACAAGCCAGCGGTGACGGTCATCTGTATCTAGAAAAAGAAGTGCTACTGAAAGAGGCAACACAGCTATTAGGTGTTGATCCGCTTAACGTAGAAAGAGCACTCCTTGAGCTGCACTTGAAGCAACAGCTCTTAATGCGTCACGTTGACTCAAAAGAAATCGTTTATCTCATGTCCTATTATTTAATGGAAAAATATATAGCCACCAAGCTCTTCGAATTATCAATGGTCAAGATTCCTCAAGACACTGAAATCGAAAAAGAACTGCTTCAAATAGAAAAGGTTCAGAAGTTATTTTTTGATGAGGGTCAAAAAAGAGCTATAGTGGAGTCTATGAATCGTGGTGTTTTAGTAGTCACTGGGGGGCCAGGAACGGGAAAAACCACCACCATTAATGCCATTATAGAAGGCTTTGATAAAAGAGAATTTGAAGTGGTACTGGCCGCGCCAACGGGAAGAGCAGCTAAGAGAATGACAGAAACCACTGGGAAAGAAGCTAAGACCATTCATCGACTCCTAGAGATTTCCTTCGGAAAAGATGAGCTGAATCAAAAGTTTGAGAGAAATGAAGATTACCCCCTGGAATGTGATGTCCTGATCATTGACGAAGCATCTATGATTGACGTGACGCTGATGTATCACTTACTTAAGGCTGTTGTACCAGGGACCCGCTTTATTTTAGTGGGGGATAAAGATCAGTTGCCCTCAGTAGGACCGGGCAATATTTTAAAGGATATGATTAAATGTGGTCATATTTCCACAGTGGTGCTTAATAAAATCTTTAGGCAAGCCTACGAAAGTGACATTATACTAAATGCCCATAAGATCAATATGGGGGAACAAATAGCTCTAAAAGGCAATAACAAGGATTTCTTCTTTATTGGTAGAAACAATGCACACCAGATCATTGAAGAAATTGTTACCTTGGTAAAAACGAGACTACCCAAGTTCACCAGTAGCGCAAACTCTGAAGGGATTCAAATTTTGACCCCTATGAGAAAGGGCTTATTAGGTGTAGAGCATCTGAACATGGAACTGCAAAAAGCCATCAACCCACCCACTAAGGAAAAAAAGGAAAAAGAATTTAGGAAAATTGTTTTTCGAGAAGGCGATAAGGTCATGCAAATTCGAAATAACTATAACCTAAGTTGGGAAATCAAAAGTCCTTACAACTATGTCCTAGAAGAAGGGATGGGTGTCTTTAATGGAGATGTGGGTAAGATTCTAGAAATCAATCACTACACAGAAAAGTTGAAAGTTAAGTTTGACGATGAAAAGCTAGTGGACTACGATTTCACCAATTTAGATGAGCTGGAACTCGCCTACGCCGTCACCATCCATAAATCTCAAGGCAGTGAGTACCCCGTAGTGGTGATTCCTATGTTTTCGGGACCGCCAATGCTCCTTACTAGAAATCTTTTGTATACAGCAGTCACACGAGCAAGAAGCTACGTCGTCGTCGTTGGCATGGAAGAAGTGCTAAGGAAAATGATCGAAAACAACAGAGAAGTCCTCCGGAACTCCCTGCTCGATCAAATGATAGATCAGGTGTTTAGCATATGAAAATTTACGAACTAATCGATAAAATACTGGGTCTGTTCTACCCCAAGCGCTGTCTCCTTTGCGACGAAGTATTACCCTTCAACGCTGCTACTTATGTATGTAAGCCATGCAGAGACAACGTAATGGAACTGACCATGTGCATCTGCAGAAAATGTGGCAAGCCTCATATAGATCCCCATGACGATATTTGCTTTGATTGTAAAAAAAAGCAGCACTATTTTCGCCAAGGCAGAGCTCTATGGACCTACGAGGGCATCGTCAAGAAAGCCATCCATAGATACAAATACCATCACCGCCAAGCCCTCGGTAAAGGCTTCGCCCAGGAGCTGTCGCGATTTTATCGTCAAAATATCCCATGGGATATCGACCTGATTATTTCAGTTCCCCTTCATCCATTAAAATTAAAACAAAGATCTTTCAACCAAGCCGCTTATTTAGCCACCCTCTTTGGTCGTGAGTTAGGGATAGAAGTTAACAATAATCTCCTTATAAGAACAAAAAACACGCAACCACAAAAGGATTTGACCGATTTAGAGCGAATATTAAATGTAGAAAATGCTTTTGAATTCAACCAGAAATATGCATGTGTCAATCAGAATGTACTCATTTTAGATGACATTTACACCACTGGTAATACGATAGACAACTGTGCAAAGGAACTCCTAGCACACGGCGCACGAAATGTTTATTTTTTAACCTTAGCAATAGGAAAAGGATTTTAATTGGAGGTATGAGCATGGATGTTAGAAACTGTAGCAAATGTAATAAAATATTTAATTATGTGACAGGTCCAAGTATTTGTATGGATTGCCGCAAGTCAGCAGATGAACAATTTAAAGAAGTACGACTCTTTATTCGTAAGAATCCTAAGGCATCTATTGGTGAGATTTCAGAAACCTGTAACGTGGATACGAAACAACTTAGACAGTGGATTAGAGAAGAAAGACTCTCTTTTTCAGCGGAATCCTCAATTGGTATTGAGTGTGAAAATTGTAATAAAACCATTAGAACAGGTCGTTATTGTGAAGCCTGCAAAGTGGAGGTTCTTAATAACCTGGGAACTGCTTATCGCAAGACTGAGGTTAAGGAAGAAAACCCCTTTGAAAATAAAGAGTCAGGTAGTAAGATGCGATTCTTAAATAAAGATAATCTATAGAGTTAAGAAAGAGGCCATGGACTTGATTGAAAGATCAATGCTATTGGTCTCTTATTTTTTCATAGTTCAGCTAGAAATAACGCATGCTATTTATTATAATAGAAAAATTTAAAAAAAAGCTAAATCAATTGATAGACAGTGCCGATACTTACTGTAAGGCAATAAAGTTAAATAAGAGGTGGTGGAAAAAATGAGAATTAACCCAATTAACAATGTGAATAATGTTTACAAAGCCAACAAAACGAGCAAGGCGTATGGGGCTACTAACGTATCCTCATCTAAAGACACATTAGCGCTTTCTGATTTTGCAAAAGATCTTCAGATTGCAAAAGGAGCCGTTACCAATGCACCAGATATTCGTCAAGCTAAAGTAGACGACATTAGACAACAAATGGAAGCAGGAACTTACAATGTTTCAGCATCTATGCTAGCCGACAAACTTCTAAAACAACAAACAGAGTAAAGAAGGGATGAATAGTGGCGAGTTTAATTGAAGAATTATTTAGTATACTAGAAGACGAAATAGGATGTTATGAGAAGCTTCTAGCTATGGCAGATAATAAAAAGGATGTTATTATTAAGGGAGATGTGCCTAGCCTACAGGAGATCACAAAGGTCGAACAAGAATTGGCTGGGCATATTTTGCGTTTAGAAAAGAAAAGAAAGTTAAATCTAGAGGATATGTGCTTGGTACTTAATAAAAAGGCAGACGAAATGACCATCAGTCTACTTATTGAGGTACTCATGGGAGAAGAAAAAATAAAGCTGAAAATCATCAACCATAGACTATTAGCCTTATTGACAGAACTTCAAGCCCATAACGATAGCACTAAAAAGCTGATCCAGCAATCCATTGAATTTATAGACTTTACGGTAAACGCCGTACAGAGTATCACATCTGCGCCTACAGGAAATCATTACCAAGCATCAGGTAATCGATATGCAGACGGCCCAGGTAGAAATTTTTTTGATGCCAAGCAATAACCTAACTTAAGAGAAAGGTGGTGGGGATATGTCGTCTATTAGTTCTTTATCAGCAGCAGTTTCGGCGCTCATGTCCAGCCAATCTGCCCTTAACACAACAGCTCATAATTTATCAAATGTGAACACACCTGGTTATGTCAGACAACAGGTGCTATTGAAAGATGCCAGATACATGAACACCGGTCAAAATGCAACCACAGGATTTTATGTGGGTATTGGTGTTGACGTACAAGGGATTCGCCAGGTTAGAGATAAGTTTTTAGATCAATCCTACAGACAAGAATACTCAAGACAAAACTTTTATGCAGCACAAAGCAATGCGGTAGAAGAAGTTGAAACCATCCTTGGTGAAATTGAAGGAGAAAGTTTTGGTACAGTGCTGAATGATTTATGGGTATCCATGAATGAACTGTCCAAGCATCCGGAAGGGCTTGAGACCAGAGGTTCCTTTGTGCAAAATGTTGTGCTTTTCACAAAAAGAGCCAACTTAATCATGGATCAGCTCAATGGCTACCAAGAAAATTTGGATACACAAGTATCAGATATGGTTACAAAAATCAATGGCTTAGGGGATCAAATCAGTGCCCTCAACGCGGTCGTTGTTAGACAAGAACTTAGTGGCGGAAACGCCAATGACTATAGAGATCAACGTAATAATCTTTTGGACCAATTATCCGGTATGATTGATATTAATTATAAGGAAGACACCGCGGGTAATGTTTTGGTTCAAGTGGAAGGTATGGAGTTTGTAACCATTAGTGGTGCAAACAAAATGGGACTGGCAGCAGCAGCGAATTTTAGCCAGTTGGTTAAGCCTGTCTGGACCCATTTAAGCAATACCAATAAAGATGTTTTTGATTTTAAACAAGAAATAACCCCTGAATATGACAACGATAAAGGCGGCTTAAAAGGCCTTCTTCTAGCAAGAGGCACAGCGCCAGCAAAATGGACAGACATGCTTAATACAGCTACTTATGAAGCAACGATTAAGCCTTCAATGATCATGAATGCCCAGGCTCAGTTTGACAACTTAATTCATGGCGTCGTTACTATGATCAATGATGTGTTATCGCCAAATACAGGTGCACCACTTGCCCTAGATACAGCCAATGCGCCATATGGCCTTGATGGTAGCCAAGGTATTGAGTTATTTGTTAGAAAAGGTATGACGCGTTACACAGGCGCTAATGTGTACAATGTAGAGGATATAACCAATCCATACTCCCTTTACTCGGCGGGTAACATTGAAATTAATCCGGAAATTCTTAAAGATTACGATAAAATTTGTCTCAATGGTAATTTGGGAGACATCTCAGACAGCAGTTTTGTTAAGAAGATGATGGAAAAATGGCAAGCGCCTTTTTCATCAATCGAGCCTGGGTTAACCACTAAGCTCAATGTCAGTGAATATTATAACGATTACATATCCAACATCGGTAATGTGGGAAATTCTTCCTTTAACAACGTGAAAAATCAAGAAATGATGACCATGCAGATCGGAAATCAAAGAAGTTCCCATACAGCCGTGTCTTCCGACGAAGAATTGAGCAACATGATTAAGTTCCAACATGCCTATAATGCAGCAGCAAAAGTTGTCGGTATCTTAGATGAAATGATGGAACAAGTCGTCACAAGCCTTGGACTTGGCGGCAGGTAATTAAAAAGAAAGGAGTAAAACCCTATGAGATCATCTTTTTTTGGCTTAAATGTAGCCACACAAGGCCTCTATACAGCACAAACAGCTTTAGACGTCACCAACCATAACATATCCAATGCAGAAACCAAAGGCTACAGCAGACAGTATGCCACGATTCAAGCCACTAGAGCACTGCCAGATGGCGCCCGCGGCATGGTAGGAACCGGAGCAGAAGTAACCAGTGTCAATCAGTATAGAAGTACTTACATAGACAACAAATATTGGAGTATGTCCACGGACCTTGGACAATACAGCATCAAGAATGAACTGATGGGGCAACTAGAAATTCTTTTTAACGAACCATCGGATACAGGTTACAATGCCATTATGGGTTCCTTTTTCTCAAGCATGCAGGATTTATCCACAAGTCCAAGTGAATCGGGTAAAGTGGCCAATTTTATCGATTCTGGCAATAGCTTTGCAGAGTATTTTAATAATTTAGACAAGCAAGTTGCGGATTATCAACGAGATGCTAATTTTGGCGTTAAAACAGTGGTAACAGAAATTAATTTTATTGCCAGTCAGCTGGCTTCGGTAAACAATCAAATCGCCAACCTGGAATTAAATGCAGGTTCTGCGAATGATCTTAGAGATGAGCGCGTTAAATTAGTGGATCAGTTATCGGGTCTTATTAATATCGATGCAAGAGAAACAACAGATGTGAATGGTAAAAAGCTATTTGTAGTTTCTCTCAATGGACAAAACCTAGTAGATGGTAATTCGACGAATTTTCTAGAAGTCGTTGCAAGGACCACTTTAAATAATCCAGAAGACCAACCCGATTTATACGATGTCTATTGGCAATCGGGTAAAAAACTTTATTTAAATGACACTTCAGCAAGTGGTAAATTAAAGGGTTACTTAGATATTCGAGATGGTAACAATACTGAGAATTTTAAAGGAGGTATTGTATCTGGATTAGGAACCACCACATTGGTTGTGGGCAACGTATCAAGACATGATATTCCTGCTGCTGGCAAACTTACTTTAGATGGGTTACCAGCGGACTATACAGCAATTTCTTACAATGAGACGACCAAAGAAATGACCTTTACGTTAGCGGCAAATGCTCCATTAGGTGTCACAACGGCGCAAATCGGTGAAGGCGTTGATTTTAAAGGCATTCCATACTATAAAATGCAGCTTAATGAGTTTGTCAGAACCATGGCAAAGGAATTTAATACCTTACATAAAACAGGTAATGGGGGCACTGGAGCGGAACTCTTTAGTTACAAGGGTTTTGCCGGTGTACCACCGCTCACAGAAACCAGTAATTTCTCCTACAATGCCATTAATATTAATAATTTTTCATTTTCAGCCGATATAATTAAAGACAACAGTTTGCTAATGAACACAGCAACTGCAGGTGCTGGAGAAAGTGCCAATGATTTGCTGATCTCGATGATTGGTATCAAACATGATGTGACTATTTTTGATAAAGGTGAACCCGACAGCTATATGCAATCGCTCATCAGTGAACTTGCTATTGATGTGAAGCAAGCCAGTAGCTTTGAAAAAGGACAATCTAACTTGACCAGGCTCATTGATTATCAAAGACAATCCTTTTCAAGTGTCGACATCAACGAGGAAACAGCAGACATGTTAAGATTCCAACAGGCCTATAGCCTATCAGCAAAAATGATTAGTGTGATGGATGAGATCTATAATGTTACCATCAATCAACTCATAAGATGATTATAGCGTGAAAAGCAAGTTGTTCTTTTGACGCCATAATCATAAGATAAAAAGTTAGGTGAGGTGATCCTATGCGAATAACCAATTCAATGATGAGAAACAATGCTCTATGGAGTATCAATAAGAATACCGAGCTGATGAATAAATATGAAACACAGCTCTCATCCGGTAAGAAAATTC
>CAZJIO010000036.1:18089-19238 GCA_964546035.1 uncultured Eubacteriales bacterium | reverse complement strand
AAAGACCGTCTGAGGACCCTGTTGTGGCAGTTAGAGCGCTTAAATTTAGAGCCAATCTTAAAGAAATCGATCAATACAAAAGAAACTCTGAAGATGCAATCTCCTGGTTAAGTGTTAATGAACAAGCGATGGATAACACCATATCCATGCTTAAAAGAAGTCGAGATCTCAGTGTTCAAGGCTCTACAGATACGCTAACTACCGGTGATCGTGAAAGTATCGTTGCTGAGCTTGAGCAATTAAAAGCGCAAATTATGAATGAAGGCAATGTCAACTACGCAGGCAGACAGATTTTCACTGGGTTCAAAACGGATGTTCCACTTGCTTTTATAAAGGATTCCACGGTGAACTACAACATTACCTCACACCTTGCTAAAACGGATATAGAAGAAAATCCGAAAGTAGTGGGGAATGAGATTCAGGACGTTTACAGAATGAGATTGCCCTACAGCAGTGTAGGCGCCGCAACGGTTTTGCCAACGCTTACAATTGCAGCTGGGTATAATGTTACAACGATGAATTCTAGCTCGACAACACCCAGTGCTTACGAACCACCTGTTAATAATGTATATTTCCTACAGGACACTGGCGAGCTGATTTTCAATTCGGATAATGTAGAAGGTGTTGGAGCGGCATTAGCAATACCCGCTACATTCGATTTTTCATTTTCTAAAAACAGTTTTAAAAAGGGTGATTTAATACCCGAACATTATTTTGATTGTACCAATACCAGTGTCGTACCTAATAAGGTATATACTAAGCCCAGTGATGCCATGCTGTATCAGATCAGTTATAATCAAGAGATGACAGTGAATACTATGGGAAATCAACTTTTCACCTCTGATTTGATGAGGGACTTCGAAGAATTGATTTCAGCAGTTAGAAAAATACCAGCAGATGGCTCCGTACAACAAACCCTCCAAGAAGATCTTCTAGGAGATGTCTTTGGCGGTATGATTACGAAACTGGACAAGCATATGAATACTTTTGTTAGAGAACAAGCCATTGTAGGGAGTAAAGTTAACCGGTTAGAACTCACCATCAATCGTTTGGACGATGACGATGTTAATTTTACAGAGCTTATGTCAAAAAATGAAGATGTGGATATGACCGAGGCAGTACTTAATTTAAAATCTCAGGAACTTATTT
>CAZJIO010000036.1:13049-18061 GCA_964546035.1 uncultured Eubacteriales bacterium | reverse complement strand
TCTCTATCATCAGCAGGGAAAAAAAAAAAAAAATCCTTGATTGACTTTATTAGATGATATACGAACTTACGATGGGAAATAAATAATATTAAGGAGTGAAGGGTATGCTAATTAAAACAAAACATTTTGGGGAAGTTGAAATTGACGAGACTAATATACTAGATTTTGCTGAGGGGATTTTTGGGTTTGAGGATGAAAAGAGGTTTGTTATTTTACTCAATCAAGAAACTGAAAACAGCCCTTTTAGTTGGCTACAATCTTTAGGGAATGAAGCCATTTCTTTACCCATTATTAATCCAAATAGTTTTTTTCCAGAATATAATCCGGAAGTCGCGGGAGAACTCGTTGAAAAAATTGGAGAACCGCTTGTAGAGGACATCAGCTTGTTTACTGTTGTTGTCGTGCCAGAGGATATTACAAAAATGACAACTAACTTAAAAGCGCCTATATTGGTGAACATAAAAACAAACAAAGGTCTACAAGTCATAGCTCAAGATGATGAATATGCTATTAAACACAATTTATATAATCAAATAAAGCAATTACAGGAAGCAGGTGAATAGTTATGCTTGCTCTTTCGAGAAAATTACAAGAATCTATTATCATAGGGGATAACATTGAGATTACGATTTTATCCATTTCAAAGGATCAGGTGAAGATTGGCATCAATGCGCCAAAAAGCATTCCTGTTCATAGAAAAGAGATCTATGTGCAAATTCAAGAAGAAAATAAAGAAGCCGCAAATCTGGCTCACAGTGTTTTAGACCAATTAAAGAACTTATAGTGCCAAATAGGAGGTGATGTTTATGGAAGTGAGTGTCTGTAAGCATTGTCGGAGGCTCTTTAGATCTCCTTTGGGAGGTAATGCTTGTCCTGCATGTTCTGTGGAGCTTGAGGCTTTATTTAAAATGGTAAAGCGCTACATACGAAGCCATCCGGATGCCACAATTGTAGAAGTGTCAGGGGCATGTGAGGTAGATATTGAGCAGCTTAAGTATTGGATCAAAGATGAACGCATCGAATACACCAAGAGTTCAGCCATTGGCATCGAGTGTGAGAGATGTGGCGTGTCAATAAAGACGGGTAGACTTTGCTTTGGTTGTAAACAAGAAACAATTAATACATTAAAATCAGTGTATGTTAAGAAGGAAGTTGTTGAAACTGAAACGGAAAAACCTACCCACGCTAGAATGCGATTTTTAAATGGCAACAATATTAAGAAGCCTTGAGTGATCAGGGCTTTTTTTTAATGGTGAAGAAGAGGAATGCGTAGAGGACGACGCTGATGATTTGCTCTTTTGAACAAAGTTTTGTTCGTGTGTTTACTTGCAATAATTTATTGAGAGAAATACCCAATGCACATCAGATAAAATTACGTGATTCACGGAATAAATACCCAGAGATTGAAGATTTGGTTATTCGAGAAGTGGAACCAGTTTATCTAACAAAGAATGAAATATCATAACACCTGCTACTTTTTATTTTTTCAAAATGTGTCGATATATGATTCAGACCCTTTATATTCTGCGGATATGAAGGTGTCTGGAATTACTTGAAATGTCCATTTTGGGGGAAAGGATTCCCTTTTTACACGACAAGGAGGTGAAAATATGATCATTGGACATCATCTTCACGCTTTTAACACCCATAGGCAGCTTTCTATGAATAATTTTAGCATTGAAAAGTCAACAGAAAAGCTTTCTACTGGACTACGAATTAATAAGGCAGGAGATGATGCAGCTGGACTTGCGATTTCAGAAAAAATGAGAGGGCAAGTGAGAGGTTTAAATCAATCTTCTCGGAACGCGCAAGATGCAATTTCTTTGATTCAGACAGCAGAAGGTGCAGCTTCAGAGGTGCATTCTATGTTACAAAGAGCGAGGGAGTTAACTATTCAGTCAGCAAACGGTATACTTACTGATGATGACAGAGCGTCGCTCAATGATGAGGTAACTCAGTTAAAATCACAAGTCGATACAATTGCTAGAAATACTGAGTTCAACACCATTAAGATGCTAGATGGAGAAATGGGTTCAGCAACAGGAACTGTTCTTGTTGGTGTGAGTCAAGTTGTAGTTGATACACTTAAAGCAAAGATCCCTCTTTGGATTGATGATGCTCTGACAGTGATGGAGACAAACTATGGCATAACATTACCTGCCTCTAGGTCGATGACGGTAAACCTTTATCAAGATGCAACAGCAACAGCACCTGCGGCCTCCATGAGCACCTCAGATGGTGGTGCAACGCTGCAACTTCAGGTCAATCTAAGTAAGATGCTTGATGGCTCCAATCAAATACCTGCTGGTGGTGGACAATTTGATACAGTTATAGCACATGAAGTGATGCATGCCATGCAATTTACTGCGATGTCAGATATTATCAATGGTGGGCTAGATTTAACTGAAACGTGGTTTGCAGAAGGTTTAGCAACTATTGTTCAAGGTGGCAGTGGGTTTCTTCCAACACCTAATAGTAGTGCATCAGTCAATTTGTTAGCTTGGGGTGGAACAACAGCTGAATATGGATCTGCATATGCAGCCGTGAAGACACTGCATGAAATAACGGTTGGTGGTATAAATGCCTTTATTGATCAACTTGAGGCTGGTAACAGTTTAGATGCCGCCATGAATGCGACCGCTCAGACGCTGAATGGAGATGTTGCTTTAACGACGACAGGTGTTGGTGGGGCACAAGCTGATTTTACAACCTTTGCTCAGTTTGCAACCTGGTTTAATAACAGTGCCGATGTGGATAATTACTTAAACAACAGCACTGACTTTACAGGTTCAGGTGCTATAACGGATGGGTCAGATCCAACGAATTCCTTTAATGGCTCTATTGCAGCCACTATTGCGAATGATAATACGATTGATCATCCAAATGTTTACGCTATTACATTTTCAAATGTATCTGGTGATTCGGATAGTAATGGCAAAGTTCTAAACTTTCAAATTGGTGCAAATACGGGTCAAAATATCCAGTTCAATTCAGCGAATCTTACAACGCAAGGACTTGGATTAGCAAGCTTTGATATTTCAACACAGGACAATGCTAGTTCAGCCATACAACAACTTGACTTAGCCATAACAAAGGTATCCTCAGTAAGGGGTAGGTTTGGAGCATTCCAAAACAGGCTTGAACATACCATACGAAATCTTGTTAATACTGCAGAAAATTTAACATCTTCGGAATCTAGAATCAGAGATACCGATATGGCTAAAGAAATGGGACAATTATCAAAAAGCAATATTTTAGCTCAAGCCTCTCAGGCAATGTTGGCTCAAGCCAATCAGATTCCACAAGGTGTATTGCAATTATTAAGATAGTAAAAAATATTTTAAAATCTATTAAGACAAATTAATTATTTGTCGATATATGATATGTAAGAGCAAAACTGTTGGCCAACAGTGGAACTTTATCAACAAAGTGACGGCAAGGATGCCGGACACAACACAATTCAAGGAGGAATTCACCATGATTATCAACCATAATATACCCGCAATGAATACCCATAAATCTTTGACTGCTGGATCTGCAGCATCATCAAAATCTATGGAAAAATTATCTTCAGGTCTTAGAATTAACAAAGCTGGCGATGATGCAGCTGGACTCGCTATTTCTGAAAAAATGAGAGGCCAGATTAGAGGCTTAAATCAAGCTTCAAGAAACTCACAAGATGGTATTTCATTGATTCAAACAGCAGAAGGTGCTTTAAATGAAACTCATAGTATTCTACAAAGAATGCGTGAATTAGCAGTTCAATCTGCAAATGATACAAACACTTCTGCAGATCGTACTAACGTTCAAGATGAAGTTGATCAATTGAATAAAGAAGTTGACCGTATTGCTCAAACAACACAGTTTAATACGAAAAACTTGTTAGATGGATCAATGGGATCAGCAGTTACAGCTAGTAATGCAAACGTAAATACAAACACTGCATTAGCATCAGCTACAACAGCGGCTACAACTATGGGTGAATTAGCTGACAGGAATGGTAATACACTAGGTATCGTTGCTGGTGATGTTATTTCAGTTTCATATGTTAGAAATGGTACAACAACTACTAATTCAGTAACAGTTGCAGCGGCTGTCACAATGGTTACAGGTATTACTGCTCTTGTTACAGGAGCTGTAGCAGCATATGGAGCTACATCAACTGGCATAGAACTTTCAGCAGTAGCAGCGTCTGGAACAACTGGAGCAATTAATGGCTTGACTATTACCGTTAAAGATTCCAGTGGTAACGTTAGAGCTGGTGCTACCAATGCTTTAACAAGTTTCTTTGAAACAACTGCAGCAAAAGATGCTCGTTCTGATGGATCTGCTACATTCCAAATTGGTGCTAATACTAACCAAAGCATGAATCTATCAATAGAAAAAATGGATACCGGTGCTTTAGGAATAAGTAGTTTGAAAGTTGGAAATCAAGGTCAGGCAAATGTTGCGATTAAGGTACTTGATACTGCAATCACAAAGGTTTCGACTGAACGTTCAAAACTTGGATCTGTACAAAATCGTCTTGAACACACAATTAATAACTTGGGCACATCTTCTGAAAACCTTACAGCAGCAGAATCACGTGTACGTGACGTTGATATGGCTAAAGAAATGATGGAGTTCAGCAAGAATAATATCCTTACTCAAGCTGCTCAAGCTATGTTAGCTCAAGCTAATCAAGCGCCACAACAAGTTCTACAACTTCTAAGATAATACATTTATAATAGAAAAAGAGGTGTTGGTTATCCAATGCCTCTTTTCTATTATAATTAGGTAAGGGAAATATGTGAATTACCATATTTAAATCAGTAATGGTTTATAGAATTTTGTCGATATATATTTTGAGGTGATTATAAATGGATTTATTAACTGAAGTAAGAGAAAAAATTGTTAATGCGGTATATGCATATAAACTTAATATTATTCATTCTGGAATGGTAGAATTCATTGATCTATATAGCCAACAAATTAACAATGGATGTAAAATCAATATTGATACTATAAATGCT
>CAZJIO010000036.1:5010-13039 GCA_964546035.1 uncultured Eubacteriales bacterium | reverse complement strand
GAAGCTTATAAAAATAATGATATTTTGAGACTAGCAGATATATTTGAATTTGAATTTGATTGATTATATTGAAAAGAGGATGGACATGAGTGATAAATACTACAATTCAAATATTTTATTTTTTAAAGAGCATAGTCATAATTTGTATAATGAAGTAATAAAGGGTGTCCCTCTTTATCCAGATGTTAGCGTGACACCTGTAGATGGAAAAGATTTGAATTATTATATTTCTAACCATGAAAGTAAATGCTACTTGAACAGTATCAATCATATTGACAATCAAATGAATAGATTAACTCAACAAATAAGTGAAGATACAGAATTGCTTGTTTTATTTGGCTTTGAAACAGGATCATTTTTGGAAAATATATTTACTAATCGACCTAAAGTTGAGCATGTAATTATTATAGAACCATGTATTCAACTCTTTAGAGATGTGATAACTAAAAAAGATATAACTGGATTCTTTCGTAGTGAAAAAAGCGTAAGTATTATTTTAAATCATTCCTATGAAGAAGCAGCAAGATTAATTACTTATATTTTTCTAAATAATAGAAAGAAGAAAACAACTTTTGTAGAACATATTACATACAGAACAATTTTTGGAGACATGTTTAATAAAATTATAGAACTTACAAGAGATAATTTTATAGCCTCATTTGTCAATAGTATTACTTCGTATCATACGCTGCACCTATACTCTTATAATGTTATGAAAAATCAAAAGTATAATTTTGTTTTTGCTGAAGCTCTTTTTGAAGAACTTAGAAAATTAGATTGTCCTGTTATTATTGTATCTGCGGGTCCATCTTTAGCAGATAATATGAACATGCTAAAAGAATTAAAAGATAAAGCTTTCATTGTAGCTGTTGGTACGGCAATTAGAGTCCTTGATGTTCATGGTATAAAACCACATCTTCGTATAGCAATTGATGGATTTCCGAGTGAATGTATTTTTGAAGGTATAGACAATGAAACAGTTCCATTATTATATAGTCAAAAAATTCATTCGGATGTATTGCCAAACTATGGCGGTACAAAATACATGATGATTCTAAATGTAGATGGCATTTCGCAGTTTTTTTATAAGGATACGGGTTATAAGCAAACACTTGCAAGATCTGGTTATTCTGTTGCAAACCTTGCGCTTGATTTGTTTTCTATGTTGGGCTTTAAGAAAGTCATATTAATAGGGCAAGATTTATGCTATAAAAAAGAAAAGTTGTATGCAATTGGAGCAAGTGATAATAATAAAGTTGATTTAAAGGGGCCAGGAATTGTAAAAGCTATAAATACAAATAATGAAGAGGTTGACACCTCCATACAGTTCTTAAGTATGAGAAATTTATTTGAAAAGATTATTCCACAATTTCCAGAAACTATGGTTATTAATGCTACTGAAGGTGGGCTTCCAATTAAGGGGGCGATCAATACTACATTAGAAGAGGCAGTGGCAGATTTACAGGTAGAACCAAGACTTGCTCATATTCATGAGGTGGTACTTGAAAGTGATGTTGATAGAAACAGCATGCTTTTGAAGGTGAAAAAAAATTACAAAAAATTTAATGATGAAATTGAATGTATATTATTAGTTAACAATGAAAGAGTGGAATATTTAAAGGAAATCTCAAATTATGAACATATTAACAAGACTAATCTTAAAGAGTTAAAGGACTTTGAAAACAGACTGAGCTCATTCTATGATGAGCTGAATAAAATTGATGTATATAAGCATGTATTTGCTCTCAGCTTAGACAATATTGTATCCTTTTTAAGAAATTCATATGTCTATTTTGGGGAAGCGACGAATCTTAAGATTCAGTCCATATACAAAGGTGTTCTTGCTGAAACAACAGAGGTTCAACGTTTCGCACTTCTCTTAAAAGAGCTAAAAGAAGAACTAGAATATTAGGGTTTTGTGCTTGAGCTGAGAAATGATGAAAAATGTAAACACTTAATAATATTGGATAAATTAACATTATTTTTAGTTGGGAGATGAAATACTGTGCAAAAAGACTTGTTTTTAAAAACTGAAGGTAATAATTATTATAGTAGGAATCAGCAGAACTTAGATGTGATGAATCAAACGTTTGATGAATTATATTTGGGTTACAAAAAATATATAAAAGAAGGTATGGTTATTCTAGAAATCGGTAGTAGTGATGGACACAACCTCTTTAAATTGACAGAAGATATTAGTTGTATGGCATATGGCATAGATCCTTCGATAGATGCCATTACGGATGGTAAACAACGGTTTCCACATTTGCAATTAAAGGTAGGAACTGCTGATCAATTAGATTTCCCTAATGAAAGTATTGATATCGTGATTTTTGGATTCTGTTTGTATCTGGTTGATCGAAAGTTATTAGCTAAGGTTATTGCAGAAACCGATCGAGTGACAAAAGAAAATGCATATATCGGAATTACTGATTTTGATGTCAAAATACCTAAAAAAAGAAAATATAAGCACTTTGAGGACATATACAGTTATAAGTATGATTATAGCAAACTTTTTTTAGCATACCCACATTATTCATTGATTGAAAAATGGAATAAACCTTCTAAGGAAGAAGTGTTTAATAAGAATATTGTGGAGCGTATAGGGTCGACTGTACTATTTAAAAATCACAAGAATTCATATCTGTTTGAAGCTGACTAGCTCAAGTAATCAATAATATTTGAATAATGATGACTATATTATTCGAGGTGAAGAATGATGTTTCTTAAAAAGCTATGTTTAGGAACTGCTCAATTCGGTATGAAATATGGTATTAATAATAAGATTGGAAAGCCGAGTGAATCAGAGGTTTTTCAAATAATGGATTATGCTTACGCTAGGGGTATTCGTGCAATTGATACAGCTAGGGCTTATGGGAATTCAGAGGAAGTGGTTGGCAGATATTTAAGTCAAGCAGGTATTAAGAGAAGTGAACTAACAATTATTTCGAAGTATATGCCAAGTGGACTTCGTATTGAACAGAATTTAAATGAACTCAGTATAAAAGAGCACTTATTACAATCTTTAGAAAGACTAAAGCTTGATTATTTGGATGGTTATTTGTTACATACACCAGAAGAGTTTTATGAAAAAGGTGTCATGGAAGATTTGTTGAAATTAAAGAAAGAAGGCTTAGTTAAAAAAATAGGTGTATCCATTTATGAAATGAGTCATGCACTTGATGTTGTTCAATCAGGGATTGTTGATGCTATACAAGTACCCTATAATATTTTAGATCAACGTGTTGATCAAAGTGAATTATTTAGTATTGCGGAAAGAAATTCGGTCACCGTATACGCGAGAAGCCCGTTTCTTCAAGGTCTTTTGACAATGTCTGTTGATGAAGTTCCAAAAGAGTTATCTGAGGTTAAGAACTATATCCTTCAACTGAACGGTCTGTCAAAAAAATTCAACTTATCTGTCATAGATATGTGTATGCTGTTCTCAATGGTAAATCCATCTGTTGATTTCGTTGTTTTTGGGGTGGACTCTGTTGATCAACTGAAAGAGGATATTGATGTAATGAATCATGATTATCAATTCGATGAGTGCCGTAAAGAGATTAACAATATTTTTTCTTATATCGAAAAAAGCATCATATTTCCAAGCTTGTGGGCAAAGAAATCTTAATTATAAGTTCTTTAAGGATTTAGAAAGGATGTTAGAATATGTCTAAATATCAGAAAAATAATGAATTACTTAGCAAAGCACTCGAAACGATACCTGTAGCTTCTCAAACCTATAGTAAATCATATCGCTATTATATAAAAGGGGAATCTCCACTTTTTATTGACAGAGGATGTGGTGCTACTGTATGGGACATTGATGGCAATCAATTTCTTGATTTTGTATGTGCACTGGGACCAATAACCATTGGTTATAATAATGCAGAAGTGAATGGTGCGATTATACGGCAACTTGAGAAAGGGATTGTTTTTTCTTTACCTTCCCCCTTGGAGTATGAACTAGCAGAAAAATTGACAAAAATCATTCCTGGAGTAGAAATGGTCCGTTTTATGAAAAATGGATCTGATGTTACTTCAGCTGCCATTCGACTTGCAAGGGCATATACGGGCAAGGAAATGGTCGCTGTTTGCGGTTATCATGGTATGCATGACTGGTATATTGGTTCGACAGCCAATAATCTTGGCGTTCCCAAGATGGTAAGTAATTTGACCAAAGAATTTATCTATAATGATATTAAATCCTTAGAGAAGCTTTTGAAGACACATAAGAACAGCTTTGCCGCAATTATTCTTGAACCGATTCAAAGCAATGGCCCTGGAGAGGATTTCTTAAAATCTGTTAAGGAGTTGGCTCACGAGCACGGCGCAATACTAATTTTTGACGAAGTTGTTTCGGGTTTTAGATATGCACTTGGAGGTGCAATTGAATTATATGGCGTAATTCCAGATATGGTAGCAATGGGTAAAGGATTAGCAAATGGGATGCCATTATCTATATTGGCAGGTAAGAAAGATATTCTCGAATTGATAGAGACAAAAAAGGTGTTTATTTCAACAACTTTCGGTGGTGAGTGTCTCTCAATAGCTGCAGCCCTTAAAACCATTGAAATTCTTGAAAGGCCAGAAACATATAAGCATATATGGTATTTAGGTACAAAAATGCTTGATGGTTTACATGAATTAATAGATGCATATGAGTTGAATCAAGTCCTTAAGGTTTTAGGCCTAGCTCCTCACGGGGGGGTTCAATTTAGTGATTTTGGTGATATAAGTTATTTAGAAAGCCAATCCATCTACCAGAAATGTATGATCGACAACGGCATACTAACGATAGGAATAAATAACATATGTTTAGCACATACCAGTGAAGATATTGATGGTTTTTTAAAGGGGGCTGAAGTTGCAATGAAGGAAATTAAAAAATACCTTCAAGGAGATATAACTCGCCTCACAGATGAAAATATGGTAAATCCTATATTCAAAAGGAACAGTGGAGGTGACAAAAAATGATTATTGCAATTATACAAGCAAGAATGAACTCAAGCCGATTGCCGGGTAAGGTCATGATGGAATTCTGTGGGATTCCTAATATTTTACATGTCTATAACAGAGTAAAAGCTTCAAAAAAAGTGGACAAGGTCATCATAGCAACTTCAACAAACTCAGCAGATGATCGGATAGCAGAGTATTGTAATGAAAAAAATATCATTTGTTTCCGAGGTAGTGAAGATGATGTACTTGATAGATATTATAAGGCGGTAGATCCATATAAGCTTTCACATAAGGATGGAATCGTGAGGATAACAGCGGATTGTCCATTAATGGATCCTGCTGTTATTGATCAGGTTGTGAATGCTTTTATAGAGAATCAATCTGATTTTGCCTCAAATGTTCACCCACCAACCTTTCCAGATGGTCTTGATGTAGAAATAATGACCTATCGGTTACTTGAGGAAATGTGGTGGAATGCCCATTTACACTCAGAAAGAGAGCATATTACTCAATATTTGTATAACAACCTAGATAAATATTCAATAGTCAATGTTGAAAATGAGGATGATTTATCAAGTTACCGATGGACCCTAGATGAGAGTGAGGATTACTCATTTATTAATAAAGTATATGAGAGTCTTTTTGCTGTAAACCCTACATTTGGGAAGGATGAAGTACTCAAATATCTTGAACGCAATCAGGACCTGGTTAAAATTAATCAAATTTATAAAAGAAACGAAGGTTTAGCAAAATCAAAGGAAAGGGATAGTCAATGTGTGGAAGAGGGTTATTACTCAATACTAGATGGGAAAACAATTTTAATAACTGGTGGAACGGGATCCTTTGGCAAAAAATTCATAGAAATTGCATTTAAGAAGTTTAATCCTAAAAAAGTTATTGTTTATTCAAGGGATGAATTTAAACAATTCAATATGCAAAAAGAATTCAAGAACATGCTATCAGAAGAAAACTTTAATAAGTTGCGATTTTTTATTGGTGATGTCCGTGACTTAGAAAGACTACAGAGGGCATTTGTAGGAGTTGATTATGTAATTCATGCTGCAGCAATGAAGCAAGTCCCAGCATGTGAATATAATCCATTTGAAGCGGTAAAAACTAATATTCATGGTGCTCAAAATGTCATAACAGCTGCATTAGATAGGGATGTTAAAAAAGTAGTAGCTTTATCGACAGATAAAGCAGTTAATCCAATTAATCTTTATGGTGGTACAAAACTTGTGTCCGATAAACTTTTCATTTCTGCAAATGCATATGCAGGTGATAAAGGTATAACTTTTTCAGTTGTTCGATATGGGAATGTAGCGGGGAGTAGAGGTTCAATAATTCCATTTTTTCAAGACATTGTAGCAAGTGGAAAATTGGAACTGCCAATAACCGACTTCAGAATGACAAGATTTTGGATAACACTAGAGCAAGGTGTTGATTTGGTACTCAAAGCGCTAAAGGAATCAAAAGGTGGAGAGACATATATCTCTAAAATACCATCATTTAAAATTACTGATTTGGCAAAGGCTATTTGTGAAAAAGTCGAGCTCAAAGAAATTGGAATTCGTGAAGGTGAGAAGCTACATGAGATAATGATCACTCGGGATGATTCTAGGTTAACGTATGAATATGATCAGCACTATATTATCTATCCAAATTATGAATGGTGGGACTATAAGAGCAGATTTACAGAAGGTGGAGAGCCGATATCTGAAGGTTTTGAATATTCCTCAGCCGATAATATACAATGGTTGAATACTGCTGAACTTCAAAAAGAAATAAACAAACTTGAAATTCATTAGGGTTATTATTTTTATCTAGTCTGAAGAACAGGAGACTTTATGAATCTAGAATTTAAAAAAGCACTTACCAACGATGACTGCTCCTTGTTATTTAAGTGGGTTAATGATCCATTAACACGAAAGAACTCATTTAATACAGAATTGATTACTTTTGAAGAACATAGGGGTTGGTTTTATTCGAAATTGAATGATCCTAGTACAATTATTTATATTTGTGTCCATGACGAATTGAAGATGCAAATAGGACAGGTGCGGGTAGAATTTGATAAAGGTGTTGGAGAAATTGATTATTATATTGATCCACAATTTCGAGGAAAAGGGTTTGGATCTGAAGTGCTCAAATTATTACCTATTCAACTTATAAAAGATGGGTTTTTGTTCAATCTATTAATTGGCAAGGTTAAGCATATTAATGTAGCCTCTGAAAAGGCATTCCTTAAAGCGGGTTATCAATTAGAGATGACAAGTGAATGGAAGACTTTCAAATGGTTTAATCAATAGTAGCTTAGGAGGAAAAATTATGTATGAGAATAATCCAATAGTCTCTTCTCAAAGGTGTTATATTATCGCTGAAATGTCTGCAAATCATGCTGGTAGCCTTGATCGGGCCATAGAAATAATACATGCAGCAAAAGAAGCAGGTGCAGATTGCATAAAAATTCAAACTTACACACCTGATACCATGACAATTGACTGCCATAATAAGTATTTTAATATTACAAAGGGAACATGGCAGGGAGAAAACCTTTATAACTTATATAAGAAAGCATATACTCCATGGGAATGGCAAGCGAGATTGAAAGAAGAGTCAGATAAAATTGGTATTGATTTTCTATCTACCCCCTTCGATAATTCGGCAGTTGATTTTCTAGAAAGCATTGGCGTAAAAACATATAAAATAGCGTCTTTTGAGTTAGTGGATATCCCCTTAATCAAATATGTAGCCTCAAAACAAAAACCAATCATCATCTCTACAGGAATGGGAAGTTATGAAGAAATTCAGGAGGCTGTTGAAGCAGCTGAAAGTGAAGGTAATCATAATCTTTTTCTTCTTAAATGCTCAAGTGTATATCCTGCAAACCCAGAAGATATGAATTTAAGGACAATTAGTCACCTATCAGATTCCTTTGGATATCCGGTTGGACTATCTGATCATACCTTGGGTACTGTTTCAGCAGTTACAGCAGTTGCCTTAGGTGCAAAAATAATAGAAAAGCATTTTTGCATCAGTAGACAAATTGAAAATCCAGATGCATCCTTTT
>CAZJIO010000036.1:3491-4983 GCA_964546035.1 uncultured Eubacteriales bacterium | reverse complement strand
CCAAAAGAATTTTCAGAAATGGTTAAAAGTATTAGAGAGACAGAAAAAGCATTAGGTAAGGTATCTTATGAAGTATCGGAAGAAGAAAAAAATAGTATTATCTTTAGAAGATCCATTTTTTCAGTTGAAAAGATCTGCAAAGGTGAAGTTTTTAATGAGAAAAATGTAAGGATTATCAGACCGGGCTATGGGTTAAAGCCCAAGTTCATGCCAGATCTCATTGGAAAAAAAGCGGCAAGAGATATTGAAATAGGAACCCCAATTGAGTGGGGGATGGTGGAATAGAATGAATATTGTAATAGCCACTATTAAAAGCTGGAACATAAAGAATGCTTTAGAATTTAAACAAGCAGTAAATAATCAAATAAATGTTCATATCATTAATACAAAGGAAGAACTTAATGAACAAGTACTTGAAGAACTTGCCCCTGAATACATCTTTTTTTCGCATTGGTCTTGGATGATTCCCAAGAGAATTTATGAGAGATTTACCTGTGTTGTTTTTCATATGACGGATTTACCGTTTGGAAGAGGTGGAAGCCCTTTGCAAAACTTAATTGCAAACGGTATAAGCGAGACTAAAATTTCTGCTATTAAAGTAGATGGTGGTCTTGATACGGGTCCAATTTATATGAAAAAGGCTCTAAGTTTATATGGTACAGCTGAGGAGATATTTATAAGAGCTTCAAACAGTATATTTAAAGAAATGATACCTAACATACTAGAAAATAAGCCTTTGCCAGTTGAACAAATTGGTGATGCGGTAGTATATAAGAGAAGAAAAAATGAAGACGGAGAGATTTTTGCTGATTTCAATATTGAGAAATTTTATGATTATATAAGAATGCTTGATGCTGAAGAATACCCCAAAGCATATTTGACTTTTGGGAATATGAGACTTGAATTTTCACGGGCATCTTTAAAAAATGGGAAAATTATAGCTGACGTAGAGATAAAAGAGGTGGATACCAATGAGTAGAATTTTAGTAATTGCGGCACACCCTGACGATGAAATACTTGGCCTTGGTGGGACCATTAAAAAACTAACCCTTGCAGGGCACACGGTGGATTGCGTTATATTAGGAGAGGGTCTCACATCAAGAGAAAACAACCGCCTTGATACTGAAAAACATGAGCTGGATCATCTCAAAGAAGATACTCTTAAATCTGCGAGAATAATCGGATATAACAATGTGTATTTCTCCAATTTGCCAGATAACAGATTTGATTTGTTGGATGTGGTTAAAGAGGTTGATAAATTCGTTCAGGAAATGAAACCCGAGATCATTTATACACATCATTATGGAGATCTTAATGTTGATCATAGAGTTACATTTAAAGCGGTGATTACAGCTTGTAGGCCTATTGGAGATTATTTTACAAAGGAAATATACTGCTTTGAAACGCCATCCTCTACTGAATGGAATTTTCAATATGGGGATAATTTATTTAAACCAAATGTTTTTATCGACGTTGAAAGTACAATTCAGTA
>CAZJIO010000036.1:0-3426 GCA_964546035.1 uncultured Eubacteriales bacterium | reverse complement strand
AAGGTCATTAGAAGCTCTTGAAATCATTGCAAAAAGATGGGGAACTGTTGTCGGGAAGCGATATGTAGAAGCATTTGAACTGATTAGAAAGGTTGAATAAAATGTTAAAAGTTTTATTTAGAGCTGATGGAAGCCAAAGAATTGGCATGGGTCATATCATACGTTGTCTTTCTCTTGCAGAGGAACTGAGAAACGCAGGCTTTGAGGTTGCGTTTATTACTAAATATATAGAAGGAGAAAAGAGAATTATAAGAAATGGCTTTAAAGTATTTAGAATGCCTTGTGAAATTGAAGACTCAGGAGAAGGGTTCCTTTATGGCAATTTGAATGATTTAGAGAATGAATCCCGCTGTATTCTTGAAATAGTCACTTCGTTTCAACCAAAAATTTTAATCATAGATTCATATAACGTCTCAGCTAATTTTTTCTTAGAATTAAGACAAAGTATAAAAACTGCCTACATTGATGATGTGAGTGCCTTCAATTATGGAGTGGATGTGATTATTAATGGAAATATAAATGCCGCAGTGCTTAAATATGATATTCAAACCCTTACACAACATAAGCTCCTAGGAATTGAATACAATCTGATTCGCAGAGAATTTAAAAATTTGGCGCCAAGAGCTGTTGCAAAAGATATCACTCAAGTAATGATCACTACTGGTGGGTCGGATCCATTCGGACTTTCTCATAAATTTGCCCAATGGATTTTATTCAATTCTGAGTTTGCAAACATAAAGATAAATCTCATTATTGGTGCCGCTTTTTCAAATAAATCAGACCTTCGTAATCTTGGGATTAATCATAAGAATCTTATTCTCCACGAAAACCCAGATAAAATATCGGAAATAATGCTTCAATCGGATATTGCAATTTCATCAGGGGGTAGTACACTATACGAACTATGTGCTTGTGGTACACCGACTCTTGCCTTTATCATGGCCGAAAATCAAAGAGGAATCGTTACAATAATGAATGAATTTGGTCTTGTACAATCCATAGGCGACTATATCGACATTAAGGAAGAAGATCTTAAAGAGAACCTAGTTGATTTAATTCATAATTTCGAAGGTAGAAAACAAATTTCCTATAAAGGACAAAGATTAGTTGATGGAAATGGATGTAGACGAATCGTTGAAAAACTAGTGGATATGTTTTAAACCTAACAATATAGGCATGATTCTATACTTAGAAGTTAATATTTGGTTGAGATGTCATTGACAAAAACTGGCTTTAAAAGAGGGGTATGTAAATGCATAATACTGAAAAGAAACAACTTGCTATAAATAAAGGAAAACCAGTACGTGATAACCTCTTACCATATGGCAAACAATACATAGATGATGAAGATATAGCTGCAGTTGTAGCAACACTAAAGAGCGACTTTATTACCTGTGGTCCGATGGTGGATGAATTTGAGAAAAACATTGCAAAATCTGTGGATGCTAAGTTCGCGGTTGCTATTTCCAATGGAACAGCCGCCTTGCATGCTGCTTGTTTTGCAGCAGGTATAAAAGAAGGTGATGAGGTTATAACTACACCTATGACCTTTGCGGCTTCTGCAAATTGTATTCTCTACTGCGGTGGAACCCCGGTTTTTGCAGACATTGACCCAATGACATGGAACATCGATCCAAAAGAAATCGAAAAGAAAATCACACCAAAAACAAAAGCTATCATACCAGTTGATTATACTGGTATGCCTGTCAATATAGAGCCAATAAATCGTATAGCGAAAAAACATAATCTGTTTGTTATTCAGGACTCAGCGCATTCACTTGGGGCAACCTATATGGGCAAAAAAATTGGAAGTCTTGCTGATATGACTGAATTTAGCTTTCACCCTGTAAAACATATAACTACAGGTGAAGGCGGAGCTATTGTAACAGATAACGAGGAACTTTACAGGAAAATACAACAATTCAGAACTCATGGCATAACAAGAGATTCAACCTTATTAGTAGATCAAACTCAAAGTAGCTGGTATTACGAACAACAACATTTGGGCTATAATTACAGAATAACTGACATTCAGTGTGCTCTTGGAAATAGCCAGTTGGGAAAATTGGATGGGTTTATAAAACGTAGAAGAGAAATTGCAAATAAGTATAGACAAGCCTTATTGAAAATACCAGAAATCACTTTACAACACATACCCGATGGTTGTGACTCCAGTTGGCATTTATTTGTTATTAAACTTAATCTGAAGATGATCAAGTGTTCAAGGAATGATGTTTTTGAAGCTTTAAGAGCTGAAAATATTGGTGTAAATGTTCACTATATTCCAGTTTATTTACATCCCTACTATATAGAGAGAGGTTATGAAAAGGGACTATGCCCTAATGCAGAAGAATTATATGAAGGCATTATATCACTACCCCTGTTTCCTACTATGAAGGATGAGGACATTGAGGATGTAATTACTGCAGTAGTGAAAGTTATTGGATATTACCAAATGTAAGAGCAGGGTTTATTGGTAGAAGGTCGTTAAGAAGTTTTATTATGACCAACATAGAGTGAGGGTATTTGATAATTTCTCCGGGGATGTTAATAAAATAAAGCATGTTGAACATATTCATCCACAAAGCGAGATTTCTAAGCTTTTATGTGATTATAGTAAGGCGAAGAATTTACTAGGCTGGTATCCAAAGGTGGTCCTTGAAGAAGGCATAGAAATGACGAAAACTTGGATGAAATCAAGTGCAATATCACCAGAATAATTCACAGCAACATTAATATAATTTTACAGGTTATTTCTATTAATTTTTATAGTGAAATGCCGATATAACATATAGAAAAGAATGTTTATGCTGCATCAATTTGAAATTAAGAAGGAGGCTATACAAATGAAAATTGAGGGTAATGGGTTCGATGTTAAAACATTTCAACAACAACAACCTCAACAAAATAGAATTGATTCTCTAGCAGAACGAGCTGAATCATCGCCGATAAAAAATCAAAAACCACAGCAAGTCGAATCGGTTCTAACACCGGAAGAGAATAAAGCTAAAAGTGAACATGAGGTCATCCAAGCAATAGAAAAAGCCAATAAGCATATACGTATGTATGATCGCAGATTAGAGTTTTCTATTCATGATGCAACCAAACAAATTATGGTAAAAGTAATAGACACAGAGAATAATTCTGTTATTCGGGAAATCCCATCAGAAAAAATACTTGATTTAGTCGCTCATCTTTGGCAAGTAGCCGGAATCCTAGTGGATGAAAAGCGATAACTGGAGGTCAATATGACAACAAATAAACAGGATATCTATATGGCAAATACCATAATGCAAGCATCAAAAGAGGATCTTACCCTAATGCTTTACAATGGTGCTATCAAATTTTGTAACAAAGCAATTATGTCCATTAATGATAATAACCCAAACGAAGCCCAAAAGCACCACAAATAGCAAGCCTTGCACC
>CAZJIO010000035.1:13632-31567 GCA_964546035.1 uncultured Eubacteriales bacterium | reverse complement strand
ACAGGTAGTAGCCCAGACTTATTTATCATTAAAACGCCTGATGGAGAAAAGCAAATTCTATCAACATCTATTGATGCAGATCACTACTGGAATCAAAGACGCGATGAACACATCAAAGAACTTGGGGCTACTGTAGGTGACACTGTAATGATTACAAGAATGGGTAGTGGAAGTAGTTATTGCGATTTTGACATAATGATTCCTCATAAAATAACTTCAATTAGCACATCTGGACATGTTGAATTTGACAATGGAAGGGCTAGTGGTTTTAAGCCTGATGTTGTAATAGTTCATGAAAGTGAGGTTGATGCTGGTGAAAGTTTGGATAGCTGAGAATAGCAAGGATGATAAAACTAGGGGCAGGCTTATCTTTTGTAAGATTGGAAAGTACACGCAACAAAGCTATTGGACATCCCCACCTAAAAAGTTAGTTGCCCATTATCAATACTTGATGGGTAGGTACGATTTTATCAATACAAAGCAAAGAGGACAGAAATTTGTTGAACTTTACAACATGATGTTCTGGGAAATTACTGATTATCAAAAGGAAATGATGAGGCATGCAATTGGGCTTGATCACAGTAAAAAACCATATAGAAACAGGTATTTCACAAATGAGCTTGATACTGATTGGAACTACTTAGTTGAAATTGGTGCAGCATTCAAAAGTGTCAGAGTTCAAGACGATGGTATGGTTCGGTTTTGGCTGACAAAGCAAGGTGTTGAATTTCTAATAGGCAAAACCATTCAAAGTAAAACATATGAAGAGCTGTAGCAACTGCTCATGGTGGACACCAGAAGATAGGTATTGCAGGTTGTTTTGCACGGTTACACAAAGTAATTATAAAAGCTCTGGACACATATACGACAAACAAGTTGAAGAGACTTGGGAAAAACTAAGGAGGCATGTTATGGATATTAGATTGAATTGGTTAAAAGAAAAGCACTTTAAAGGCATCAAGGATTTTACCCTTCAAGTGAACGGAAGTAACGCTCATGTTTTTGGTGATAATGGTACTGGTAAAACAACTCAGTTCGATTCGTTTTTATGGTTGCTTTTCGGTAAAAACAGCGAGGATAAAACAACATTCAAGATTAAGCCTCAAGATGCTGAGGGCAATGATATACATATGCTTCAGACAGAAGTAGAAGCCGAGTTAAGTATTGATGGAAAGCCCATGAAGCTCAAAAAAATGTCAGAAGAGAAGTGGACCAAGAAACGCGGTTCAGAATCAACAGAGCTGACAGGAAACACCATTTCTTATTGGGTAAATGAAGTGCCGGTTAAAGAAAGCGAATACAAATTCAAAATATGCAGCATCGTTGATGAAACTGTATTCAGGATGATAACTAATCCAATGTTCTTCAACACCAAGATTTCTTGGCAGGACAGAAGGAAGATTATCATTGAAATTTGTGGTGATGTTACTGACGAAGAGGTATTAAATTCAGACACCAAATTAGCAAAGTTGAAACTGGCCATTGCTGATAAAAGTATTGATGATTACAAAAAGATTGTTAGTGAAAGACTTAAAGACTTTGAAAAAAGCAGGGACAACATTCCACCTAGAATTGATGAACTTATGCTGACAATCTCACATGATGAGCCCGACTATTCTGAGGTTGAGAAATCTGTTGAAGAATATCGAAACATTATTGCTGGTATTGAAAGTGAAATGTCAAGTTCAACAAGCATTGCAGCCGATTTTAGAAAGAAACAAAATGAGCTTTACAGCCTTAAGGGAAAGCTTGATGCAGTTAAGAATCGAATCGATACTGAGGCCAACAAAGAAAAGAACAATTGGTTTTCTGAAAAGCTAAAAATCGAATCGCGCATTAATCAGGTTGAGTCCGATATTCAAGGCTTAAGATCTCGAATCTCTAACGGAGATAAAAAAATCAAAAGTGATGAAGCGCTATTGCAATCCCTTAGAAAGGAATGGGCTGAATTGGTAGAGAAAAAGAAGGAAGCCATAGCTCTTGAATTTGTATCACCCGATGTCAATAGTTTCACTTGTCCTACCTGCAAACAGTCTTTGCCTACAGATGATGTTGATTCTAAGCTCATAGAAATGTTCTCAAACTTCGAGAATGAAAAGAAAAAAACGCTAGAAAAAATTGATACTGATCGAGCTAAGAATAAAAAAGATGGCGAAGAGTTAGCAGCTGAAAAGCAAAAAGCTCAAGCAATCTATGACGGCCTAATTTCTAAGATTGAAGATGCTGAAAAGCAATTGAAGGAATTAGAAAAGCAGTTAGTGAGTGTCGGAAAAGAGATCACAAAACCTAACGTTGCAATTTCATACTCAAATGATGTCGAATATGACACATTAGAGAACGAGATTAAGAAACTTCAAGCTGAACTTGAACTTCCTATTCCTGATAATACATCAATGCTCCTTGAAAACAAAAAAGATATTCAGCTGAAAATTGATGCCTGCAATAAGATTTTAAACAACAAAAATACTCGGGCTTCTACTTTGAGTCGTATTGAAGAATTAAAGGCAGAAGAGAAGAAGTTATCTGCTCAAATCAGTGAGCTAGAAGGTCACAAGTACCTTATAGATCAGTTTATAGTTTCAAAGGTAAGTTTGATTGAGGGTAGCATTAATAATAGGTTCAAATACGTTAATTTTAGGTTGTTTGATGTTCAAATAAATGGAGGGGTTAACCCTTGCTGTGAAGCATTAATTAATACAAACGGTTCATTCGTTCCTTTTAGTGAGGCTAATCATGCTGGAAAGATTAATGCTGGACTTGATATTATTTCCACTCTTTGCTCTTACTACGGTGTAACCGCTCCTATTTTTATTGATAACCGTGAATCAGTAAGTAAGTTGGTGGACAGCCCTAGTCAAATTATCAACTTAATTAAGCCGCCAACATGGGATGAGTTAGATAAAGAAACTCGATTTAGATTAGCTGGTGTAGATGGTGAATTAGTTCCTACGGATGTTTATTTAATTGAAAGTGCTAAAAGCGGTTGGAACGATAGGAACAGTGTTTTGAGAGTTGAGGTTGAGGCTTAATGCCTGATTGTGAAAAACTAATTTTACCACCACATAAATCAAGGAGTGTGATTCAAATGTTTGATGTTCCACAAGGTACAAAAATTAGAGTAGGTTACTATTTAACCATACCTAAGGTTAAGATTTTTTTAAAAGAACAAAAAGGATCTGGATTAGAATTTTCACATTTTCAACATGAAGCTCATTTGATTTTCGAAAAAGACAAAGCTATTTCAGAAGCAAAGGAATATGGTCTTGAAGTAACCGAAAGAAAGGTAACCACAACAACTCAGATTGAAGAAACTAGCATTTACAAGGAGGAAGTTAATTAATGAATATTCAAGAATTTGCATCTAACCTTGATGGTAGAGAACGTGGAAGTGAAATAACAAAAAATGAAGAACAAGAAGCTAAAAAGTTAGGATTTGTCATTGTTTTCGGAGCATCGGATGATTTGGTTGAGTTTCGCGGTGCCATTAACGATGAAGATGATTGTTATGATGGTGGAACGGTTTATTTAGAAAAAGAAAGTTTGTTCCATGAATCATGTAGCAATGATTGTAAGTACCAACAGAAAGCTAGAGAGAATTGCAAAACCATAAAGGTTATATGGTGGGATGATGGCGATTATTGCTGGACTTATGAAACAGATATTCCTCATGCTACTTTTGAAATTACAGAAGATGGTGAGAAGTACTGCCGAGGCATAGTTTTTGATTTAAATACTTTACAGGGAGGAAATTAGACAATGGATGAATTACAAGTAAGCAAAAAAGAACAGTTAGCAATAAAGAAAGAGGTTATTGATGGTGTCGTGGCAAAGATAAAAAGCTTTAAAGAAAAAGGTGAATTGATTCTTCCAGCAAATTATGTTGCTGATAATGCACTTAAATCAGCATGGTTAATGCTTCAAGATGTTGAAGGTAAAGACAAGGCACTTGCACTTGATATTTGCACAAAAGAAAGTATTGCAAACAGTTTATTGAGCATGGTTGTTCAAGGTTTAAATCCTGATAAAAAGCAATGTTATTTCATCGTTTACGGTAAGAAATTAGCAATGCAGAGATCCTATTTCGGAAGTATTGCAGTTGCAAAATCGGTCAAGCCTGATATAGAGGATATCTATGGAATGGCAATATACGAGGGTGACGAAGTTGAATTTAAGATTGTTAGAGGCAAAAGAATCATTACAGATCATGTTCAAAAGCTTGAAAACATCAAAAAAGAAAATGTAATTGGCGCTTATGCTGTTGTTGCTTACAAAGATGGTCATGATGAATATACAGTAATGACCATGGAAGAAATCAAACAAGCATGGAAGCAATCAAAGACCTATCCAATTGATGATAAAGGAAATATAAAATTAGGCAGTACCCATGACAAATTCACAACTGATATGGCTATTAAAACGGTTGTTAATAAAGCTTGTAAGCCTATCATCAATAGTTCCAGTGATGCCAATATTGTTGGACAGTTTGCAAGACAATCCGATATGGAAGCTCATGAAGCAGAAGTTCAGGAAGAGATTGATGTGAATGCAAATGTTGAATTAATTGATATCGAGGAAGATCAAGAGGATGTAATTGAAGTGGTTGAGGACATTAAGCCAAATCAAAAAGCATCAAAGCCGGTTCAAGAAGAGATTATCATTGATGATGATGCTCCAAGTTATTGATTATGAAAGTAAAAATACTAAGTTCGTGCAGCAAGGGAAATTGTTATTTACTTAGTACACCTACAGGGAGCCTGTTGTTAGAGGCAGGTATCCCTATAAAACAAATACAGCAAGGTTTAAATTTCGATTTGTCTAGCGTAGTGGGTGCATTAATCACTCACCAACATCTTTGACCATGCTAAAAGCGCGAAAGACCTTGTGAATATTGGTATTGATGTTTGGGCTTGCAAAGAAACGATAAGTGATCGTGGATTATCAGGTTATCGCATACATGAGGTTGAGCCATTAAAACAGTTTAAAGTAGCCGAGTTTACAATACTTCCATTTCCAATTGAGCATGATGTTGAAGGGTTGGGATATTTGATTAAAACACAAGGTATCAAGGCACTTTTTTTAACAGATTCATTCTACTGCAAATATAAGTTCAATTCACTTAATTTTATAATGATTGAATGCAATTACATCATAGATACATTAAATGCCAACGTAGAAGCTGGCTACATACCAGAGGAAATGAAGAAAAGGTTAATACAATCTCATTTCAGCTTAGAAAATGTTAAGAAGTTCTTAAAAGCTAATGACCTGAGCCAGTGTAGAAAAATAATCTTGCTTCACTTATCAGACAACAATTCAGATGCTAAGAGAATGGTTCAAGAGATAGAAGCCCTGACAGGAATTGAAACGGTGGTTGCTGATGCAGGGATGGAAATTGATTTGGAGCTGTACCCTTATTAATTAAATAGAATATTATTCATCGATGAAAGTAGGTGAGTTAAATGAAGTATAAGCCAGAAGATTACAACATAACCGATAGTGGTTTTTATGGTCTTGATGATGGAGACATCGAAAACTACAAAGAGAAATTGGTAAAATGCCGTAAAGCACATAAATGTATGGGTGGTTGTGAAAAAGAGATAGCCGTTGGTTCATATGCAATTCGAGAATCAGGTTTCATGGATGGAAAGCCTATATCCTCATATACTTGTATCGATTGTATGGACGAATGGCTGGATGAACTAAATGAAGAATACTCTGATTAAATCCGTTATTACGGAGAAAGGGAAATAACAATGTTTTACATAGAAGGATTAACGATTCAAAAAGTAATAGTAAATATTCTTGACCCAAGCTTATCAGTACCGATAATTTCCATGCAGGAGATGCCACAAACCCAAGATTCATCAGATTTTTTCGCAAATCATATCATTCGAACATTGAATGATGAGGGAATTAAGAAATGCCAATTTGATGATAACTACAATTTGTTTTTAGCGAACTTGATGGGCTACATTAACAAGGATTCATCATCTTTCGCTACATTTGCACAGCAGGTATCTGAACAACTATTTTCAATCATGTCAATGAACCAATCAATACTCCCAGGGGATTTAGCAGTAATTGATTTTTATTATAACGGATCTCGGTATTTGGCTTTGTTGAAAATGAAATACCAAAACACATATATTCATTACTCAGATTTTGAAAATGAGCAGAACATCAATTCGATTATCCAGCATCGAACTACACTACCAGGTATGGGGCAGCGCATTGGTGAGGCAGTAATCATCAAATTAGACTCAATGGAAGTGCTGGTACTTGAGAGGCCTGTTGATATTGAAGGTGTAAGAGAGAATTATTTATCAAAACGCTTTCTAAAATGCAAAACTAACCTCTCATCAAAACAGCAATATGAAATTGTGAAAAAAGCAACTGACACGATTACCAAGAAATATTTTGATGAAGATATTGAAAAGAAAATGGAGATTAAGCAGGAGTTGTTTAATCAACTTGGTGAAACTGGTGAAATCAATCTTAAGAAGTTCGCTGATGAAGTGTTCGAAACTCAGATGGAGATCAAAGAAGAATTTCTTGAGGCTATCGAGAAACGAGGGTTACCAGAACCAACTATTAAGCTTTCTGAAAAGACGATTGAAAAATCATTTGAAAAGCAACGCATTAGGACTGATTCAGGTATTGAAATTAAGATTCCTATGGAGATGTATAATGACCCGAAATTCATGGAAATTATTATAAATCCTGATGGTAAAGTTTCTATAACTCTTAAAAACATTAACAAAGTTTTTGAATAACTAAATTTAATGGATTTTGGGAGAACGTGTTAAGTAGGCGGTTCTTGTAAGAGAGAAAGTAAAGGGTGGTCACGTTGGAAGTCTTAATGGGCAAATACAATCCTTCCTATTGCCTAGCCAGAGATGGTGATAAGTGGGTAGCTGAAATGTCCACAAAGCCTACACTTAAAATTAGTTATTTGGAATTTAAAATAAGGGAGTTGAAAACTTGGAATTAATAAATGAAATCAGATTTTCAGGCCATGAATATTACAATGAATTGACTCGAGAGATGGACAAGCATTTAGAACAAGTTTATAAAGAATCTTTGGAACATTTTGGATGGGACGGAACTTATATTTGCGAAAAAGATGTAAGACCAAATTTTAAAAATGATGTATATGCCATTCGTTATCCAGGTGCCACAAGAGGTCATATTGAAGTAGATGAAAACAATTGTATTGTATCTATTCTTCTATATGACACAGCGGTTGGAGGTTGCGTTGGATGTTATGAGAATAGTGTTAATGACATCTTTGATAAGTACATAGGCGCCAAGATTATTGAGTATAAAGACAGTAAATTCTTTCCAATGAGAGTTGAGGCCGATGGTCATGGAGGAATTGCTTTTATGGAAGGACCAAGCCCAAGAGTTGACTTGGAATTAAACAGACAAAACCGAAAAGCAGTAATAGTTGAAGTTGGTTCAGGAAGTATGATAAGGGAAGCAATGTTGCTTACAGATCAAGTTAGAGATGCAGAATTAGACTTAAATAATTTTACTAAGCCATCAAAATCAATGGGAAAGAGAATGGCAATGCTGCTGGGAATTACATCGCTATTTGGAGGAGATAGTTTGGAACTGTTCGATGATTTTCCCGAACCAAAAACAGGCAAATGTTCAAGGTCAATGGATGGTAAATGTAGTTACTTTAAAAGGCCATGCAAAGGCGAGTATAGATGCAATAAGTTTACTAGGAGGGATTATTAATGAATGAGGTTAATGCAAGGTGGATTGTTAAATGCAGTGATAATTTTGGGTTTTTTCGTACGAATTATGAATTATCAAAAAGGCAAGAAGGTTGGCATGACAGTTTTGTCAATGTGGCACTCGAAAAAAGATCCTTGTTACTTTCTTCTTCTGGTAGAAAAACAGGAAAAACGATCACTATGGATGAATGCTGCTTTACTCTTCAAGCATTAGGATTTGAAGTTCTTGTTTTGACTATTAATAAACGCTTTCCGTATTGCGCTCATGATTTAATCGAGATTGACAATAGCGAAATTCATAACAAATTAGATGGCAGGCAAAAGGTCGCGATTGTAGTTGATGAATTCCCATACAGGAAAATGTTCAACTTGTTGAGTTATTGTGATGGTAGAAATATACCAGTTATTGGTTATGTTGATTTCATTGACCTAAAAGAATCAGCAAGAAAAGAAGAGATTGAAAGAGGTCATTATTTGCTGGATAAGTTGCTAAAAAGAGACTCCGAAAGAACACTTGCAACGATTTATCTACTGGCTAAAGAATTTGACGATCAAGAAGATCCTATGTTTGATTTTGAGGGGTTTGACAAAATGATGAAAAAGGATGGTTTCTAGATGAAAAAACACTTTAATAATGTTAGATATTTTTATCAAACTTTAAGCGCATGTATCCTGTTATACATATTTTCACCTGTAATAAAAAGTGCAAATGGTTTTGAACGGTTTTTTATATTTTTAACTGTCGCAATGTTTATGATGGCTATTGAAGATAGACATGCTTCAAATATAGTCGCGATTAAAAGCAATGGGGAGCGTGAATAAATGAACTTTCTCACATGCAGAAATTGCGGAACAAAGCTAATGAGCATGGATTCAAGGTTAAATGACATCCATGAGTATAGACTTGAGCTGCAAAAAGAACTTGAACGTATTCGACATAACAAAAGCGCAAAGTTCAGAATCAAAGAAATAAACATTGAACTTGATAACATCAATAGGCAGCTCACAAAGGAAAAAAGGATTGCACATCTGGAAGGTAAGTTAGGTGATGTGAGTGGTGCATTGGTTGAGGCGCTTAAGGAATATGTGACCAAAGAACAATTCTTGAAAGCGGTTGAAAAGGCAAATAAGCAAAAGGCAGAATATAACCACTTCTTAGAACAAGAGCGAAAAAGCCTTTACGGATATGCGAAAGAGGTTGCAGAAAGGCAAAGCAATAGGAATGTTGGTGGTTATTTTGACAGAACAGCAAGTCAGGCGATTAATAATGTTGAAAGGAGGGGGAAGTAGATGTTGATAATTGATGCAATGAAATGGTGTCTTGAAAATCCAAATAAAATCGCAACTCTTGCTCCTACTCATAAATTTAGATTTAGCTTTTGTACACCTTCTAACGCTTTTATTTACGTAACTGACGAAATATATGCTCCGTTTGATGTAAATGAATTCGACTTTGATGATGATGGTTGGGAAGTGTTTGTTGAAATGGTACCATTATCTGATTTGTTTGGAAAATGGTGCGAGGGAGATGTTCAAATTCAAGCCCATTTAGAGGATGGAATATGGAATCTTGACAGGGATATTTTGCAGATATACAAAGGTGAAGTTGATAATCGTTCACGCATTTCATGGGTACAAAGAGAAATTATGTTAAAAGCCCTATGGAGCATAAAGGAAGGTGAATAAGGTGGGAATTTGGGTTAGAAGTCAGGATGGGACCAATTTGGAAGAACGTTCAAATTTCAATATATCAGCAACATTTGAGCTTGTAGAAATAGCTTCATCCGCTAAAAAAGGAAAGAAAATAACTAAGATTTTGAAGACCGAACCTTATTTATTGAAATCAGATGAATGTTATTTAGGAATATATAAATCAAGAGAACGTGCTATTGAAGTTTTGGATTCAATTCAATCACATATCGCTGGTTCTATAAGCAATAAAAACAGGCCAATTGATGCAGATACAGATTATTGGAACAGTGTTTTTGCAGTTTATCAAATGCCAAAAGAGTAAAGGAGTGAACCCCTTGAATTACATTAGGTATCACGAAGCAGAAATTTTATTTAAAAACCATCATACCTTTGAAGCAATCCTAGAAAGTCTATCGACTGAGATTCAGAACTTTTCTAAAGAGGTAGACGAGGATTACATAGCTGGTGCTCTTTGCGGTGGTGGTGACGGTTTAAATGTTCAATCAAGCAATATTAGTGACAGCACAAGCAGAATAGCCATGGCGTATGGCAACGACATAACAAGAGACTACTTAACAACTAAAAATGAGATCAAAATTGAGTTTACCCTCGTTTCACTTATATTGGATAAGCTGAACATAGCTTATAGGCAAATCCCCCAAATTCAGCAAGAAATATTGAGGCTCTATTATTGGGAGGGCAAGAACTGGAAAGAGGTTAAGGAATCATTAACCGAGACAAGAGGATTCATAGTTGAAAAGACCGCTCAAAGGCATAGAACAGCTGGGATTGAGAAGATACGAATTGTAAGTAGAATAGATATCCCGAGTTATCAGGAAGTTATTAAATTCTTAGGAAAGTGAGGAAGGAATAATGCCAAGACCAAAAAAACAGACAGTAGATTACTTCCCTCACTTTGTCTATGACAGCAAGACGCTATTTACTCTTGAAAACAGGTTCGGTAATGATGGCTATTGCTTCTGGTTTAAGCTTTTAGAGATTCTATGCAAGAGTGATGGGCATTGCTATGATTGCTCAAAAATTGCAGATTGGGAATATCTAATAGCTTATACCAGAGTGGACGATGAAACAGCAATCGCTATCATGGATAAGCTATCAGAAATGAACAAGATTGATAGTGAACTTTGGGAAGGTAAGATAGTTTGGTGTGAATCATTGATGGATAACTTGAAGTGTGTTTATACCAAAAGAAAAGCGAATGCACCTAACAAACCGTCTGCTGTAAAGTCGGTAAAAAAGATACCGAAGTCATCAAAAAGTGAAGTGCAGGAAAGTATTGTAACTGAAATTCCACCTATTGCAGAAGTTGCAGAAAATAAGCTCAAGCCTACAAAGTTCAAAAAGGCATCTGTATTGAGCAATGTTCAGTTCGAAAGATTTAAACAGTTCTGGGAAATATGGCCCAACAAAGTAAGCAGGGGACAAGCTGAATCAACATGGGAAAAGATTGACCCCGATGATGAACTACTCAAAACTATCATTGATGGTGTTAATCGCTCCATGGAACAGGATAAACGGTTCAAGGATGGATTTACCCCACATGCTGCAACTTGGCTTAATGCTAAGGGCTGGGCAGATGAATTCAGCTTAAAAAAGGTTGAAAGTAAGCAGGTAAAAGAAACTAGCCAAAACGATTTTCTTAAGCATGATTATGATTTTGAGAAAATTGAAAGAAAGGCTATGGAAATGATGTTGAAAGAAAATGGAGGTAAATAATGCAAGCTTACCAAGTCAATAAAGCATTATCGGTGAGACACAAACATGATTTCTTCATGACAGAGGTAAAGAACGGACCTACTCAATATGGATCTCATTTGAGAAGGGATGCGGTTGCTATAAAGAAAAGTTGGGAACACCAATGTATTATCATTTATGAAGTAAAAGTATCTAGGGGTGATTTCAAGCAAGATGATAAATGGCATCTATACAGGCAGTATGGAAACACATTCAGTTTTGCAGTGCCTGAAGGATTGATTGACAAAAGCGAACTTCCTGATGGAGTTGGTCTTTATTATGTCAAAGATAATGGTTCCATTAGGACAGTTGTTAAGCCTAGGTTCTACGATGTGAAACCTGATTCAAGCTTCCTTTTGTACATAATAATGAATCGTCTGGACAGTGACAAGTTAGAATTTTTCAGTGATAAATACGGTTACTACAAAGAATGGTTGGAAGCTAAGAAGACAAAGCAACTGGTTGGTAAGGAAGTTTCTAACCAATTAAACAAATCCATAAAAGATCATGAGAAGTCTGTTAAAACATTTCATGATAATAAAAAAGATGTTGATGAGACTATCGTGGAGCTAAAGAAAATTGTTAAGGATTTGAATGATCATGGGTTTAATGTTAGCACTTGGTCAAATAGTTATATGTTAAGCCAGCTCAGAGCTATGATGAATAATCCAATTCATGAGGTAGAGAGAGCGGTTAAGAACAGAATAGCTGATATTGAAAACTTAAAATCATCATGCTTAGGAGCTCTTAAATCAATTGGATATGACTTGGAAAAGGAAGTGTATGACATTGAAAAGAATCGAAATCATAGACTTCGGGGGAAAGATACCCAACTTAGCATTGATGAAAATTTCCACATTATATAAATTGATTGGATAGGAACTATTTCGTGAAGTAGCGAAATAGATACACAGACGAACGATTTTGCGAAGCTAATGAAAGGAAGTGAATTTATGAATTTAGTATCATATGGCGGCGGAACAAACAGCTCTGCAATGCTAATAGGAATGTATCGTAATAACATACCTGTTGATTTAATTTTATTCGCTGATACAGGAGCTGAAATGCCTGAAACGTATGAATATATCAATATTATGAATAAGTGGTTATTAGAACATGATATGCCAACTATAACAGTTGTTGAGTACCATACTAAAGATGGAAACAGAATGACGCTAGAGCAAGAATGTTTGAAAGATAAAAGCTTACCTTCAATTGTTTATGGTTACAAGAAGTGTTCTTTAAAACACAAGATAACAGCTCAAGACAAGTATTGCAACCACCATGAGCCATTTGTAAATATCGTAAAACAAGGCGAAAAAATCAACAAATACATAGGTTATGACGCAGGAGAAGAGAGAAGAAGGCAAAATGCCCTTGTTTATGACATTGTGGACAAGAAGTATAAGAAGCACTACCCATTAATTGATTTATGGGATTGGTACAGGGAGGATTGCGAAAGAGTTATCTTGGAAGAAGGACTTCCATTGCCAGGAAAATCAAGTTGCTTCTATTGTCCATCAATGAAAAAACATGAAATAAAGGCACTTAGAAAGAATCATCCCGACTTATTCGATAGAGCTGTAGCCATGGAAGAAAACGCAAAAGAAAAACTCATAACAATTAAAGGACTTGGCAGACAATGGAGTTGGAAAGATTTTATTGAATGGGAAGAATCACAGGTTACATTGTGTGATTTATTCCAAGAGGAAGATGAAGATTCAATGCCATGCGGTTGTTATGATTAGCAACGCAATAGTCTACGTTAACGAAGGAGTGTGAGAAATGTACATCCAAGACTATGAATTAAAGCTTCAGACTTATGAATTTCATCAAAGAAAGTTTCTTCCTTGGGAGATGAAGTTATATCTTACAAAAAGAAGAATACATGATTGGTATGATCATTGGCTAGGTGATGTTTATGTAAGCTTTAGCGGTGGGTTAGATAGTACGGTTTTAGCTCATCTTGTCCGTTCAGAATTAGGAGATCATATTCCTGTTGTATTTTGTGATACAGGGCTTGAGTTCCCAGAGATTATAAGTTTTGTAAATACATTTGATAACCTAACAATACTTAGACCTGATAAAAGGGTGGATAAAGTATTCAAAGAAGATGGGTTTCCGATTATCAGTACAGAGACAGCTGCTAAAATCAGAAAATTAAGGCATGGTAATCTGTCTGATAAGTACAGAAATTATTTAATGAATGGTGATGAGCGAGGCAAGCTAGGTAAATTATCAAATTGTTGGAAATTCTTAATAGATGCACCTTTTGATACATCCGAGAAGTGTTGTGACATCATGAAGAAAAAGCCATTCAAAAAATATCTAAAAGAAAATGGTAGGCATCCATTTATAGGCATCACACAGGATGAAGGGTTCCAAAGAGAGCGCCAGTACAATCATACCGGTTGTAATGTTTATGATGGATCTACAATAAAGAGTCAGCCATTAGGATTTTGGACCAAGCAGGATACATTGAGATATGTAATTGAAAATGACCTGCAGATATCTAGTATTTACGGAGATATCATTGAAAGCAACGGAAAGTACATATTAACAGGAGAGCCTAGGACAGGATGCATGTTTTGTGCATTTGGGGTCCACCTAGAACATGAGCCTAATAGATTTCAGAGGATGGAAATTTCACATCCTAATCAGTATAAATACTGTATGTGTCAGCTAGGCATGAAGGAAGTTTTAAAGTACATAGGCGTTCCTTATGAAGGGAATGGGCAGATGTCGATATCAGATTTTTTAGGAGGTTGATGAAGTATGAAAACAAAACCCATGAGGTACAACATTCCCCTGTATTAACAGGTTTTGAGGTTGAGGGCGGTATGCATAAGCCCAAAGGACGTCCATCCCATCGAAAGGTGACCGTAGAGGTGTGTAAAACAAATGTAAAATCTCTTACTAGCAGCGCAAAAACCTAGGACAGGTTAGTAGCTTGGGAGGCCATGAGAGGTTACCTACTTAGATGTAAATCGAAAATCTAAGTAGGTGGAATGATTGCAATATGTTGTTTGTTATTCAGGTGGACATTCAAGCGCATTGGTGGCCATCGAAGCAGTAAGAAGATACGGTAAAGAGAATGTAATTCTTCTGAACCACAATATATCACCAAAAGTTGAACATCAAGATATCAAGAGATTCAAACACGAAATTGCTGTCAAAATAACAGGACTTGATATAACGTACGCTAATATGGAAGGCTGGGAAGATAAAGATCAATTTGATGTGTGTCTTGAATTAGGGGGCTTTAAATTCAATGATAGCCCATTTCTATGCACATACTACATGAAAACAGAGCCTTTCTATAAATGGCTAAAGGGTATGGACAAAGCAAAAACAACTCTTCTTTATGGGTTCGATAAGAACGAAATGCATCGTATAAATCGTAGAATATTTGAATTAGGTAAAGATGGTTGGATAACAGATTATCCTCTTGCTAGATGGGATAGGACGATTTACGGTACTGAGGAAGTAGGAATAAAAAGACCCGAAACATACAAGTTATTCAAACATGCAAATTGTGTAGGATGTTTGAAATCAGGAAAGCAGCAATGGTACCTAGTTTATATTTATTATCCTGACATTTGGCAAAAGGCTAAAATGACAGAAGAGTCGATTGGATATAGTATCTTAAAAGATACATTCTTAGTTGAACTAGAGAAACTTTTTGAACAGATGAAAGAATTAAAAATACTACCAACAGAACATGTACAATCACAAAGGTATTGGGCTGATGTTAAGAACAAATTGAGAAACGTTAATAATGAGCAGTTTGATTTGTTTAGCTGTGAGATGAATATGCCATGTGATTGTAGTTTTTAAGGAGCAAATATGAAAAAACTTATAGTAGATTTGTTCTCGGGAGGGGGTGGGGCGTCTCTTGGAATTGAGAAAGCTACAGGCCGAGAGGTTGATATAGCGGTTAATCATGATATGGATGCAATATTGATGCACAAAACAAATCACCCACACACACATCATCTACTTGAAAACATTTGGGATGTAAATCCCTTAGAAGTAACAAAAGGCCAGCCTGTTGGACTTCTTTGGGCATCTCCTGATTGCAAGCATTTTAGCAAGGCAAAAGGTGGGGTGCCTAAGGATAACAATATTAGATCATTGCCATTTGCAATTATTAAGTGGGCTAGGCATGTTAGACCTGAGGTTATATTTGCTGAAAATGTTGAAGAGATTCAAGGTTGGGGTCCACTGAATAAAAAAGGTTATCCAATAGCTAAAAGAAAAGGCGAAACCTTTAATAAGTTCATAAGAAAGTTAAGGAAGTTAGGATATTCAGTTCAATGGAAAGAACTGATTGCAGCTGATTACGGTACGCCAACAACAAGGAAGCGCTGGTATATGATTGCTAGATGTGATGGCAAGCCGATTGTATGGCCACAACCAACACACTCAAAAACTGGTGCAAATGGATTGCCAAAGTGGGTACCTGTTTCTACTGTATTAGATTTTAGTGATCTGGGTAAATCCATATTTGGTAGGAAAAAGCCTTTAGCTGAAAATACTATGAATCGTATTGGAAGGGGTATGGATAAGTTTGTTTTTAGTAGTCCTGAGCCATTCATTCTTCAAATAGGGCAGGCAGGATTTACTAAGGACAGAAACAAAACCATCCATGAACCCCTTACAACGATTGTTACAAAAAATGAGCACTGTTTAGTATCTCCCATATTAATCCAATATCATTCAGAAACTACAAAAGATGGAGTCAGAGGGCAATCAATTCAGGATCCCATTATGACAATTGACGCATCACCCAGATATGCATTAGCGAGCACATTTCTTACTAAGTTTTACAGAACTGGAACAGGCCAAACAGTCAATGAGCCATTACATACAATAACTACATCTGCAGGTCATTTTGGCGAAGTTAAAATAATGATGGTTGATAAAGAAGAGGTCAGAAGTGAGTACCATGAGAAGTGCAATTTTGTGGCTAGTTTCATCATGGAGTATTACGGTCAAGGCACTGGACAATCTTTGAATGACCCTCTTCATACCATTGTTACTAAAGATCGTTTTGCATTGGTTACAGTCTATGGAATTGATTATGTGATTGTTGATATCACATTGAGGATGTTAACCGCTAAAGAGCTTTTTAAGGCACAAGGATTTGCTGATGATTACATAATTGATATTGATTACACAGGCAGGGCTTATCCCATATCAAAGCAAGTTGCGAGAGTCGGAAATAGTGTGTGTCCACAAATGGCAAATGTGCTTGTATCTGCAAATTGTAGCCATTTAAGAATCGGAAATAGAAGCCCGAACATGAAAATTGATAACAGTAATGCAGGTCAATTAAGATTTGCGTAGGAGCGTGAAGTAATGGCGAATGAAAAAGAAGTTGAAGAACTTAACAAATTAGTTGAGCAGCTTAACGAAAGGTTTGATAGGCATCATAAAATTCTAATAAAAGGCACACAGGACCCATTCCATACTGATGGGGCAAACGCCTTTTTAGTTAGAAACCATATCATACATTTCAAAAGTAAGATTCAGTATCACTGTGAGATTAACAAGATGGAGTTGCCTGGAGATTATTTCAAAGAACTTCCAAAGGAAGTGGATAGAGATTTCATGGCTAGGCCGAATGAGATATTCGAAAATGCTAGAAAATCTTTAGCTATTTATGAAGCTAATGAAGATTATAAGTTTCTGTTAAAGGTTGTCCCTGCAGGCGTTCCTAAAGATTTGAAGGAGATATTAAAGAATGTCTTGGGTTACGTATGGGGGTTGAAAATGTTTATCGATAATCAGGATTATGTTGCTATGAGAAGGCACGAAGATGCTAGTAGGTATTTAAGTTCATTCAAAGAATTGCGTGAGAAGTTGGGTGATGCTGGTGTGATTATGAATATTGAAAAAGTTCCTAAATTTGGCGAACAGTTAACTTTTTTCGAAGGAGAATATTATGAAACAAAACATTACCATTGAGCAGTTTAAGGAACTGAATGACGATCAAATAATCTATGTCTTAGAATTGTTTAAAGAAGATGGCGATTCTTTTGAAAAAGATGGAGTGATTTCATCGTTCAATGCGTTCAAGTTAAAAGAAGGTTATAACCAGTATGATTATTTCGAATTTAGTATGAATGATTTTGCTGAAAGGCTAACGATTGGTAAATTACTTGAGGTATTGGGGAGTGAAATTCTCTTTATTTCTAGGCATATCGAGGAAGGTAAGTATGATTTATGGTGTGTAAATTACAAGGCAAATAGATTTGATTTGAAGGAGTTGGTTGATGCCTTATGGGAAGCGTTCAAATTCATAGCAGGCGAAAAAGAACCTGATTTTAGCTGCACCACTTGTTATTGCCGATTTGAAGATAACGAAGGTAATTCGGATTGTCCGTTCAGTTATACCGATGGTAAAGGCTGTAAATTTTGGACTGATAAGGAGGGAAATAAATAATGAAACCTATTTTATTTAATTCCCAAATGGTACATGCCATTCAAAAAGGCATTAAGACAGCTACTCGAAGGCCAGTAAAATGCGATTTATATGACAGCACTGTAGAAACTGTTGGTGATTTTAAGCTTTGCGATAGACTCAACCAATTGTTTTTTATAGATGAAGCTCATTTTAAAAAGTGGGCGATTAGAAAATCAAAATATGAAAAAGGTAACATTCTCTATGTTCGTGAAACATGGGCAAAGTTGTTTTATGTAGACCCGAATGGATATACACATTTTGATCAAGAAATGATTTA
>CAZJIO010000035.1:4550-13565 GCA_964546035.1 uncultured Eubacteriales bacterium | reverse complement strand
GATGCCCAATGCATCAAATGGAAACCATCAATTCACATGAGAAAAGAGGATGCTAGAATATTCCTTAAAGTAACTGACGTTAGGGTTGAGCGGTTGCATGATATTACTGATGATGGAGCAATAAAAGAGGGTATAGACACCGAAGAAATATATCATTTAGGATGTACTCCTGATAATCCATATGTTTGTGTTTTTAGCGGATTATGGGAATCTATTTATAGTAATTGGGATTCAAATCCATGGGTGTATGTATTCGAATTTGAAAAGATTGATAAGCCCGAAAGTGATGGTGAGTGATGAAAGAAATAAAGGCGTATATTTGCGAACATTGCGGAAAATTATTTCGAACTCCCAGCAGACATAAATGCAAATTTGACCCGATATTCAAAAACTGCCATAGCTGTAAATCTTGCAAGGGTTTTACAAATGAAGAAGTTGACAATCCATGGGGGCATGGCTGTATTACAGAGTTATTCCCTATATGCGAAAAAGAATGTGCTGATTCATCCGCTCTGGATATATCTAAAAACGGCTACGCTTTAAATTGTTCTGAACATGAGTATTGCGGTGGACGTTGGATTGATTACCAAAACAACTTAGATGAAAACAAAGTATTTGAATGTCAAGAGTTATAAATCTTAAATAGGTATCAAGCTCAGGCTTAATATAATAATGGTATCTCTACCTGACAGAGGGAAGGTTGTACCTCTTATATTGAATAACAGAACATAAATATCTTAAAAGTCTTCACAGATATACACAACTTAGGGCTGATCCCCTCAGCCCTTAAACTTTAATTACCGAAAGGATTATATACATTATGAAAAATGAAGGAATAGTTGTTAATAATGCAATGGATGATGATGCCACAAGAATTATCCAAGGCTTAAAGAAAAGCATTATCGAGGTTAGGAAACTTGCAGAATGTGAGGAAGATGAAAAGTTCAATGCCGAACTTGAAAAGGTAAATAACAAAAGGGATTTAATGGCAATTTTCACTTCATGGAAAGACATTGTTGTTATTATGTACAGCAGAAAACTTTGTGATATATTGATTGAAAATTGTAAAGAAGAAATCAAGATTTAACTTTTCATGTTGGATTGCTTCACAGGTGTCGTAATATCATCTATTCATGGGCTATTTTAGGACACAAGCTAAAAATCGATACATTGTAAGGGTGAAACTATAAACCGCTTAAAACGCGTTATACGCATTCGAAAGGAACTAAAATGGAAATTTACTTAGCAGTAATCACAACAGTTTTAGTTATAACTCAGATTATTAGATTAGTTCAAAACACAATTCAATTAGAAAGACTTGAGAGTAAGAACATAAAAGTAGTTAAAGAGTGGGTTGAAATGAGAGAATCTATTGATAGGATTGCAGAGATTGCGAAAGGGTTGAAAAAATGAAACAACATATCACGGTCCAGCAATTAAAAGAGTACATAGACGGTTGTTGGGCTAGTAATCAGATATCAGATTTATTAAATATACAATCATTTGACGATTGGTTGCATGAAAACAAAAATAAATGGAAGGATGACGAACAAGTTAACTGGAATGAATGGAATAAGTTGAGTTATTCATGGTTTCTAAAAACAGCAAAGCTATTTACAGAAAGCAATATGAAAGAGATAATAGCCTATTTTAGTGGTGATGAGTTAATATGTGCTTTAAGCTTTGATGAACTGTGGGATAAGACAAAGGAATGGCTTGGTGCTTCTCTAGCGTGCTGGCAAGAATTATTAAATAAACTGGACATCGACAAAGTAGGTGAGTCGGATAGTGTCTAAGCGATCAGAATTAAGGCGCCAACAACATCAAAAGACTCCTACATACAATATGACCGAACAACAGATAATTGAATTCGCACAGCCAATCATTGATAAAGCTAAAGATCAGGCAGTGGATGAAGCTTTAATGAAAATCACTTATATGATTGCCCAGACTTTAAATGATGAGTTCGACTTTGGCAGTAAACGAATCAATAGATTCCTTCAACGGCTTTTTTATAAGGCAGATTGTGTTGTTGAAGGGCTGGTCAGTATTGATGATATCAAGAAATGGTGTGAAGAAAATAAAATAGGGAGGGAGTGACATTTTGGAAGAGATTATTGCTTATAAAGTCAAAGGGAAATTGGTAGAAAGCAAGAAGGAAGCTTTAATAATTGAAGCTGAAAACAGTCTTAAAGAATTAATGGTGAATATGACTATTCATAATCTTTTAGAAGTTTTAGCTAAAGACTCTCAATGCAGAAAAGATTTAATAGCTACATTGCAAACTATTGAAGCCAATCAAAAACAAGATATTTAAAATGAAAAGCACCCAATTCAGATGAGTTGAGTGCTTTTTTTGTGTTAATCAATATATTTTTCAGCATCTTTAAGTGATTTTTCAACTCTCTTTTTAACCTCTTCAAATTGCATTTGGTGTTCTTCTTCAGTGTATTCTTGCTTTATTCCCATTGATTTATTGATTTCATCAGATTTGTAATATAGTTTTATCATATTTATTAAGCTTGCGTTATCGGCTTGAGCAAGAATTAGTTCAAGTAATTCATTCTCTTCTTCATTCATCAAAACCTTTTCGGGTTCAAATTTAAAATAAGTAGCCCATGTTATATCAGATATATTCTGTTCTATACCTACAACCTCAAAATCATTTAAACATGTTTCATAGATTTGTTTAGATTTAATCACAGAATCTATATATGCAGCAGCAATTTCAGGTGAAATTATATCGGAATAGATAGGCTTGAATTTGTATTCAAATGCATACTCATCTTTATGTATTTCATTGTCATTATTTTTGATTGAAATTATTGCAAATGCTGATGTAAATAATAATAACAAAACCCCTAGAATAATCATAATTTTATTACGCATATAAAATACCCCCATTTTTTACATAATCATAACATATTGAAATATAAAAATAAATACCCAATAAAAAAAACCTACTAACGAGGATTACTCCAAGCAGTAGGCTTTTTGATCAGTATAATTATTTTGTTTTCTTTAAGCCTAATTTCTTCATAGCTAAGAAGCTTAAGTATTCCTCAATCGTTTCACCACTGGATAGCTTTGTCGTTTTTATGTATTCAACAGCAATCTGTATGTATATTAGAAGTTTGGTTTCACCAATTATAAAGGTTATCAAAGAGGGTAGGGCTTGATAGATTAAACTCAATACCTTGATTTTTTTGATTTCACCTGTGCCACTTCCGAGATCTTCTTCAACTTTCATAACGAAGTCCTGAATAATCTGTAGCACCTTTATCTTGTAGCCCTTAACCCACATCCATGTTAATAATCCCACAAAAATAACCACCAGCAAAATTCGTAATACTAATTGTAAAGTCATTTGAAATCCTCCTACTTTTTAAGTTGATTAGCTCTGTAGAGCATGGTCCACATTTCTTCTCTAGTTACATTATCTTTCGGTCTAGTTCCATCGCTAATTTTATTATTAGGGTCAGAAACCCATTTTTGCGCATCCTTTGCGAATGCAGACACTTCTTGATTTACTACCACTTTAGGTACCTCCTTGATTGGATTAGATGTCATGATCACCTCCACTTTATCTTTGAATGGCATTCCGAAATAATCACAAGCTGTTTTGACTATGACCTTGGCGCATAGCTTTTGAAAATCTACGCTTGCAAGCAAAAGCCTTTCATCATCATTGGTAAAAAAGCCGGCCTCTGTAATGATTGCTGGGATGCCATTGTAACTATTTGTTCTCAGGATTCCAAAGTTGTATGGTGAGTTTGGGGCAGATGCTTTTATACCTCTGTTTTTATTTCCTAATTCGATTGCATTGTTGTCCCATATCTTAGCTAACCGTTCTGCTTTTGAATCTCCTGTCCAATACCAAACCTCACGTCCTGTAGCAGTTTCATCTTTTGCAGCATTAGCGTGTGCGCTAATAACCAAATTGCATTTATACGCCTTTATGTTTTTGCATCTGGTGTCGATATCCACATCTAACCCATCAAATGGTTGTGGTAGGTAAACTTCAAATCCATTTAATTCAGCAAGCGTTTTGGCGAACTTAGCAACAGCGTTGTTGTGCGTAAATTCCGCAAATCCTTTATAACCTTTGCTTAGGCTATTAGGTGGATTGTAGGTATTAATACCATGTCCTATATCAAGACCTAGTTTCTTTTTCATTTTTAACACCCCAAATCATTCGGATCATTGTTAATAGTTTCATTTGAAATAACTGATTCTCCAAGAATTTCGTTTTGTTTCTTCTTTACAAAAAAAAGAAAAACTCCGACATCAGCACCAGCATCGTCTAAGTTTTCAAGTATCGATTGACATTCTCTTAAAAATAACATCGAATATACAAATGAAGATAAAAATACACTAGCTCCTGCGATTGGTGAAACTCGATAACTCAAGCCAGCCAATAAAAAAATTATCAAATACGTAATAATTTTTATCTTAGTTCCTTCAAACATTGCATTGCTGTTAATGAATTTGTTTTTCCTTGCTGCTTTGAAAGTGCAATTGTGCATTTTTTTAATTGAGTACCATTTTGTAAAAACATCGATAACCATTGTAATTGTCACAACGTAAAACCCATTTAGATATGCTGGTTCAGGAAATAACAAATACATTACAGCACTAACAACAAAAGCAAATGCAGGTTTAAAGCCATCCAGCGCATGTCTAAAGTACTCCAATAAGTTTCTAATAAATTCCATAAGTCACCTTCTCTCATTTTTTTATAAATAAAAAGAGGGCATAAACACCCTCTAAGTATTTTTACGGTATTAAACAATCGTTTCTGTTATATCCTTCCAGTTTGTCCCATGCCACCAAATAGGCTTCGTGATGTCAGTGTCAAAATATTGATAACCAACAGGAACACTAGTCGGCCTGTTAGCTGTTGAGCCTCTGAGTGATGCTAATATTCGTCCACCATCAGTCTCTTGAACATTTTCTGTAGTTCCCGTTGGTTGAGTCCCTATCGGACATATAGCTCCACTATTGTAGGCATTAAGTCCAATTTGACCTTCTCCATCATTATTTTCTGATATAACCACAGACCCATAACCACTTCCAATGCAATAATTATATGGTATGTTTGCAAAGTAACAATCTTGAACGTGACAAAAGGATGCAACAAAAGCTCCAACACCATATGTCTCTAATATATCACTCCACAAAAATACATTGTTAGAATTATTAATTGATAACCCAGAAGAAATTCTAACGCCCTCAATGTCGATAAATGATTGGCATGTCATTATACTTACATCACCTATATCAAAGTAATATGTAGATACGATGTCCCAATCTCCAACTGCTGGGTATATAGCAATAAATCCATTACCAAAAAAACCTCTAATATTAACGCTAGAGTAGTTTGCTGGGTGTACATAAATTTCACATGAATTGTATAAAGCCTTAGGAGTTATGTCAATAGCTTTTTGAACCGTGGCAAGTGCATGTGCCGCGTCTGGTGCTGAACCATCGTTAGCGTCATTTCCAGCTTTATAAACTGTCAAATTCGCCGATGTGTGACTAAATAATAAATTTGAATCTAAAGTCAATTGAGTTTCTGTCCTAGCTGTAACTTTTCTAATTTCAAAATTTCCTGCACTTTCTATTGATATAACCTCATTAACGTTTATGTAGCTTTGGAAGTCGATCCCAGTTCCTTCGATTAAGTTTAGTGTATCACCAGTCCCAAACGAACCAGTTAGGGGTAAAGCGTAACCAACATATAGTGTTTTAGCTTCCATTGCAAAGTTTACGTTTTCGGTTCCAACAGTGATTGGCACTCCATTTTGAAGGTATTGACCTGTTATATTTGCATCTCCATTAGTCTTGACTTCAAAGGCATTAGACCTTTCTTCGTCCGAATCTCCATTACCGACAATAAACACATTATCTGACATGTCATCAGGTATGTTATACATGCCTACTACTGTCTGAAAATCAGAAAGTGCTTTTGTATTAAATCCACCTGCATGAGCTGCAAATCCACTTGCCTCTGTATTAGCTCCTTGAGAATGAGCTGCAAAGTTACTTGCGACTGTTTGACTTCCTTGGGCATGTGACGCAAAACCACTTGCTAAATTATCTTTTCCTTCAACATGTGATGCATATTCACTTGCTACATTGCTAGCTCCTTCAACATGTGCTGCATATGCGTTTCCGCTAGTTGAGTTGTTATAACCTTCCAAGTGGCAAACATCATGGTTCGTTGTGTTGTTGTTTCCTTCTACCTTTGTAGCCCACGCTCCATCTTCAATTGTATTTCCTTCTCCTGAAGCGCTACAAGCACTACCAGCAACAATGTTATTACTTCCACCAGCACGTGAGGCGTGTCCGCTTGCTGTATTTTGGAAACCCTCAACAACAGAAAAATTACCGCTTGCTGTATTCTCATATCCTGTAGCTTCAGCTAGATAACCTGTAACCACGTTGTTGAAGCCTTTTATAGTCGATGAAATAATTCCATCATCAGTCAATTTAAACTGTATTAACTGCCCTGTAGTACTATGATAATAATCCATGTAATAGCCATCAGTTTTTTTGTAAGTAATCAATTTTCCATTATTACCAATCCCTGTGCCAGCACCTTCAATCCTGACAGGGGTATAAACGCCATCAATCAACTCGAATGAATCTATTCTTTTTATAAGTTCAGTATAAACATAAATAGTAACAGGATTGTCGTTAGCGGTTAAGGTTGTTCCTTTGTGGGTTTCATCAACCCAATACATCAAATTTCCATTTCTGTCCTCAACTTGCTCCGTTGATAATCCATCAGTTGATGCAGTTATCCATTGCATTGTTTGGTCGAATAGATAAAAGTAATTTACATCAGATGTATCACTTTCTAAATACCTCTTAACTTTATCCGAGGTATTTAGTTCATCCACTGTCAACTCAGCAATATAACCTTTGTCAGCGTATAAAGTTTGAGTAACAATGGTATTACTTATAATCACGTCAGCGGTTAGGTTCTTTATATATTTACCTGGTATCTTATTGTCACCAGTAAGCATATCGCTGAAGATACTCGAATAATCGCTACTGTATTTGATGATATCCTCAAACCGTATTTCAGGGTCACCAAGCTCAACCTGACAAATCCATGGTTGAAAAATGTTGTAGCTTCTTAGCAATACCCTTTGAAGCACTTTCCCAAGGTCTTTATCATCTACATAAACCATGTCACTGGTGTAGAAAGTTTCATGCTTGTACTCGGGCAAGTTTCTTAGATCAAGTATTTTTGATTTGTAATTGTATCTCGGCCTAGACATCTTATCCAGCTCATATATAGCCCTTGCTTTTAACTCACTGGCATCAGATATATCGTTGTTGGTGTAGATATCAACATAAATCTCATCGGTATACGAATGGTTTTGAATATATTTAACACCACTGTTAACGGATGCGATATCAAGCCCCTCAAACCCATAAGGGTAAATCCTTGTTACAATGTCATTATTAGACGTTCGGGAAATATCGCTCATGTTCTTTTGGTATTTGATAGAAAAACCGCTGAATGGCTGATAGGTTGTTTCATCTCTCAGATGTACCAATTTATTAATGCTATCAAAGATAAGAATTCCACCCCAAATGGCTTGGATTTTCTTTATGTTTTCAAGCCTTGATATCCTTTCAGTTTCTAAATCATGGATGCCAGCAACATCAACTGTACCGATATTCCATCCAAATCGATTGCCAGTAAGAATTGCTTTAAGAGCATGGCCAGCAGTACCAGTTTCATAAACACCACTTGTTAAATTGGTACCACCACCAATTATTATAACCACCATATCAGATGGGGCAGGGGTGCTAGGGTCATTTGATATGAAGGTTTCGACATAATCCTTATTAAGAATAGCCTGTCCCTCTATAGCCCTAATGGAAAGCCATAGACTACCATCTTTTTCTCTTGTGATATCATCAGCCTCATCCTTAAGAATTATGTATTCCTTACCGTCAGCTATGATTCTTGATTCAGGGTTAATTTCTTCCCATTTTGGCGATATTATTGGAAGCTTAAATGTTAGGGTAGATTCTCCATTTTGTCTTAAGCTAGCAACGCAATCCTTTAATCCATCAGCTTCAGGTGATAAGTATGCAGATGGTGATCCGTAATTTGTTATTAATATGTTTTTTGGTATATTTAAAAGGCTCATAAAATTCACCCCTTATAGGTATGTATCTCTCCATTTAATAGAGGTAGTTGGTTCAGTAGCTACTACTGAAATTGTAGTTTGAGGTTCGAGGGTAATGTCGAGATCTCCTGTGATATCAGCCAAAGCATTATCAACACCGATATAAGCAGTTTGGCATCCCAAAGTTTTCCCAAGTTTTATAATAATAGATTCCCCTTCAATAAGTGAGCCAGTATATGACACCACCGATGTTCCTATTGTTACGCTCGGGTTAGTCGAAGGGCCTTCAATTACTATATCTAAAGGACACTCAAAAGTACCTTCGTTTAAGATGTTTCCACTTCCAACCAATTCATGTTCAACCATACTCAATACAAAGGGTTTTGTTTTAAAAGGTATGACGAATTCAAACCATGAAGGTTGATATTCAAATCCTATCTTACTTGCAAATTTAACCTCATAAAAGACACTAGGATCATCCATAAAAAGAAGTTTCTTATAGCCTGCAGATGGATTCAAGTACTTAGCCAAAGTCCTTCTTAGTGAAAGCTTTGATTGTGTTGTTAGTGAATTTGGTGTAGCTACATGTATTTCAATTAACCTTGGTTCAAAAGTGAATCCAAAATCAATATCTCCATGCATACCTGGAATGGTTTCGGAAATATCTTTAATTGGTGGTAACAAATCATATCGAGTATCCCTCAAAACTTTAACACCTAAAGGTTCAAGTATGTTTTCAGTTGTAACAACGAAATATTCATCCGAATCGTATATATCTAAAATCATTACTCCCATATAGCACCTGCTTTCAAGATAAGAGACCACTCAATAGAATGGCCTCTTACATTAGGATTACATATTT
>CAZJIO010000035.1:0-4524 GCA_964546035.1 uncultured Eubacteriales bacterium | reverse complement strand
CCTTGCTAATATCTCTGTATCAGCGCTATCATTATTGTGATTATTCTCAATGTTGACAAGATTCTCAATATGGATTTTCTTGCTATTGTCAGTCGAATTACTCTTAGTTGTAGAATTATATGTCTTTCCAGTTATACCACTAGATACAGCGATTAAAGTTTCTATATCTTTCGATAAATCAGCTGGGAAGGTCAATTCACCTGGCATCATTTCAACCGCGCCATAGGAGAGTGATTTACCACCGCCATGCATCTTAGGTAGACCTTTCACATAACTCATAGCCTGTTCGTAAGAAAGCTTATGCAGATTACTTCCAACGCTTGGAGATAGGCTTGCGATGTTATCATAATAAACAGAGGCCTTACCAGCAGCACTTGAATCACCACTAGCATATTGTTTTTTAAGCTCCAATATAGCTTTTGCATTTTGGTAAATTTCAGCATTAGATTCAGATGAACCCATCTTACTTGTTATACCGCTCACATCACCTAGAGAGCCATTTTTAAGAGCGTTCTGTAAAGGGGTAAGGTAATTGTCAGCCCATTGCTGATAAGCTTCTTTTGACATGGTTCCAGCCTTTGCAATTATATCTATACTATGTTCATCAAAGGCAGCTTCAATAAGTGCATATGACTTTTCCCATTTTTCTTTTTCTTCGTTGGCAGCATCTTCAATGGCGTCAATTTCATCACTAGCAATCTGTTTTTTATCTTCTAAGCCTTGCTTTTGAAGCTCAACATCTCGTTCATACTCGGTATCAGCTAATTTCTCTCTAGCCTCAGCAAGTTTCCTTCGAGCATCTTCACCAGTTCTAACACTATAGTAAGCAACCTCAGCTTCAAGGTCCTTCTTTTTGTCTGCATAGTCTTTATCGTTTTCACTTCTATCAAGGAGTTCAAGTTCTTTTTCAATACCCTTTATAATTTCTTTTTGGGCATCTTTTTTTACTTTAGCTTCTTGATCAATTAAATCTATGCGTTCATCGTAAGCATCCTTAATTGAGTCTTGTTCATCACTCAAAGCATCTTTATACAAACCAAATAGTTTCTCTTCTGATTTCCATTGCTCTTCAATATTCATTTCTTTAAGTTCAAATAACTTTTCATAGGCATTTATTTGTTGCTCAGCACTATATACACCCATATTGGCAAGATGTTCAATGCTGTTTTCTTCTAAAGCGTATGATGCTAGTGAATCTTGAAGCCTTTTATCTTTCAGTCTTTGTTCTGCAGAATAAATACGCTCTTGCATATCCATTCTTTCAGATGAAGTTCTAGCATACAGTGAGCTGATTTTATTAAGGTCAGCAATCTCTTTGACAATTGAAGATTCTGTTTCTTCTGAAATCTTATTAGTGTGTTCTAGAAGATCAAGCGCATTCTGCAATCCTTCATTATTCTTTGAACCAGATATTTTTGAAACGCCATAACCAGGATTATTCAATTTATCTTCTAACGAATTTATAAAGTCCAGCGCTTCACCATAGTCATAAACGTTCTTGATTAGTGCAATGAGATCAGGTCTGTATCCAGCTCCAGATGCCATATAATCTTTGCTGATACTTGAACCAGCACTTCTAGCATCATTTAATGTTTTGATAGCAGTGAGTTCAATACCGTATTGCGATAGCCTTTTTTGTAGCTCAATTCTTGAAACATCAGTTATACCGGCTTGCGCTTTTAAGGCAATAACTTGTTCCTCAATTCGGGCTTTTCTTAGTATCTCAATAGCCGATGCCTCAATCGTATATCCATCAGTTGTCTCAGATATAGCATTTACTAATTCAGGATATTGAATAACCAAATCAGCAATTGCATCAGCAGATAGGGATTCACCTTTATTTACTGTGCTTAATATGCTGTTAAGGTTTTTAAGTTCAGCAGAACCCTTTGAGAAAACATCTGAAAGTGATTCCATATTCCCCATGAAAGTCGGTAGGGTAGTGGTGTTAGCCTTTGCGATCGTTGAGCTATCACCATACAGTGATTCCATAGTTAAATAGAAGCTATCTAATTCAGGCTTTCCATTTGTGAAAGTAGCTACTAATTGCATGATTGCTTGTGATGTTGTATCAACACCATCTGAATCACCAGCAGTTAAAAAGTCTTTATATTTAGTAGCCAATTCGTCAAAATTAGAATCGCTTAATTCATCAATAAATGATTTTATCGCATCTCTTTGTGTTGCAATATCTTTTGGTTCAACAGCAAGGGCTTTAGCAATTTCAGAAGCAAATGCTCTTGCACTATCCGAAATATTAACCCCAGTTGATTCCAATAATTTCATAGTATTGCTTGCATCATTTTGAAGTAGCTGTTGACGGTCGGATGAACCAAGTTTTATAGCTTCATTTACACTTTTTAATGCTGATTGAATCCCAACTTGATCTTGGTTAAGCGATTGAATGTATTGCTTATAGTATCCATCATACTGATCATCACCTTCAAAAAACTGTACTTTCTGTCCATTTGAATCTGTAGATACATTACCAGCCATATCTCTGAGATATATAGGTTCTTTATTTTGATAAGCTAACTCAGATTCAGCAACTTTCTTTTGTTGTTCGATTAATCTATTTCCTAAATCAATTCTTTTTGAAATATTTTTTTCTAATGATTCAACATCATCAACATCTTTTGCTTTTACAGCTGTTTCAAGTTTAGCTTGTTCAGCGAGTAATTCTTCTTGAAGTGCTCTTGTTCTTAATTTAATCAATTCGATTGAATCAGAATAAGCTTGACCTTCAGCATCAATTCCAGTTATTGAAACGCCATATTGAGAAACAAGTTCTTTTTGAATTTCTAGCAATCTTTTCTTTTCGTCTCCAGTAGCGGTTAGGTCGTTTTGTTTAGCTTTAAGCATATTGTATTCAGCAGATAAATCAACCAAACCTTGGCGTTCTTCTGATATAGATTCAATATTGTCTTTAGTAGTTTGAATATATTTTTCTTGCTCTTCTTTGGCTTTTTTAATGGCACTCGTCACGGCTACAATACCAGATACTAAAGCTGTAATGGCTAGAAGTGGAGCATTGCTTACTAATGCTACTTTCAAAGCGGTTCCCATGGCTTTTATGTTTGTGGTTAATGCTGCAAACCCACCAGTTAAAGTGGTCATGGTAGCACTTTGAATCCCGAACAATTTCATGGCAGCCTGACCAGCCTTAATAGCAACAACCATTTGTCCCCATAATAAAATGTAATTTCTCATTTCAGGAGATATATCTCCCAATATACCTAAAGTTCCAATTCCTACGTCGGCTAACAACTTCAATACATCAACCATACCAGCATCACCCATAGCAACTGCCAACTGTTCCGCGGATGCTTTTAACGACTCATATTTCTTTGCAAGTGTGTCCATGGTTGCGGCATTCTCCGCCTGAGAATATCCAGCTGCATCAGTCATGTTATTAAGAACATTTTGTGCGCCTGACATTCTTTCAATCATACCTATGAAATAGTTTCTACGGTAAACACCAGCTGCAGCTTGTGAAATATCTCTTTGCTGTAGATCGTTCCATTCTTCTTGGGTACCAATAGCTGTAGCGAGCTCTTCATTGTATAAGCCAGCTTCATCAGCAGATTTAACAAATCCGTCCTGAATTTCAGCGCTTAGATTTCCCCATTGAGATGCTATATCATTAAATATATCCATAACATTTCTAAATTCAGTTTTCGCTTCATCAGCAAATACTTTAATGCCTAAACCTTCCAAAGTCTTAATAGCTATAGGTCTTTGAACATAAGACAATATAGAGTTAAGAGCGTTACCAACCTCTTGACCAGTTCGGCCAGAAGCTTCACGCATTACAGTTAATAATGAGATTGTTTGTTCAATGGATAATCCCATGATTCTAGCTGCCCCTGATGAGCGTAATAGTCCATCAACAAGGTCTTGGGATGTAACTGTAAAATCATCGGCCGTCTTATTAACCTGATCTAAAAGGAGCGGCATTTCAGAAACTTCCATCTTCCATTGGGCCATTATACCGATAAGTGATTCAGTGGCATTTGTAGCATCTAATTCAGCAACATTAAGAGCTAGTAATGAGGTTTTGGTTAAATCCATACTATCAGTTGCGTTATAACCAGCCTGAGCCCACCTAAGAGCTATGTCTTGAGTAGTATCAAATACTTGACCATAATCAACACCAAAGCCAAGTAACTCATCCCTGAATTCACTAACATTCAAAGTCGTATCTTCCATAACCCTAGATATTTCTACCATTCCCATTTCAACTTCTGATATTGATTTAACGGCTTCTTTAGCTCCATTAGTAACGCCAAAGAATAATGATCCTGTTAAGAACCATTCTGCACGTCTTTCAAATCCTTGGGTAAATATGTTGGTTTTTTGGGGAGTATCGGATAAACTTGATTTCGTTTGTGACTTCAAGATGGAAAGCTGTTCTTTAAGTTCATTGGTTTGTTTAACTTCTTGAGCTGATAGCTTGCCTTCAATTGAAAGCTTTCTTTGAAGTTCTGCAATTTGGGTTCTTATAATAGATGCCTGAACAGAATA
>CAZJIO010000034.1:19557-32229 GCA_964546035.1 uncultured Eubacteriales bacterium | reverse complement strand
TATTGCATTTTTAAAAAGAATCGGTTATAATATTGCAAATGAGTAGAAAAGATTAGTAAGAAATTAATTTATAAGCACATAATATATCTACATTAATTTTTGGAGGATAACATATGAACAGGTTGAACGTTACCAAGGAAACCTTAAAGAATGCGATACTAGAAAATATCAAAATACAATTTAGGAAGACCATTGATCAAGTGACTGAGGTACAAGTTTTTCAAGCGGTATCCTACGCAGTTAGAGATATTATTGTGGACCAATGGATTGAAACCCATAAAACTTATGAGGAACAAGATGCCAAGACGGTGTATTACCTATCTATGGAATTTTTAATGGGTAGAGCATTAGGAAATAACATCATCAACCTTAAAGTTAATGAGGTTGTGAAAGAAGTCTTAACTGAACTTGGACTCGACCTAAACACCATTGAAGACCAAGAGCCAGATGCAGGACTTGGAAATGGCGGACTTGGAAGACTAGCAGCTTGTTTCTTAGATTCATTAGCAACCCTTAGTTACCCTGCTTATGGTTGTGGTATACGTTATCGTTATGGTATTTTCGAACAGAAGATTATTGATGGTTACCAAGTTGAGAAGCCAGACGAATGGCTAAAGAACGGTAATCCTTTTGAAATAAGAAGAGATGAATATGGCATGGAAATTAAGTTTGGTGGAGACGTTCGTGTCGTCAAAAGAGAGGATGGTAGAGAAAGATTTATTCAAGAAAACTACCAATCCATTAAGGCTGTACCTTATGATATTCCGATTATTGGTTATAACAACAACACGGTTAATACCCTTAGAATTTGGGATGCAGAGGCCATTCAAACCTTTGATCTAAAATCATTTGATCGCGGCGATTACAATAAGGCTGTTGAACAACAAAACTTAGCAAAGACAATCGTTGAAGTCCTTTATCCAAATGACAACCATTATCAAGGTAAAGAACTCAGACTTAAGCAACAATATTTCTTTATTTCTGCAACTATTCAACAAGTTGTTAAGAAGTTTAAGCAGAATCATAAGGATATTAAGGATCTTCCTAAAAAGGTTATTTTCCATATCAACGACACGCATCCATCTCTCACCATACCAGAACTCATGCGTATACTGATGGATGAAGAAGGTCTAGAATGGGATGCGTCATGGGCAATTGTTCAAAAAACCTGTGCCTATACCAACCATACGATTATGTCAGAAGCCTTAGAAAAATGGCCGATTGAACTCTTTAGTCGTTTGTTACCTAGAATTTATCAAATCGTTGAAGAGATCAACAGAAGATTTTGTGTAGAATTGGTGGATCGATTTGGCCAGGATAATGATAGGTTAAGAAGAATGGCCATTGTTTCAGATGGACAAATTAAAATGGCTTGGCTTTGTATTGTAGGTAGTTTCTCGGTTAATGGTGTTGCACAACTCCATTCTGAAATCCTTAAGACGGAAGAGCTCAAAGATTTCTATGAAGTGTTTCCAAAGAAATTCAACAACAAAACCAATGGTATCACCCAAAGGCGCTTTTTATTGCATGCCAATCCGAAGCTTTCAGAATGGATTAAACGAAAAATTGGGGATGAATTTGCTGTAGAGTTGAGTCAATTGAAAAAGCTGGAAGCCTATGTTGATGATCCACAAGCCCAAAAAGAATTTATGCACATTAAATATGAGAACAAGGTAAGACTTGCGGAATATATTAAGAAGCACAACGGTATTGAAATCGATCCAAGATCCATTTTTGACGTACAAATTAAAAGACTTCATGAGTACAAACGTCAACTCTTAAATATTTTACACGTCATGCATTTATACAATCAATTAAGAGAAAATCCAGATCTAGATATGATGCCAAGAACCTTTATATTTGCAGCCAAAGCAGCACCTGGTTATGAAAGAGCTAAATTGATCATTAAGTTGATTAACAATGTTGGAAATATTATCAACAACGATGCCAATATTAATAATAAAATTAAGGTTGTCTTTATAGAAAACTATAACGTATCTAATGCTGAAATTGTTTTTGCTGCTGCAGATGTCAGTGAACAAATATCAACAGCGAGTAAAGAAGCTTCAGGTACAGGAAATATGAAATTTATGCTGAATGGTGCAGTCACTATTGGAACACTAGATGGTGCAAATATTGAGATTGCTGAAGAAGTGGGAAGTGAAAATTGCTTTATCTTTGGATTAACGGCTGCAGAAGTCATCCAATTACAACACGACAAATCCTATGATCCATGGGAACTTTATAACAACAATCAAGCCATTAGAAAAGTTGTTACACAACTGATTAACGGTTTTTACTGCGCAGATAACCCGGATCTATTTAGAGTCATTTACGATTCTCTGCTCAAAAGTGATCATGCACCAGCCGATCAGTACTTTATCTTAAAGGACTTTGATGCATATGTTAAGGCGCATGAATTGGTTGACATTGCTTATAGAAACCAAAGTCATTGGGCTAAGATGACCTTACTTAATACAGCAAATGCTGGTAAATTCTCATCAGACAGAACCATTAAGGAATATGCCACAGAGATTTGGCATCTTGAAGAAACAAAAGTAAATATGTAGATCTAATAGAACCCCTTCATAGTCCATTCGGCTATGAGGGGTTTTTTATGCCTTTTTGTCCTTTGATTTTTGTTCTAGGCTTCCTGCATTGACGCATATCTTATTCAAGAAGGGGGTGTCTTCATGAAAGAAAAGACTATTTCTACAGCATTAATTGTGCTGGTAGTGTTCTTCCTACCCATTTTTATAACAACCTTATTAGCTGATTTTGGTAAGCAAATTAAGAGCGCTAACGAGCTGATGGTTACAGTTTCTTATCGAGAAGGTAAAACTCAAGTGAGCTTGAACGAATACTTGATTGGTGTTGTAGCAGCCGAGATGCCAGTTCAATTTGAAAAGGAAGCACTTATGGCACAAGCAGTAGCGGCTAGAACATATACCATGAAAAGGGTTCAACAAGATCCGCAAATGGTCTTTACAAGTGCTGTGCAAAGTTATTATTCAAAAGGTGAACTAGAAGATTTATGGGGGGTGGATGATTATCCCCTACATTACTCGAAGATTAAGGAGGCTGTGGAAGCAACAAAAACACAGGTACTCATTTATGAGGATGCTTTAATTGATGCTGTTTTCCACTCTACTAGTATTGGCATGACAAGAAGTGCTTCGGAGGTTTGGAATCAAGAAATTCCCTACCTTCAAAAGGTTGAAAGTCTTGAAGATATTAATGCACCTACCTATTTCCATCAATATGCGCTTACCTATGAGGAGCTTAAAGAAAAAGCCTTAGCTTTTGATGATCAAATCATTTTAACGGATGAATTATCCAAAGATATTCAAATCATAGAACGCAATAAGGAAGGGTATGTTTTACAAATACAAATTGGCAATCAAATTTATTCAGGAGAGGATTTCAGAAAAATTGGGGGCTTGGCCTCTTCGAATTTTTCACTCCTTTTTAACGAACAAAAGGTGGAAATAATCTGTAGAGGATATGGACATGGTGTAGGTCTGAGTCAGTATGGCGCTGAGGCAATGGCTAAGACAGGGGCTACCTATGACCAAATTTTACACCATTATTATTCAGATGTTGAGATGACAACACTGGAGAAAATAAATATGGAATGAAAATTTTTCACATTTTTCAGGATCATATGAATATAAAGCCATGATTTGGCAATAATAAGTTTGTATCAACAAAATTATTATCGCTTGAGGTGACTTTTATGAGAAGGAAAAACAAAGTACTCGCATATATAACTGCAAAGAAGTATTACTTATCTTTAATTTGTTGTTTGATCATTACACTAATAGCTGTGGGAATCATCTATAATAAGGATCAAAAATACGAAGAAATTGCTAATCTAAATGATGGATCCAAAGTGCAGAGTTTGGTTGAAAATCCGGATGATTTAGAGACTGCTCCAATTAATGAGGCTTTTGACCCTGTTGATTCATTACCCAGCATCCACCAAGAGAATATACCTGAAATTGTTATTGAGGATGCAGCAGATTTACCTGTAGCGATCGTAGAAGCTAATGAGCCCTTGGTGATTCCAGATGAAATCCTTAATGAAGAACCGAAAGAAGATGAGGATGGACTGCTGGAAGAATTTGTTCCCGTGATTTCAGTGCTACAACCCAAGTTAACTTTTGTAAGTGCCGAGGGGATGACAAAACCGACGATTGGGGATGTTTTTATTGCGTATAGTGATGATATCCCAGTCTACTTTAAAACCCTCGACCAGTATAAAACCAGCCAAGGACTTTATATAAAAGGTGATGTTGGGTCTGAAGTGAAGGCTGTGGCAGATGGTGTAGTTGAAAAAGTGGATAAGGGAGCTAACCAAGGTTATACAATCCTCTTGTATCATGGCAACGGGTTCAAATCATTTTACGCTCAACTCAAAGAGGACATGAACATTAAAGAAGGCGATGTGGTTTATAAAGGTGATATTATTGGCTACATCGAGAAACCTACTAATTATTATGCCTTAGAAGGTCCTCATCTTTACTTCGAAGTAATAGAAAACGGCAAGTCAATTGATCCTGAACCTCTGTTTCAGTAGATCAACAATTTAATAGATAGATGGAAAAGTGGTAAAGTCCTATTTGTTGATCTAGGACTTACCACTTTCTTGCGTTTGTCCGATAAAGTGCTTGATTGAAACACCCGTTCATGGTAAAATTAACTACTATTTAGAGAAAAAAAGTATTTTTTTGGTGTTTTATGCTTTTGATATCAACCACTGTTTATAACTAAAGATTTATAGACAGGGTAATACAGGGAGAGAGAAAAATATGCAGAATGAACGTTTGTTCTTAACAGAAGAGGATTGTGTGGGATGTAACAAATGTATCACCAACTGTCCTATTCCAGGCGCTAATATGGCCTATGAAGTAGATGGTGTAAACAAAGTTAAAGTCGATCCAGATCGTTGTATTCATTGTGGAGAATGTATTCGTGTATGTGATCACGAAGCCCGTCATTTTAGCGATGATACTCAGAAATTTTTTGATGACCTTAACAAGGGGAAAAAGATATCTGTTATAGCGGCACCAGCTATTTTGGTCAATATACCCCAGTACAAGAAATTCTTTGGCTATTTAAAAAAATTAGGGGTTCAAATGATCTACGATGTTTCTTTTGGAGCGGATATCACGGTTTGGGCTTATTTGAAAGCAATTGAAACCCTTCAAGTCAAGAATATCATTGCACAACCTTGCCCACCCATCGTTAATTACATACAAAAATACCAGCCAGAACTCATTGGTGATTTAGCACCTGTTCATAGCCCGATGATGTGTACCGCGGTTTATATGAAAAAATATGCAGGGGTCACTGATGATATTGCCTTCCTATCACCTTGTATCGGTAAAGGGGATGAAATCAACGATCCCAATACAAAAGGCACTGTCAAATATAATGTGACCTATAAAAAGCTTTTAGAGTATATTGAAGCGAAGGGTATCAAGTACAGCCAGTATGAAGAGGTAGGATTTGATGATATTGGTGCAAGTTTAGGTTTTCTTTTTAGCCGTCCAGGAGGTCTAAAGGAAAATGTTGAGCTGAAGGTTGAAGATGCATGGATCCGACAAATTGAAGGACCCCATCATGTTTATGAGTATTTAGAGGATTATAAAGGCAGTAAGTTTGCTAAAAAGCAATTGCCCTTACTCCTAGATATTCTTAATTGTTCTTATGGCTGTAATTATGGAACAGGCACACAACACAATACTCAAGAACAAACCATGAGCTTAGATGATGTTGACAGAATTTTTAATGAGCAAAAGGCCCTTAAGAAAAAGGACAAAGGCGGCAAGCTTTTACATAAAAAAATGGATTGGTTAACGACGTATTTTGACAAAAACCTTAAGTGGAAGGACTTTGAACGTCTTTACACCGCCCAAGCTTTAAATAAAGATTTGAAGTCACCAAATGATCGCGAATTAATGGATATATATGATCAGATGAATAAGCAGGACAAGGAAAGACAAAATATCAACTGTTCGGCTTGTGGGTATGGTGCCTGTGAAAAAATGGCAACAGCTATTTTTAACGGTTTGAATATTCCTTCTAATTGTATCGATTATAACAAGCAAACAGTTACTCAAGAGTTAAAGCATATTGAAGAACAAAAAGGTCAGATTCAACTTCTAGATGATGTTAATAAACTCACTAAGGAACGACTTGAATCAGCAGAACGGATTAGACTGCGCGTTGGACATATTATTGAATCGGTTACAGAAGTTTCGAAAGGTAATTCTGACAGTGCAAAAGTCATTGAGGACATTACTTTTGAAGTGGCAGACGTTTTGAAAACAGCGGAGTTACTTAAGGGCAGTGTGGAAGAAATGCATGTTAGAGTCAATCGTTTTTCTGAAGCATCAGAACAAATTGTTAATATAGCCAATCAAACCAATTTATTAGCCCTTAACGCTGCCATTGAAGCAGCACGGGCTGGAGAAGAAGGGCGCGGTTTTTCTGTTGTAGCAGATGAGGTTAAGAAGTTGGCGGAATTAACAAAAAGTACAGCTGGTTCTTCTAAAAATGATCAGAAGCAGATGAAGGACTTAATAAAAACTATTTTATCCGTATCCGATGTTTTAGAGACGAAAATGTCTAATGTTGATCTGGCACTCAATAATATTTCAGCATCTATTGAAGAAATCACAGCCAATAGCGAAGAGATTACCAATTCGGCAGCGAGCCTGTTGGATTAAACTGTTAACGATAGAAAACACTTGAGGATCAAACTTCAGGTGTTTTTTTGTCAATAGAGTTGCAATTTCTTTGGACATAATCTATGCTAGGAGAAGAACATTTTTAGGAGGCAATTATGGCATGTAAGTTTTATTTGGAAAAAGGTAGAGGCAGAAAAGTAGAAAATGGTCATCCATGGATTTATACAGACGAAATTCAAGGATTTGATGGTGCATATACGAACGGAGATATTGTTGAGGTTTATAATTTTAAAGGGAATTTTATAGGAAAGGGTTATATCAATGACCTTTCCAAGATTACCATCCGATTGATGACAAGAAATGTGGATGAGGCTATTGATGAGGCATTTTTTTGGAAGAGACTTAAAGAGGCATGGGCTTATCGTGTACAGGTCATCGATACTTCTTCCTGTAGATTTATCTTTGGTGAGGCGGATTTCTTGCCAGGACTAACCATTGATAAATATGAGGATTACTATGTCCTTCAGTCATTGACCCTTGGCATCGATCAGTACAAGCCTATTATTGTTAAGCTGCTGTTAGAAGAATATGGTGCTAAAGGTGTTTATGAAAGAAGTGATGCAGCTGTTCGTGAGTTGGAAGGGATGGAGCAAGTCAAAGGGTTTTTGTCCGAGCCTTTTGATACAATGGTTCAAATTGTTGAAAATGGTGTGAAATACCTTGTAGATATTGAGAATGGACAAAAGACAGGCTATTTCTTAGATCAAAAGGAGAATCGTCAGGCAATTCACCGGATTTGTAAGGATGCTGATGTGCTGGATTGCTTTACGCATACAGGCTCCTTTGCCTTGAATGCTGGGTTGGCTGGGGCTAAGAGTGTGTTGGGTATTGATGTTTCAGCCCATGCAGTAGAGTGCGCAACCAAAAATGCACAGCTTAATGGGCTAGAGGAAACGGTTAAATTTGAGTGCCGTAATGCTTTTGATATTCTGCCTGAATGGTCTAGGGAAGGCCGGAAGTTTGACGTGGTCATTTTGGATCCTCCGGCTTTTACGAAATCTCGTGGCGCCGTGGATGGTGCGATCCGTGGCTATAAAGAAATTAATTTAAGAGGCTTGAAGATGGTGAAGCCTGGTGGTTATTTTGTGACTTGTTCTTGTTCGCATTTTATGAGCAAAGAGCTCTTAGATAAGACCATTGCTGATGCGGCAAGAGATGCCCACAGAACCCTTCGACAGGTAGAGGTCAGAACGCAGTCCGCAGATCATCCTATCCTTTGGAGTTCTGAAGAGTCTTTTTACTTGAAGTTTTATGTTTTTCAAGTGGTATAAAGACCCTTGTGAATTTTTAAGTGCTTTATTCTCAATTGTAGGATATAATAAGCCAAGGACACAAACTTTTTAACAATTTATTTTGGAGGCATAGAATGATTAATGCATATATGGTCGGTATCACCGTTTTTCACGAAGGTGAAAATATAGAAATTCGTTACGCTATTTATGAGGAGGATGCGCTTGTAGAAAAAAAGAGCGTTTATCAGTCTTATAGAAAGCCTTTGCTGGTTAGTCAGGTCGCTTTGGTGACGGTATTAAAAGAATTGGAAAAATACAAGGACCAAGCCGTGACGCTTTATATCAATGATGAAGCGCTACAAGAACAAATTAGAGGGACTTCAACGACTAAGAATAGAGAAGTCATCAAGATGGCTGATATATCTAGATCGAAGATTAGAAAATTTGGCGAGACCTTAGTGATAAAAAATGTGAGTCAAGATAAGGTGGAACTTCAAAAATGGAATGAAGTGTTATCGCCAAGTCAATAATGCCCATTAATTTCATTGACAATGGAAGGGTTTCTTCATATAATGGTGTTATAAAAACTTGCAATGAAGCATAAATGAGCATAGTAGCTCTCTCAAATCTTAGGATTGAGAGGGCTTTTTATTATTTTGAAAAGAGGTGTTCTGGATGGACAAAATACGTATACTTAAAGGGCAAATTATTTACACCAAGTTCAAGGATGATTTTCTGGTTTATAAAAACCACTATTTAGTTGCGGTGAATGACATCATTGACGATATCTATGAAATTTTACCGGAAAAATACAGCAATTGTGAGGTTGAAGATCATAGGGAGAGCTTAATCATTCCTTCTTTTTCAGATCTGCATGTACATGCTTCTCAGTATATGCAAATGGGGCTGGCAATGGATTTAGAGCTGTTAGAATGGTTGGTAACCTATACGTTTAAGGAAGAAAGTAAGTTTTGGGATATTACCTATTCCAAAATGGTATACGAACGTTTTGTAAGGGATATTTATAGAAAAGGTACGAGAAGGGTGAGTATATTTGGTACCATCCATAAAAATAGTACGATGATCTTGTTTGAGGAAATGAAAAAGAGCGGCTTGATGGGTTATGTGGGTAGAGGCAATATGGACCGAAATGCGGTTAAAAATTTGGAGGAAGATACCTTAACGTCTATTAGAGATACTTTTGAGTTGATTATTAGATATAAGGATGATCCAATGGTGAAGCCGATTATTACACCCAGATTTTCACCTACTTGTTCAGAGCAAATGTTGAAAAAATTAGGGGACTTGGCCAATGATTTTAATATTCCTGTCCAGTCTCATTTGGCGGAAAATGAAGAGGAAGTTGCTTGGGTGAAGGAGTTGTTTCCTGATTTTAAGACCTATGCGGATACTTATGATAAATTTGGCTTGTTCGGAAATACTAAGACTCTAATGGCCCATGGGATTCATTTGCAGAAGCGAGAGATTGAGATGGTTAAGGAGAAGGATGTTTATTTGGTCCATTGTCCGAGTTCTAATTTGAATCTGAGCAGTGGTATGATGAAGGTGGTGGAGCTTCTTGATCAAGGGGTTAAGGTGGTTTTGGGAACGGATGTAGGTGGTGGGAATACGTTGTCGATACCTAAGACGATGGTTGCGGCGGTGCAATGTTCGAAAGTGCTTAAGCAGCAAGGGGTTACGAAAAGGCATCTAAAGTTGTCGGAGGCATTTTATATGGCGACTAAAGGTGGGGGGAGCTTTTTTGGGGAGTATGGGAGTTTTGAGCCTGGGTACTTTTTGGATCCGTTGATTATTGAGACAGATAGTTTGATGGAGACGCTGTTGACACCTCTTGAGCGGTTGCAGAGGTATATATACGTAGAAGGCTAAAAATCGGGGGGACGGTCAGCATTTTTACGGACAGGGGTTCTAGGCAATCTGATAAGGGATTCATTCAGCGGCCCATTGCGCGTCCATGCGCAAATGGGCCGCTGAATGAATCCCTTATCAGATTGCCGGAAGTGTGGTGGAGGTTTTGTAAAAATACTTCGGTTGGGGTTGATTGGGGGAAAGGGCGCGTAGGGCGTAGGGAAAGGGCGAGAGCCTGGGATCTTGGGGACGGAGAAAGTGACAAGTTGGGGTTTGGTGGGATCTAGGGGACGGAGAAAGTGACAACTTGGAGTTTGGTGGGATCTAGGGGACGGAGAAAGTGACAAGTTGGGGTTTGGTGGGATCTTGGGGACGGAGAAAGTGACAAGTTGGGGTTTGGTGGGATCTAGGGGACGGAGAAAGTGACAACTTGGAGTTTGGTGGGATCTTGAGGACGGAGAAAGTGACAAGTTGGGGTTTGGTGGGATCTTGGGGACGGGGAAAGTGACAACTTGGGATTTTGGTGGTGATTTTGGGTGGTTTTGGTGTATAATGAGGAAAGTTGTAGACTGGGCCGGAGGTGTGTAGGGGATGTTTGAGAGAGCGAAAATTTTGATTGTGGCGGGTGTGGTTGTGATGGCGGTGGTATTTGGTCAGGATTTGGGAAGGACTTCTGGTGTTGAGGAACTTCCGGTAGGGACCGAGGAGATTGAATTTCTACACAGGGATCAAAAGATCGTAGACTTAGATTTTGGACCAAATATAGAGGCAAAAGTGGAGTCGAATCTAGCAAACAAGTTGCTGCCTGATATTGCTATGCATTTAGAGGGGGATTTAGTTGAAGGGGAAGTGGTAGGTGATTTTAAGGAGTTGGTTGCGAGGTATTCTGTTGGGGAAGTGACTAATATTGATATCAGTCATACCGTTGGGGGGAGTACTTTTGCAGTTCAGATAGGGGCTTGTGGTATTAATGGGTTGATAGGTATAAAGGTATTGGCCTATGAGGATAGTATTGGAGGGGAAGAGCCGGTTGTTTTGAAGTCTCCGACGGATTGGGTAGGACCTTATATGGTGGAAGATCTGAGGAATGGATTTTCTAAGGAGACAGCCGAATTTACTGGGGGATGGCATGGTAAAAAAGTGGGCGAAGATGAAAGGCCTACGGCTAAGAGTGTCTCATTATCAGTGGTGATGGATGGGGATTTGGCAGAGCCGGATGAGGTTTATGTGTGCAAAGAAGTTGTGATTGAGACAGTGAATGAAATTAATGGTTTTGATACAGACTATCCTGTTCTGAAAGAAAAGGTGATTTACAGTGTGCGGGGGAGAATGATTCACGTTCAAGTGGTGGGTGAGGCGATGTCTGATGTTCGTATTAGCAGATATTATGGGTTTCAGTCACAGAATGGTTTTTGGACAGGGAACGTGAGTTATATCTATGAGGAAGGTGGGGGTGAGGTCTATCCTACAAACCTCGATAGTCAATCTAGCAATAAAAAAAAGGAGAAAATCAATGAAGTTTTACTGACTGCTCCTGATGATAAGTATAATTTGAAATTACGACTGGATAACACCGTTGGACTTGGAAAGTTAGTATATCTTGGTGATGATGTCCCGTTAGTCTTTACCAAGGGTTATGGCAAAACTTATTTTAATTTGGTAAATGGGATTGATTTGGTGTTATCAGAGGGCGAAACCTATAGTTGGGAAGGTACTTATATTTTTGAGGACAAATAGGGCTATTTCCACTCTATGGCTGTTTCTTGATCGATGCCTAGATAGAGATTGTAATAAGGTTCATAGTAAGGATTCTGATAGGACATGGCCCAGGCGTATAATTCATTGGGTAAACGTGTTTGAAGGAGAGGACCAGTTTGAGCCTCTTGGATATAAAGTTCTGATTGGGTTAGATTCGCATTGTAAACTTGTGCGTTAATTTGATACCCATCAAAGGTTGTTTTCATGACAAAAGCAGAAATCAAAACGAGGGTTATATAACTAATTGTTATAGCCCTTTTTAATTGGAGCGGATGAAGGGATAAAAGTAGTGCGATGGCTACCAAGGGCAGAAATTGTGGCAAATTTAATAGAAAGCAAAGGAATGCGCCCAGTGCGATAGATACGCCTGTTTTATTTAAATGGGGTAAAAGTGCGGCCGTATAGAGTACAAGCATGATAACGGCACTTAATAGCGTTCTCATGCCATACACAGGTGATATCAACATCATGGCTTGAGAGCCTATGGCCAGAATGAGGGCGATTAATGGCAAGGAAGCATTTTTAAGGAAGTGGCTGCTATAAACGAGCCAAGCGCTATAAAAGAGCAGGAGTACAAGTCCGCCACCAATGAATAGGAAAAATAAAAGGTGCACTCTAGGGATGTTGAAATAATCGATGTGTGCTAAACGAGAAGTCATTTGCCAGATCCAACAAAGGAAGGCGCTCGTTCCGTAGAAAGCAATGAAATAAAACAGATGCTTAAATTGCTTAATGCCATGCTCTCTTAAATGCCATAAGGTACCCAGTGCGGTTAAGGTGGACATGAGTAAATAGGGCAACATGGATTTTGAAAATAAAAACACGGTGCCTTGTATTTTGATGTTGTATTTTACGAGAGCAAGGAAACCTTCGACGGGTGCATTCTCTATGGAAGCCCGTAAAAAAACTGAAGGGGCTAGTACCACGGATAGTAGGCCGAGAGTGCCAGCTAAAAGGGTGAAAATCCAGGTGGGTGAAAGCTTTTCTTTGTTCAGAAACACTTTTTGAAGGAGCGTTAATAAGATCAGTCCGAAGGTCATTAAACTGACTTGTTCTAC
>CAZJIO010000034.1:6230-19544 GCA_964546035.1 uncultured Eubacteriales bacterium | reverse complement strand
GATAGAAATGCAAGTATAGGAAGTACCCATCCCCGTTTTTGATGCTGTTCATAACGGTGCATTGCATACCAGAAAATAAGGAGCATGAGGAGTGGGTACACATAGTTAAAAGAACCTGTGAGCCAGTAAACACTTTGGCGGGTCATTTCAATGTTAAAAAGGGCGATTGAAAGTACGAAAATGAGAGCAGACCAATTTGCGCTTTCAGAATTGGCCTTATGCATGCTCACTTTTGTGCCAAAGAACACAAGCCCACCCAACATAAATGCATTGGCCATTTGCCAAAGGTGATGATTCTGTCCAAGAAAAAATGTGTTGAGCAGGTGCACAATCACCCTACCATTTGCGCGCATATAATGGTCCATATGTCTGGATATATAATACTGAAAGTCAGAAGCGGTAAATCTCAAATAAAAAAAGTCGTCCCCATACAAATGAACATTGAAGCTGATGAGAGCGGTTGAGATTATGGTGATGAGTACCAGTAAAAACAATCCTTTTTTATGCAAACTTGTCATGAATGTATTCAAGATTTTGCTCCTTTAACTTTTCGCTTCTTTAAAAACAAAGAAATGAGATATGATGTAGTTGAGCACGATGACGATGACACTCAGCATCACTTTAGATAACATGGGATCAAGTTTAAGTATATTGACCATGAGAAATACCCCGCCAACCTCAACTAATATGGTAAAACCTCTTGATATGACGAATGAAATAGCCTCTTTCAGGAGTTCAAGTGTGGAGTTGGAGTGGCTTCTAAACACGAATATTTTATTTGTAAAATAAGCAAAAATAATGGCGCAGAGGATGGATAAAATATTGGCAAGATTTGGATCTAATTTTACTGGATAACATAGGATCCAAAAAATTGAAAAGCTCACACAGGTGGTTAGCACGCCAATAACCAAATAACGAAATAGTTTCATTATTTTTTCGTTTTTGAGCAGATTACTTATTAAGGTAGGCAATTTCATTTAATTTTCATCCTTTTTTGAGACAATATATCGGGGACGACCTTTTACCTCATCATAGATTCTTGAAATATAGACACCTATAATACCGAGAGATAACATGATCATGGAACCTGTAAAAAGTAAGAGCAAAATCACAGTCGAAAAGCCGCTCACAGCGGATCCGTTAAAAAAATTATAAAGGGTCTGAATACCTAGGAGGATAGCAAAGCCCAAGAATAGGACGCCAGCCACGATGGTTAAATAAAGAGGCTTGCTGGTGTGGGAGAGAATGGCAGTTAGGGCAAGTTGTATGAGCTTTCTGGTAGAAAAACGCGTGGTACCGTCTAGCCTTTCTTCCACTTCAAAGGGGAAGGAGACCTTTTTGAAACCAGCCCAATTCACCATGCCTCTAAAAAATAAGCTTTTTTCATTGAACTGTCGAAGCGCATTCACGACGCGCTGATCCATCAGCTTAAAGTCAGAGGAGTTGTCAAGATCTAAGCCAGTTGTGTATTTTAAAAAACGATAGAAGTTCTTCGCAATTAATTTGTATTTTAAGGATTCTTTTCCACGATTACTTTTCACACCTTCAATGAGGTCTGCTGATTCTTTGTCCATAAGCAGCATCATGTCTTTAATGTATTTTGGAGGATGTTGAAGATCTGAATCCATCACTAAATAACGAAGCGCCTCAATATGGTCTAAACCAGCACAGATGGCTACTTCCTTACCGAAATTTCTAGAAAATTTAATGGCGTTAACGCCCTTATTTTCACGGACTAAAACTTGTAAAGCCACCCAAGTATCATCAGAGGAACCATCATCGATAAACATAAAGCCACAATCAATGCCATCGTCTTGGAGTGTTTGACGAATGACCTCAAAGTTTTTATGTACGGTTGAACCTTCATTAAATACGGGTATTATAATCGCAAGATCAAATGTCTCTTTCATGCCGAATCACCTTTTTTTATTTTTTTTACGCTTCATAACTTCGATATCTTCTTGTAAGGACAAATCTTCTTGACCAGCTATGGCCTCGATATGATGAAGTAACTCATGCTTAATGGTATCCATTATTTCTTTCTGCCAAATTTTCAAAGGCTCATCTTCTAAAAAATACCGAAAAGAACCATAATACAAAACAACTTGATTGCCCAATTCATCTTGTATGTATTCGCCCATAATGTAATAATCTTTTTCTTCGTCATCTTTTTGTTTGTTTGGGCTTACATGAATGCCCATATTTAAATCTTGAAGAAGGGGTGAAGGTATTTCGTTTTTGGTGATATGATGGACATATGCTATGAATTCATCTAATTTCATGGGGGTTATTGAACGTCCTTTTTGAAATTTTTTACGATGGAGAGAATCTCATCAGGATGATTTGCGATAAAATCAGGATTTCCTCTTTCTAGTAGAGGAAGTGGATCAAAGCCCCAGGTAACTGCAACGACTTTTACATTAATTTTTTTGCAGGCTTCAACATCCCGTAGTTCATCACCTATGTATAGAATCTCATCTGTCTTAAGTTTGAATTGTTTAGCAAGCTTTAAGATGGTTTTGTCTTTTCCAAATAGATTTTTAGCGGAGATAATGTTGTCGAAATGGTTTAATTGGTTTTCGTTTGTAAAATGCGTGATATTATCAACGGCGTTAGAAGATATGATCGATAAACTAAGCCCTTCATTTTTGAGTCCAACCAATAAAGACTGAATCCCTTCGAAGGATTTCAGGGTATGTAACTGATTGTTATACATCATCATGCAATCTACGGTCATTTTGGGGATTTTATATAGGGGTAAATTAATGCGCTTGAATCGTTCTCGAACGGGAGCATGTTTGAGGATGTGGACATCTTCCATGGTGACACTTTTGTACCCATATTTAGTCGCAAATGCATTTAGTATGTTAAATGATAAGGACAGTGAATCTACAATTGTTCCATCAAAATCAAAAATTATGTGTTTAATCATCTATTTTTCCCTCTACTACAGCAATATAGTCTAAAATTTTCATATGAATCTATTGTAACATATTTTTTTGCATTTAGGCTAGCGGTTCATTAGTTAAATGTGGTAATATATAAATCTAATAGCCTGTATGGTGAACGAAGGATACGGCGGTACAATAGTCATTAAACCATATGAAAGGAGCGTTTGAAAAAATGGAAGAACAAGATGATGTCATCATATTACATGATGAAGAAGGTAATGAGGTGGAATTTGAACATCTTACATCTCTAGAGTTGAATGACAAAGAATACATTTGCTTGCTACCACTTGATGAAAGTGATGAAGGCGATGAGGTTGTCATTTTAGAAGTACGTCCCCTTGAAGGCGACGAAGTCGGCTACTATCCTGTTGAGACTGAAGAAGAGCTACAAGAGGTTTTTGAAGAATTTAAAAAATTAATGGGCGATGAATTTGATTTCATCGATTAGTGAAAAAAGCGTTTAACGCTGCGAAGTTGCAGTATTAAACGCTTTTTATTTGCACAAAATAAGGGGGAGGTGTAGAGTGATGATTTTAATAGGGCTGAAAGTTACCTTTGTTATACTCGATTCCTATTCGCTGAAGGATAAACGCAGTGTTGTCAAGAGTATGATCAATAGGATGAGGGGCAAATACAACATCAGTATTGCTGAAATTGAGGACAATGACCTGCTTAATAAAGGGGTTGTTGGACTTGGCGTAGTGGGTAATAACCGAAGTTTGTGCCGTCAGGTCCTGGAGCGTGTGATGACTGACATTGAGGAACAGTATGAGATCGAGATTCAAAGTGTTGAAGAATTGGAAGGTTACTGGCAGTTGTATAAGTTCTTAAACTCTGTGGGGGTGCAGTTTTTAAAGGTTTTGAAAACGCGGTTAAAAGTGGACAAGCTATTGAATCCTGACTGTAAGGATACTTCAGTTATGGAAAGATTAGGGTTAAGTAACAGTAATTCAGCCTGTGAAATGCGCTTTTGGTTAACATAATCATACAGTGTCATATTAGTAAATTGCTTAAACAATCTGGAAAAATGAAACTTACTAAACCCTGCCCGATCGGCTAAGGCATCTAATGTAATGTCCTCGGTAAAGTTGCTGTTGATATAAGAGAACAGCTGAGAAAATTTGACAATGTATTCTTGTTGTTTGCTATGGGTGATATCGGGGAAAAGATTGGACATATTCATATGTTTTCGAGCAATTAGGACATAAATCTGGAGCAGTTTGGCATACATAAGTGCGTTTTTAAATTCATTTTTACTCATGAATTCATTTCTAATATCGATCATTAAGGCTAAAATTTTAGCGTGGATATCGGGATCTGTTTCCTTTGTAATCAACTTAATAGATTGTAAAATAGCGGTTGCCGAATGGAAATCCTTTAAATTATTAATTAATGAAAAGTCGAATTGTAAAATCATTCTAGCACCCTGAGAAGGTGTGGTCATTTCATGCAGTTCACCAATGGATATAAACAAGATATCTTCTGCTTTCAGAGTGTAGGGAATCGAGTTGATATTTACTGAATAGGTGCCTTCTATAGGCATGAGAATTTCAGCTGCAGCATGCCAATGTAAGGGGAAGGTGTCTTCGTTTTGTGCTAAAGAAATGTTGATATAACATCCCTCGTCAAACTCCAAATTCTCATAAGCGCCGTTATATAATTCCATCTGCACTCCTCCTGTTAATTGAAAATCAAATGTTGCTACAAATTACTATACAATATAACATATAATACCAATATATTATTTGCAATGGCCCATTATACCTATTATGGGTCCTTTTTGTCGCTTAAAAACCAGTTAATCATTAAATAGGTAGTTGTAATATAGCAATATATGATATGTACTTAGCAACAAGTAAGTAGAATATTATGTGCAATAAGCGTAGTATGAAACCATAAAGTCATTAAATACTGTACAAAACTCACAAGACTTTAGTGGCTTGTAAATCAAGGGAAACAAGGATTATATGGGGAAAGGAGAAATTTATGGGGATTCCAAAGGGATAAGTTATGCGTTACTGGCTAAAAGAACTGTTAATCAACTGACAAGTAAAATGAAAGGTTTAGGTAAATACAATGATTAAAAGATTACTAGCATTAATGATGTGTTTTGTCCTAGTATTAACATTTGCAGGTTGTGTAAAGAAAAAAGACACGGTGACTCCAGTTGCAAATGTACCCGACGATCAATTATCAGGAACGTTTACATATTGGTCTTGTTTTAGTGGAGACTCGATGAAGTGGGACCAAAATAGAGTAGATGAATTTAATAAAATGTACCCTAATGTTAAATGCGATGTGCAATTTGTTACAGACGCTGCGGGTATTAACAATGGTAAGTTACTAGCTGCTATTGCTGGGGGGACTGCACCAGATCTCATCATTGCAGATGATTATTCCTCAGCATATGCTTATGCAGCACAAGGTTCCTTCGAATCTTGGGCACCTTATATGTCGACAATGGGATTGAAAATTGATGATTTTATTGCTGGATACAAAGATATCATTAACTATAAAGAGGTGCCTTATCTGATTCCACAAGATGGTAATGCATTGATGCTTTATTATAGTCCTGCCGCATTTATTGAAGCTGGCTTAGATCCAAATGATCCACCAGCTACCCTCGATGAATTGGATCAATATGCTGAGAAATTAACTAAGAAAAGTGCAGATGGTCAATATGAAAGGTTTGGTTTTATTCCTTGGATCGATGCAGGAAATGATGCTTTTACATGGCCTTTCTTCTTTGGATCTGATATCTATAACGTGGAAACTGGCAAGTTAACCCTTACAGATAAAAATGTTGCAGATAGTTACACATGGATGTCTTCTTATGCACAAAAATACAATCCTGAATCCATCCAATCATTCGTTGCAGGTGCAGGTGGTATGTTCTCGCCTGATCATCCTTTTATGAAGGGTACCGTTGCAATGACGATTACAGGTAATTGGTTTGCAAATGCTCTAAAGATTTATGCACCTGATGTTGAATATAAAGTTGCACCGATTCCTGTTCCTGAGAATGGACGTGCTAATAGCACAACCCTTGGTGCTAATGTGTTTGCTATTCCTAAAGGCGCAAAAAATGCTCAACTCGCTGCATTATTCGTGAAATATTGTCTGCAACCAGAAGTGAATGCAACAAACTTTGATGTTTGGCGTTCAGTACCAACAGTTGATGCTTCTTTCGACGATGTCAGCTGGACAATAGCAAAAGATGAAATGTATCTATTAGAAAGAAAATTAATTAATTCTCCGGATTCAGGCCTACCAGCTCTTTGTAGTGTCAGTGCACAATTAGCAGTAGACCTTAGAACCCTTCGAGATGATGTGATTTATAATGATGCAGATCCGATGCCGCTCTTGACAGAGTTACAAAATAAATTACAAAAAGAACTGGATAAGTAAATCAGTCAATCATTTAATCATTGGAGTGGGACGATTGAAAAATCGTCTCCTTCAATAAAGTAAAAATTCTGGAGGTAAAAGAATATGGATGCAAGAGAAAAACCTCGTTTAAGAGGGAGACTCAATAAATCCAAAGTTTACGCCACTTTAGAACAATTCATTTTGTATATTATTCTTTTGGCTTTAGCGGCAGCCTTTGTTATCCCATTTGTTTTTCTGTTTTTAGGATCATTTAAAGAAAGCAGCGAATTATTTCGAACACCTTTTCAATGGTTACCCGATCATTTTCAATTCAAAAATTACAAAGAGATATTTACCGCCATTCCTTTCTTTAAATATTTAAAAAACACACTTATTATTGTGGTTTTTAATGTGATTGGTTCCTTGATTTCCAGTTCTTTTATTGCTTATGGATTCGCAAGATTACGATGGCCCCATAGAGATAAAGTGTTTATGATTGTTCTCGTAACGATGATTTTACCTTTTCAAGTAACCATGGTGCCTCTATTTTTAATGTTCACTAAAATGGGTTGGATCGGTACATTTTTGCCGTTGACAGTGACTTGCTTTTTCGGTAATCCGTTTTACATATTTTTAATGAGACAATTCTTTTTAAGCATTCCTGAGGAGCTGACTGAGTCTGCTCGTATAGATGGTGCTGGTGAATTTAGAATATATGCCACTATGATTATACCTTTGGCAAAACCTGTTTTAGCTACTGTAGCGATCTTTGCCTTTATACGGACTTGGAATGACTTTATTGGTCCGCTGGTATTTTTGGCAGATGATGATTTATACACCTTATCACTTGCTGCACAGCTCCTTAGGTCCAATTTAGACCCGAGATGGCATGTCCTACTTGCGCTGGGTGTTGTAATGATTTTGCCCGTGCTGCTTATATTCTTTTTGTTACAAAAGTATTTTATTGAAGGCGTAGCAATGTCTGGTATTAAGGGATAAAGGAGGCAAATATAATGAAAAAATCAACAATAATAACGAAAGTTCAAATGAAAGCTAAGACAAAAGAAGCCTTGATTGCCATGATTTTTATATCCCCTTGGATCGTAGGCCTCATCGCATTTACCTTAATACCTATTGTCTCATCCTTTTATTATTCTTTGTGTGATTATAATGTTTTAAGTCCACCTCAGTTTATTGGACTAGAGAATTATACCAATCTTTTCCAAGATAAAGTGTTTATTCAAGCTTTGTATAACACCCTCTACATGGTCATTATTGGGGTTCCGATTACAACAGTCACGGCCCTAGCGGTCTCTGTTTTACTCAATAATAAAAAGCTAAGAGGCTCATCTGCCTTTAGTGTTATTTTCTTTATTCCTACCTTGGTGCCAACAGTCATTGCTTGCCTTTTATGGATTTGGATGTTGCAACCAGACACAGGAATTATCAACCGCATCCTCGGTTACGTGGGCATCAATGGACCTGGATGGATTGCGAGTCCCACTTGGGCTAAGCCTGCCTTTGTTCTTATGATGATTTGGACTTGTGGAAACGCCATTATCATTTATTTGGCAGGATTACAGGATATATCCGTTTCCTTATATGAATCCGCTTCTATTGACGGTGCTAATTTTTTTCGTAAGGTCATTTCAATTACGTTACCGATGCTTAGACCCGTTATTTTATTTAATGTCGTTACTTTAACGATTAATGTTTTCCAGTGGTTTGCGGAACCTCTTATTATCACTGAGGGTGGACCTAACAACGCAACCAATTTTTATTCTCTATATCTCTATCAAAATGCATTCCAGTATTTCAAAATGGGATATGCGTCTGCAATGGCTTGGATTTTGTTGGTCATCGCACTGATGTTCATTGCTATTTTATTTAAGCTTATGAAATTTAAAGAAGTTAATAATTAGTGCGTTAAAGCGCATCAACACTACTTTGTGAAAGAGAAGGTAAAAGGATATGGAAAAAAATATTTTAGGCACCCAAGTGGTGACACAGATTGGTATATTGGTTCATGATATTGAAGTGGTAGCACAAGCCTATGCAGATTTATTAGGCGTAGAAAAGCCTCCGATTTATAGCACGGCAACACCAGATATTGCGAAGACTGTTTATTTAGGCAATGCAACACCAGCACAGACCAAACAAGCTTTCTTCCATATAGGACCGAATATTGATATTGAATTATTAGAACCGGATCATGAACCAAGTACTTGGCGTCATGACCTAGACACATATGGAGAAGGAATTCATCATATTGCATTTAATATCAATGGGATGGAAAAAATTGTGGAAGCCTTCCATAGAAATGGGCTAAAAGAAATCCAAAAAGGTGAGTGGGTGGGTGGCCGTTATTCCTATATCGATGCAAAAGAAACATTGAAATTAACCTTAGAGCTCTTAGAAATAGATAAATAAATTGGAGGTACATGGGATGATTGGTTTAGTCACAGGTGCAAGTAGAGGCTTAGGACTCGAGCTTATAAAAGTTGGGTTAGAACATGGGGATCAAATGATTGCTGGCTGGATAGGTGATGAGGAAGAAAAAGTCGATTTAATGCTTCTGCAAAGTCAATTCTCCAGACAACTTATGATCTTGAGAATGGATGTAACAGATGAGCAAGGTGTAGAAGTCGATGCAATTAAATTCTCTACCCAGTTTGAACATCTGGATTATCTCGTTAATAACGCAGGTGTGTTGTTGGAATCAAAGTACGAGAAAATTGACCCTATCAAAGAATTAGACATAGCGATGCTGCGCAAAACCCTTGAAGTTAATACGGTTGGTCCTGCTATTGTTTTGAAAAAGTTCATCCCGTTTATATATAAAGCTGAAGCGCCTTGTGTGATTAATATCACCTCTGAAGCAGGTCATTTATCATCTGAGGGGCATGTTTATATGGCGTATTCGATTTCTAAGCATGGTGTCAATATGTACACTCAGAAAATTAGAAATTATCTGGTGACATCACCGGGTAAAGAAAAAGTTAGAATTTTTATGGTCCATCCTGGCCGTATGCAAACGGTGATGGGTGCAGAAAATGCACAGATTTCACCGAGAGAATCTGCGGAGGGTATCTATTCTATTATTGATAAAACCCTAGATCCTCAACTGGATATTCCTTTTGTCAATTATAAAGGGGAAGCAATGCCGTATTAGCATAGGAGGTTTAAACTTTGAGAAGAGTTAAGATCGGGATCATTGGCTGTGGTGTCATCAGCCATATTTACATATCCAATATAAAAGCAATGTATGAATGGTTAGAAATTATTGCGTGTGCAGATTTGATGCTATCTAAAGCACAAGGCGTTGCAAGCCAGTATGCCATAAAAAAAGCATGCACCGTAGAAGAACTCCTTGCTGATTCTGAAATTGAAATGGTCATTAACTTAACCATTCCTATCGCACATACAGAGATTAATCAAAGGATTTTAATGTCTGGTAAGCATGTTTATTGTGAAAAGCCTTTAGCGCTCACTTTGAAGGATGCTAGGGCAACCATTGAGTTAGCCGCAAGTAAGGGTTTAATGCTCGGTTGTGCGCCTGAAACCTTTATGGGTGCTTCGCTACAAACCTGTAGAAAAATCATTGATGAAGGCTGGATTGGGAAAGTAGTTTCTGCAACAGCCAATATGACAACCTTTGGTGCTGAAACTTGGCATGCGTCCCCAGAGTTCTTTTATAAAAATGGCGCTGGACCGATGATGGATATGGGACCTTATTATCTGACTGCCCTAGTCGCTTTACTTGGACCTATTGATCGCTTAGGATGCTTTTCTAGCATTGGCATGACGAAGAGAACAATTCACAGTGAGCCCTTATGGGGTAAGACCATAGATGTAGATGTCCCAACAACTTATACGGGGATCATCTCCTTTGAAATGGGGGTGCAGGCCAATATTACCATGAGTTTTGATATGTGGTTATCGCAATTGCCCAAGTTTGAGATCTATGGTACCGAAGGCACGTTAATGATTCCAGACCCCAATATGTTTGGAGGCGAGATTAAAATTTTCAGAAAAGAAAGGGTAATAGATGCCTTACAAAGTAAAAGGTTTGGTGGACCAGAACTTTCTTATTCAACAAAATATGAAGATCTGCAAGTGATGCCCCAGGTTTATCAACAACCCCTTGAGTTTATGAGGGGTATGGGGCCATTAGACATGGCTTTTGCATTAGTTAATGGCAGAAAGCATCGTGCAAACGAAGCATTAGCCTATCATGTGACAGAGGCTCTGTTGGGTTTTGATCAAAGTGCAAAAAAAGGCGAAATCTATCAGATGGAATCGACTTGTTTACGTCCTGAGCCTTTACCGCTGGGACTTAAGCTGGGAGAATTAGACTAAAGGAGGTCGTGGAAATGAGAATTGGTGGTGGTATTGAAAGACCCTTTTCAAATCCCGATGAATGGATTGCTTTGGTTCAAGATTTAAAGTACAGTGCAGTGCTTGTGCCAGTCAGTTCAAACACATCAAAGGAAGAAAAGAACGCTTATTTAGAGGCGATAAAGAAAAATAATTTAGTGTTAGCAGAGGTTGGCGCATGGAAAAATCCCTTGTCGACCCATGCCACAGAACGTAAAAACGCACTAGAATACTGTAAAAATCAACTGGCGTTAGCTGAAGAAATGGGTGCTAACTGCTGCGTCAATATTGTTGGAGCCCGTGGGGAAAAGTGGGATGGTATTTATCAGGATAATTATTCAGAGGAAGTTTATGAATTGATTGTAGACAGCATACGGGAAATCATTGATGCGGTAAAACCTAGGAACACGTTCTACACCATTGAACCCATGCCTTGGATGGTGCCGGATTCTCCTGATGCCTATTTACAATTGCTAAAAGATGTAGACCGAAGTGCTTTTGCAGTTCATTTAGATTTCACCAATATGATTAATACGCCTAAAAGATTCATTTACAGCAACGCCTTTATAACGGAATGCTTTCAAAAATTAGGACCCTACATTAAAAGCATTCACATTAAAGATGTCAAGATGAATGATGTATTGCCTTGTAGTATTGAAGAAGTCATTCCGGGAAAGGGAAGCATTGATTTTGGCCTTGTGCTCAGACTGTGTGAGGGTCTTGGGAGAGAAACAACTGCTTTTGTAGAGCATTTATCGAGCTATGAAGCTTATAAAGAGGCCGTTCGTTTTGTTAGAGAAGTCGCAATAAGAGAAAAAATAAAGATTCACTAAGGAGCATTTAAATGAAAACACCAACGATTGATTTGAAAAACTTGATTCAAATTGCATTTGTTGTAAAAGACATTGAAAAAACTGCTAAAGCTTGGAGCGAAATTTTTGGCATTGAAATGCCGAAGATTGACCAAATTTCTGGCCCTGAGGATTGTCAGATTTATTATAGAGGGGAGAAATCTTCGACCCGTGCCAAAATAGCCTGTATTGAATTAGGCCAGATTACCATTGAACTCACTCAGCCAGATGAACTAGACAGCTCTTGGAAAGAATTTTTTGAGAACCATAATGGCAATGGCGTCCATCATATCGGCTTTTCTGTTGGCACAGATGAGAAAAGAGATGACATCGTTAAAATGCTAGAAGAACGTGGAAATGCCACGCGTCACTATGGCTACTATCCTGGTGGCAGCTATACATTCATGGATACAGAAGAAGAGTTGGGTGTTATACTGAATATAAAACCCCATGCTTAGTGGGCATAAAGGAGTCTATTCATATGAACGTATTGAAGAATCAACGTCATGAAATTGAAGACAGAAGCGTCATCAGTATTTTAGAAACAGTAGATATTTCAACTGGAAAACGAACTGTCCTACATGAATTTGAAGAATTAATCGAAGCCCCAAACTGGAAAAAAAGCGGTGAAGAGCTGGTTTACAATGCACAAGGCCAACTTTACACCTTCCACATAGCAACAGGGATGCGTAAGCTTATTAACTCAGGTATTTGTAATCATTGTAATAATGACCATGTGTTATCACCAGACAATAAGTTGGTAGCTGTGAGTCATCATACCTACGAAGATGGACAGTCTCGGATTTATACCTTTCCCATTGAAGGCGGTACCCCAACTTTGATTACCCCAATTGCTCCAAGTTATTTGCATGGTTGGTCACCTGATGGCAAGTCTCTATCCTACTGTGCAGAGCGCAATGGGGAATACGATATTCATGAGATTCCAGCTGAAGGTGGCATTGAAGTGAAATTAACAGATGTACCGGGTCTTAATGATGGACCTGAATATTCCCCTTGTGGCCAATACATATGGTTCAATTCTGTCAGAAGCGGTCTTATGCAAATATGGCGTATGAAATCAGATGGCAGTGAGCAAGAGCAAATGACTCTGGATGAAGACAATAGTTGGTTTCCTCATCTTTCGCCAGATGGGAAAGCAGTCGCCTATATTACATATAAAAAAGGTGATGTTCAGCCAGGCGATCATCCAGCCAATAAAAATGTGGAAATTCGGTTGATGCCAGCAGAAGGTGGTGCCCATACAACGCTGGTTGAATTGTTTGGCGGACAAGGAACGCTTAATGTGAATTCTTGGTCACCTGATGGCTTGAAAATAGCGTTTGTTAGTTATAGATTGAAATAGCTGCCTGATAAGCAGTTTTTTTTTGTTAAGATTTCGTAAAGTAGAAAAGTAGGGTTGACAAATAGAGGAGAAACGAATAGTATATGAGTATAATCAAATATACGCATACGGAGGCAAATGATGAATCTACCTGAACTTTTTAAAGCTTTAGGCGATGAAAATAGAATAAGAATATTGGGTCTATTGATGCAGAAGGCTTTGTGTGTTTGTGAAATAGAGTTGATACTGGGCATTTCTCAATCGAATGCCTCAAGACATTTGAACAAATTAAAAGGTATGGGCATGATCAGTGCCAGTAAAAAGGCACAGTGGGTATTTTACGAAATGGATGAAAGATTTAAGGAACTACATGGCTTGCTTTATGAATATTTGCAAATTGAGGTGAAACATGTGGAAATCTGTG
>CAZJIO010000034.1:4141-6198 GCA_964546035.1 uncultured Eubacteriales bacterium | reverse complement strand
TTGGAAAGATATAAAGAAAGTACATACACATGTGAGCACTTAAGTGATGAACAAGAAGAAGTACTGGAATATTTAAATAAAACAAATAAAAAAGCGGAGGTTCTATGATGACTAAAAAAGTGGTTGGTTTTATATGTGTACACAATTCCTGTCGTTCCCAAATGGCTGAGGGATGGGCAAAGCAACTCGGCAGTGATTTACTCGAGGCTTATTCTGCGGGCACAGAAAATTATCCTCAAGTAAAGCCCTTGGCGGTGCAAGTCATGGAAGAAGCGGGCATTGATATGAGTGAGCAACATCCAAAACTTCTGAGCGATATTCCAGCTGAGCTAGATATCCTGATTACTATGGGTTGCAATGTGGAATGTCCCTTCGTTCCTTGTAAATACAGAGAAGATTGGGGATTAACCGATCCCTCCGGTGGACCAATCGAGGATTATGAAGTCACTCGTGATTTAATTAAGAATAAAGTGGAAGAGTTACTCCAACGCGTGAGTAGCGGAGAATTTGATAAATAAACTGTGGAGGTCAAGAAAAATGGAAAAAAATAGTGGCATCAGTTTCTTTGAAAAGTATTTAACCTTATGGGTTGCGCTTTGTATGGTGGTAGGGGTATTAATAGGTAAGTATTTACCTCAAATACCTGATTTCTTGGGTCGCTTTGAGTACGCAAAAGTATCCATTCCCATTGCAATATTGATCTGGCTCATGATCTATCCTATGATGATGAAGGTGGATTTTAAAAGTATCAAAAATGCGGGTAAGAACCCTAAAGGTTTATTTGTTACCTGGATTGTCAATTGGCTGATTAAGCCATTCACCATGTATGGCATTGCAGCATTTTTCTTCTTGGTTGTATTTAAAGGATTGATTACACCTGAGTTAGCCAAGAATTATTTAGCTGGCGCAGTTCTATTGGGCGCGGCACCCTGTACGGCTATGGTTTTTGTTTGGAGTCATTTAACGAAAGGTGATGCAGCCTATACGGTGGTCCAAGTTGCCACAAATGATTTGATTATCTTGATAGCGTTTACACCTATCGTTGCATTTTTACTAGGCGTTAGTAACATTTCCGTACCTTTTGATACTCTTATATTATCCGTGGTACTCTTTGTCGTGATACCTCTCGTTTTTGGTATAGCAACACGCTTATGGGTTGTTAAAGAAAAAGGGCAGGATTATTTTGAGAAACGGTTTATTCCAAAATTTAATGATGTAACCATCGGTGGATTGCTCTTAACCCTTGTTATTATTTTTTCCTTTCAAGGGGATGTCATTTTGAATAATCCCTTGCACATTTTGCTCATATCGGTACCGCTGATTATACAAACCGTATTCATCTTCTTTTTAGCTTATTTGACCAGTAAACAGCTTAAGTTGCCACACAATATTGCTGCTCCTGCTGGGATGATCGGTGCTTCCAATTTCTTTGAGTTGTCTGTTGCGGTTGCTATAGCTGTATTTGGCCCCACTTCTCCGGTTGCGTTAGCGACAATTGTTGGTGTCTTGGTGGAAGTGCCTGTTATGCTGGCCCTCGTTAAGATTGCTAATCGTACAAAACACTGGTTTCCGTCCTAGATAGCTTATGAAATGACTTGATAGTACACGCCTTGAGTGATAAAATAGACCATATTGCTATACGAGGAGTGTTTATATGTTAAAAGAAGAATTGGATCTTATAAAGCAAGCGATTATTAATGAAGTAGAAGGCTATGAGTTCTATAAAATGGCAGCCAATCAAACAGCCAATCTTGAGAGTAAAGAAGCTTTTTTAATCCTTGCGGAGGAAGAACTCAAACATACAGAGTATCTCAAGATGTTGTTCGAATCTCTCAAAAATGAAACGACAGATGCATTCAATTTGGCATTTGTAGCAGATCCACCGTCTCCAGAAATCTATCAATGGGTAAAAGTTCCCAAGCATTCCGTAGGGGTGGCCATGTCGGTTTTTGGTGTTGGTATGCAAATGGAAAAGGATGCAGTCCTATTTTATGAAAAGGCTATGGCAAATACCTCTTACGAGGAAGCGAGAAAACTCTACGAAGTGTTGATTCGCT
>CAZJIO010000034.1:739-4127 GCA_964546035.1 uncultured Eubacteriales bacterium | reverse complement strand
CTCGATCAATTTGCTAAGCAATATGAGATTTACAAAGAAGAATGGTGGTTAGATCAAGGCTTTAGTCCTTATTAAACCAAATTAAAGGGTATGATATACATCCAGTCCTTGGGTGGATAGCATACCTTTTTTAACATCTAATAATATTAAGGAACTTCTTACACGTACCTGGCGTCCAATAATCGATACAAAAATAAAAATGATCTATAAAAGATCTAAGGAGTTTAAAATGAAAAAAAGTTTCTTATTATTATTACTTTGTGCAATCTTAGTTGCGAGCACGGGATGTTCGAAAAAAGCTACGGATACAATTTCAGAAAATAATTTCCTTAAAGGTGAGCTGAGCGAGATCGTTAAAAAGACCTATGAACAATCTGGTGTAGAAATGGCAGAGACTGTAGATACTGTCCTTAACGCAGAAAATCAGCAATATTTTATTGGTTCAAACGACATCGAATACCTTGAAGGACTTGCCTCAGAACCTATGATGAGTTCAAGTGCTCACTCAGTCGTTTTATTAAGAGTTAAAGAAGGCGCAGACATAGAAAAGATTAAAGAGGAGATTAAAACTAAGGTAGATCCAAGAAAATGGATTTGCGTAGGGGTTGAACCGGAAAATGTGATTGTAGATCACATCGACAATGTTGTCATCCTCATTATGAACAATGAATCAGCAAAATTACACGAAGCTTTTAAAACACTTGCTAAATAGAGGATAAAACCATGGTTTTCTCAAGTATGACATTTTTATATTTCTTCCTCCCGATGGTTTTAATCGCTTATTTTGTGACACCCAACCGATATAAAAATTATACCTTGCTCTTGGCAAGTCTTAGTTTTTATTTCGTAGGGGAGCCAAAGTATATTCTATTAATGCTCCTTTCTATTGTTCTTAATTATGTCCATGGCCTATTGATTGAAAAATACAGAGAGACAAAAACGGGTAAAATAGTTTTTGTCTCTGCTTTGGTGCTAAACTTGTTATTTTTGGGACTATTTAAGTACTTCAACTTTTTTGCTAGCAATGTGAGCACTGTTTTGAATCTAAACATCAAATTTCTCCAAATAGCTTTACCCATTGGCATTAGTTTTTATACTTTTCAAATTATGAGTTATATCATAGATGTCTATAGAAATGAAGTCAAAGCACAAAAGAATATTGCTTATTTGGCCCTTTACTTATCCCTCTTTCCCCAGTTAATCGCAGGTCCCATAGTGCGTTATCAAACGATTAATGAAGAACTAACAAGTAGAAATCATACCATGGACGATTTTGCCTATGGTGTGAAACGCTTTGTTATCGGACTAACAAAGAAAGTCATACTGGCTAATGCGCTGGGAGAACTTTGGAAATTTGCAATATATACAGAACAACCCACAGTGCTCTTTTATTGGCTAGGGGCTATTGGGTTCACTTTGCAAATCTATTTTGATTTTTCAGGATATAGTGATATAGGCATTGGACTCGGTAGGATGTTTGGGTTTCATTTCTTAGAAAATTTCGATTACCCTTATATTTCAAGGAGTATAACGGAATTTTGGAGGAGATGGCATATATCCTTAGGTACCTGGTTTAGGGATTATCTTTATATTCCACTAGGGGGCAATCGGACTTCTAAGTGGCGATGGTATTTTAATATTTTTGTTGTTTGGTTTTGTACGGGGTTTTGGCATGGTGCGGATTGGAACTTTATGATTTGGGGTTTGGCATTTGGTCTCATATTGGTGCTAGAGAAACAATTTTTGCTGGTGTGGTTATCCAAAATTCCAGCCATATTTTCGCATGTTTACACTTTGATGATTGTGACTTTTAGCTTTGTGCTTTTTAATAGCTCGGACATTTTTGAAGCGGGAACCTATATGAAAGGGCTCCTTGGACAACTTAATATTCCTTTGTACTCACCAGAATCTTTATATTATTTAGGCAGTTATAAGGTCCTGATCTTTGCGGCAGTTCTTTTTGCGACACCGATTCCTTCTCAGGTGATGAAAAAAGTGTTCAAGGGAAAAATGGGCCAATCTATTTCTGGGATTTTAGAACCTATAGTCATTATTTGTTTGCTTCTCGTTGTCACGGCGTTTCTAATAGATTCATCGTTTAACCCATTTTTATATTTTAGATTTTAGTGAAGGAAGGGTGATGGTTGAAATGAAGAATAGGTGGATGACCTTTTTATTTTCATTTGTACTACTGGCTGTATTTGGTTTCAATATCATTTTGCCGGATAAAAGTATTTCATTTAGTGAAAGGCGCTACTTAGAAGTACTTCCTAGGTTTTCAAAAGAAACCGTATTAAGTGGTGCGTTTTTTAAGAGCTTTGAAAAATACCAACTGGATCAAATGATTCTAAGAGAGCCCTTTCGTACGATTAAAGCGTCAATGGAATTTTTTGTTTTTAATAAATATGATAACAATGATATTTTTATAAAAGATGGCTTTGTTTTTAAAATGGACTACCCTTATCAGGCGAAACTTGTTGATCAAATGGGCGAGAAGATGAATGCAGTTTATGAGACTTATTTAAAGGACATGAAAGTGTATTATTCGATTATCCCGGATAAAAACTATTACATCAAGGACTGGGATCATCACCTTTCTATTGATTATGAGGATATGATTGCTAGGCTTAAAAGCACGACCAAGGAAATGGCGTATATTGATATTTTTGATCAGCTCACTTTAGAGGATTATTATAGGAGTGATATCCATTGGAAGCAAGAAAATTTAGAGAAAGTAATTGCTACACTCGGAAGCACAATGGATTTTTCTGGGTCTATGAAGGAGGCCTTGTATGAGAAAAAAACCTTTTCTCCTTTCTATGGATCCTATTATGGACAAGCGGCATTGCCCCTTCAACCGGATACACTGACTTACCTGACGAATAGTGAAATTGAGGGTGCCATAGTAGATTATTATGAAGCGGCTGAAAAATCGATAAAAATTTATGACCCAATGAATCTCCTAGGCATAGATGCCTACGATGTCTTTTTGTCTGGACCAGCACCTCTTGTCACTATCAATAACCCAAATAATCACACGGGCAAAGAGTTGATCATTTTTAGAGATTCCTTTGCGAGTAGTTTAGCACCCCTTTTGTTGGGAGAATATAGCACCATTACCCTTGTCGATTTAAGGTATATTCATTATGCACTGTTAGATGAATATATCCAATTTGACAATCAAGATGTGTTGTTTCTTTACAGTACGACTTTGGTGAATAATAGCAGCCTGATTAAGGTATAGAAGGTCCTTTTTCAATAGCACTTTAGCCGATAATGTGATATGATAAATGGGTATTTTGAGCATTTATCCTATCCCTACGAGGTGAATATTTTGTTGAATTGGAATAAGAAACATACAACGATTGCGCTTTATAGTTTTATCGTT
>CAZJIO010000034.1:0-692 GCA_964546035.1 uncultured Eubacteriales bacterium | reverse complement strand
TAGATGACTTTCAGGAAGTATTGGAGGGATATGTTTCTGTTATGTATCCTTTCGTTTATGGGTTCATATTGGCCTATCTTGTTAATTTTCTGTTGAATTTTTTCAAGAAGCTGTTTTTTAAGTTCCCCATGATCAAGAACATCAGAGGCAAGGCCTTACACAGGATTTCACTTTTCTTGGCCTATGCTACAGCAGGATTATTCGTCTATCTTTTCTTGGCTTTTGTTTTTCCGCAACTTGTGGAGAGCATTGCTGGGCTTGTTGTAAAAATGCCAGATTATATCAGAGGTACGACAGAATACATTCAAGGACTTTCAGATGATATTTTACTTCCACCAGAGGTTATCGCGTTCATTAATATCCAGTGGGACGAGTTGGCGCTTTATATCAGTAATATTACGGGTGAGTTATTAACTTTACTGCTTGCTTTCCTTGGAAATACAGCACGTTCTGTTTGGAATGTTTTTCTAGGCATTATTTTATCCATTTATATGCTGGTAGAAAAAGATCGTTTTATTAGTATTTTGAAAAAGATGATTTACGGCATCTTTACAGTGAAAGCAGCCGCGAGAATTCTTGAGCTTTCTAGACGTACACGAAAAATCTTTAGCAGTTTTCTAGGGGGTAAAATACTGGATTCCTTCATTATTGGTGTGCTGACTTTTATCATTTTATCAGTCGTTAATATGCCC
>CAZJIO010000033.1:21459-32978 GCA_964546035.1 uncultured Eubacteriales bacterium | reverse complement strand
GTGAATGAATTTTCTATAAATAACTTTGTGGGCATCCTCAAAACGTTCTAGGATTTCGTAATCATCTGTGGCCATTTCAACCATATGACTTTCCTTTTCTTCAACGTTATCATATTCATAGGTCACATAGTGTACTTGTTTCAGGTTATCTTGTACTTGCTTCATAACAGGCTCCCTTTCAATTTCAAAAGATAAGACTAGTATGACCCAAATAGATGCCAGTTAAACAAATAGGTTGTGATTGGCGTCATCGGCTGCACCAAGATAAGCGGCGACACCGCCAAAATCTATGCCTTCAATGAGCTCTTCTTTCTTAATACCCATTAAATCCATGGACATGGTACAAGCTACAAAACTTGCGCCACCTTTTAGGGCAGAAGCAATTAATTCCTCTAAAGTATTAACGTGTTTGTCTTTCATAACACCTTTGATCATTGCTGTACCCATGCCGGCCATATGCATTTTAGAAAGGGTGAGCTTTTTACTGCCGCGTGGCATCATAAAACCAAACATTTTTTCAATGAGTGATTTGGATACAGAGACTTTTTCAGGTTTGCGTAAGATGTTAAGACCCCAAAATGTAAAGAAGAGGGTCACTTTTTTACCCATTGCGAGGGCACCATTGGCAATAATCATGGCAGCTAAAGCTTTATCTAAATCGCCGCTAAAGACCACCATTGTGGAATCGTCTCTGTGGGAGATGGTTTTTAGGGGAGCAACAACGCCGCCCTCTTTTCTTAGGAAGATATGGAACTCTTTGTCTCTTTTTTCAGCTTTGATAAAGGTGTTGCCTGTTTTTTTGCACCATGCTTTAGCATCTACGGCAAAACCTGGATCCGTAGCAGATACCTGAAGGACATCACCAATTTTAAGGTCATGGAACTTTGCATTCATTTGCATAAGTGGGCCAGGACATTGTAAACCACAGGCATTGAGCAAGATGGTGTTAGCAGGTTCAAAAGTGGTGTTTATAGGTTCATCTATTTCTGGGGTACCATCATCACCAATGGGTGGGTCATTTTCTGAGATGAGACAGCTTGGGTTAGAGTAATCATTTACAAAAAGTTTATAAAAACTGTAACCACCGATGAGATTACGTACCTTAAAACCATTTTCCTTTAAAATTCTAGCACCAATATAGCCCCGAAGGCCAACGGCACAAAACACAATAATCTCTTTGTCTTTAGGCAATTCACTCATGCGGCTTCTTAATAGATTTAAAGGCATCAAAACTGCGTTCGGTAAGGACCCAATACCAGATTCAACCGTTTCTCTGACATCGAGTAGAACCGTTTGTGAAAGGTCTAAATCCTTAATTTCTCGCCATAAAATTGGCGATTGATCACCGTTTAATATATTTTCGGCAGCAAATCCGGCCATGTTGACAGGATCTTTTGCAGAAGAATAAGGGGGTGCATAAGCAAGCTCTAAACGCTTTAGGTCTTGTACGGTACCGCCAAATTTCATAGCAGTTGCAATAACATCTATTCTTTTTTCAACCCCATCATAACCCACATTTTGTGCACCAAGAACCTTGCCTTGAAGGTCGAAAATGACCTTTAGAGTCATGGGTAGTGCGCCAGGATAATAGCCAGCATGGGATCTGGGTTGAATGACAGTGACAAAATAATCTTTCTCGTAGACCTTACCGAGGCGATTTAAAATCTTTTCGTTGGTACCAGTAGAAGCGACGGTTAAGTCAAATACTTTGGCAACAGAAGTCCCTTGAGTCCCTTCGTAGATTTCGGGTCTGCCAACGATATTATTAGCGACGATACGGCCTTGTTTATTGGCTGGACCTGCTAAGGGAATCATGGCAGGAACTTCATTCACATAATCTAATACCTCAATGGCATCGCCAAGGGCATATATATGGGGATCACTGGTGAGCAGATGTGCATCAACGATGATACCACCACGGGCATTTGTTTTTAGACCAGCGGCTTGAGCAAGTTGTCCGTTTGGCGAGACACCAATGGCTAAAATAACAAGATCTGAAGGGATTGTTGTCCCGTCTTGAAGTTCAACCTGTGTAACACCTTCAGAATACTCAAAGCCTTTAACGCCATTCTTAAGGTGTAATTGAACACCTTGACTGGATAAATGGGCATGAACCAGTTGTGCCATTTCAAAATCAATAGGGGCTAGGACCTGATCTAACATTTCTACTAGGGTGACATGTATACCTAATTCATGCAGATTTTCCACCATTTCAACGCCAATAAAACCACCGCCAATGACAGTAGCGCGTTTAACGTTATGGTCTTGAATATAACTTTTTACAGCATCGGTATCGGGAATGTTCCAAAGCGTGAATATATTAGGACGATCAATTCCAGGTAATTTTGGCTTAATGGGGGAGGACCCAGGAGATAGTACGAGTACATCGTAACTTTCCTCATAGAAATTACCTGTTTGTAATTCCTTGATGGTCACATTTTTTTGTTGGGGATCAATGCGCACCACTTCACTATCGATTCGAATATCCATGTTGAAGCGAGACCGCATAGATTCAGGCGTTTGAACCAATAAAGCATCACGATCCTTTATTGTGCCACCAATGTAGTAAGGGAGACCACAATTTGCGAAGGATATGTAAGAGCCCCTCTCGAAGAGTATGATTTCCAAGGATTCGTCGAGTCTTCGTAACCGTGCTGCGGCAGTTGCACCACCAGCAACACCACCAACTATGATAACTTTTTTCTTCATAAATAAACCTTCTTTCAATCTTTATGTGATTTCAGCGGTAAAAGCATATGGTTGTTATTTTTTTCACAATACATAGTGTGCTTTTAACGTTGAAATCATTATATCAATATATTATAATAATATGATGGAAATGTCAAGTAAATGAAAATAAATCTATCGACAAAAACGTCTTGTATTTTTATTCATATATGTGTTAGAATATTCTAATATCCAAGTTTAAAAACAGATTGAAAATAGGAGGTAAGCGATAGTGAATGACAATAAGAAATCTTCAGAGCTAGAAGCCCAATTACAAGATTGGAGCCAAATAGTCAAAGAGTGCAACCTGGTAGACACAGAGTTATACAAAAAGTATGACGTTAAAAGAGGCCTTAGAGATATTAGTGGTCGAGGCGTCATGGCAGGATTAACACGTATTGGTGAGGTTCATTCTTACGTTATTGATGAGGGTGAAATGATTCCTGTAGCTGGTCGCCTGATTTATAGAGGAATAGATATAGAAGATTTGGTTAGCGGATTTTTGAAAGAAGAACGATTTGGGTTTGAAGAAACCTGCTATCTACTTTTATTTGGAGATTTACCTACAAGAGAAAAGCTTCTAGATTTTGAAAAAGTATTGAGCGCTTACAGAAAACTTCCAGATGATTTCGTGAGAGATATGATTATGAAGGCACCGAGCAAAGACATGATGAATGTGATTGCACGAAGTGTCTTAGCCCTTTATAGTTTTGATGATAATCCAGATGACAACAGTATTCCTAATGTGTTGCGTCAAGGCTTAGAAATGATCGCTTATTTCCCTCTATTGGCAGTTTATGGATATCAAGCTTATGCCCATTATCATGGCAACGGTAGCTTATTCATACATAGTCCAAAACCTGAGTTGAGTACAGCTGAAAATATCTTGCATATGTTGAGACCGGATAACAGCTATACAAAATTGGAAGCAAGGCTTTTAGACTTAGCACTTGTCCTACATGCTGAGCATGGTGGGGGTAATAATTCAACCTACACGACCCATGTCGTCACTTCGACAGGAACAGATACCTATTCAACCATCGCTGCAGCTATGGGTTCTCTCAAAGGACCAAGACATGGTGGTGCCAATATTAAAGTGGTTCAGATGTTTGAAGACATCAAGAGCAACATTCAAAATTGGGAAGATGAAGAAGAAGTTGCTAAATACATGGAAATGCTCTTGACCAAACAAGCTTTTGATAAATCAGGGCTCATTTATGGGATTGGTCATGCCGTTTATTCAGTATCAGATCCTAGAGCACTTATATTTAAAGGATATGTTGAAAGTTTGGCTAGAGAAAAAGGCTTGGAAAAAGAATTTGAATTATATGACCGCGTTGAACGTCTGGCGCCTGAAGTCATAGTAAGAATGCGCAAAATGTATAAAGGTGTTAGTGCCAATGTGGATTTCTACTCGGGCTTTGTGTATAAAATGTTAGGTATTCCTGAAGAACTTTTCACACCACTTTTTGCAATTGCTAGAATTTCAGGTTGGGCAGCTCATAGAATTGAAGAAATTGTGAATGACGGTAAGATCACAAGACCAGCCTATAAATGTGTTGAACCAAGACGTGAATATAAGACTTTTGATGAACGTTAAATAGATGGAGCTGTAAAAGGCTCCCTTTTTTTGCTCAAAATAATGGGTGAAATAACCAGTAATACCTAGTAATACCTAGTAATAGCTAGATGAATAATAATGAGGCATTTGACTCAAAATAATAAGGACTAAGATGAAAAAGGATGATGGTATGAAAAGAGTATTATTTAAGGTCAATGGTATTAGAAATAACACAGATAAAGTTCAACTAAAAAAGGCACTAGATAAAATTGATGGCATTGGGGGCGTGGCTGTGAATCCAGTGGAAAGCAGCATTGAAGTAGAATACAACCCGCCTGCAACTCAGCAAGAAATTCAGGAACGAATTGAAAGTACAGGACATGAAGTTACCCTTGAAGAATTAGAGGAATAAACCCTAGAGGAGAAAATGATGCCAAAAGACAGTCAACCCGACAACAAAATTGCAAGAAAAGAAAAGAGCAACGGTCAAACACCCATTACCCAAGAAAATATGAATCACAACAAAAATACTAAAAAACAGTCTACCGTTAGAGGCGATGTATAACGCTAGACTTGACTAGGAAAAAAAGAGCGTTTATAATTGAATAAAGATGAAAAAAGAAAAGCAACTTTTTGTTTTTCTTTTTTTTACTCTATAAATGGGAGGAACAGTAGATGTCATTTAAAGCCATCGATACAAAAAGTAAAAAAAGGACACCTGGGAAGCATTGCTTACTCATGTACGGTTTCCAAGAGCTAGAAGTTAAACAAGTGAGGATATATGCCCAAAAAAAAGGGTTTTCCACATGTATTGAAATAAAGCCTGAAATGGTCGAGACCCCGATTAATGCCTGTTTAGAAGAAAACTTTGAGAGCAGACCCTTAGTGGATGAACTTGAGGAGAAGGTCATTCTTTTTAGTGCTGTTTCTGATTTTGAGTTGCATTATTTTATTGGAGACTTTAAATCTTTAGGGCTAGGAAGACCCATATATGCTTGCATCACAGAGACCTCTAAGGAATGGAAATTCATAGATTTAGTTCAAGAATTAAGGGCAGAACGTGCTGCTTTTAGTAAAAAAAAGGAGTAAGAGCGATGAAAAAGTGGATTGTTTTGGCCCTATCATTCAGTTTGGTTTTGAATTTTACAGCGTGTAAAAAAAAGACTCAAGACGTATATGAAGAAACAAATATTACCCAGGTGACACAAGAACCGGTGACACAAGAAACGACTCAAGAGGTCGTTGAACCCATTAGTTATGAAAAGGAAATTAAGGGTGGGAAAAAAGTCATTGCCCCTGGTGAGAATGGTCTCCTTAACAGTGATTTTAAGGGACAGCTTGAGGGGTGGGAACTTCTTCACGCTGAAGGAGTTGTTCAAGTAGCTTATCCAGAAGCAGGTGGTTTATCGCTGGTTTGGGATAAAGTGGATGATGAGCAAGGTGTCATTTTAAAACAAACGCCCATCACTTTAGAGCAAAGTAAAAAATATCGCGTTACTTTTGATGCTGTTGCTAAGCAGGCCACACAAGTACAAATTCTAGTGAAAAATGCAACAGATCCAGCACTTATTTATGGGGAGCAAACACTAGAGCTAACGGATACACTCAGTCAAAAGACCTTTGATTTTATAATGGAACAACCCTTTGATGAAGGGGCAGTTTTTGAAATCCATTGGAAGAATAATCTAGTGGGTCAGGAAGTCATCATCAGTCAACTTTCCCTCGTCAGAGTCATTGGCGAGTTGGTGTGGGGAGATGAGTTTGAATATGAGGGCTTACCGGATAAAGAAAAGTGGATTGGAGGTGTTGGTGGAACGGGTTGGGGCAATGGAGAACTTCAATATTATACCGGTGCTGTTGAAAACAATGTCTGGGTCGACAAAGGTATCTTAACGATTACGGCAAAAAAAGAAGTTAAGGATACGAAAAATTATACTTCTGCAAGACTGACCACTTATGGTAAAGCCAAGTGGTCCACTGGAAGAATCGAAATAAATGCAAAATTACCAGAAGGCGTTGGCACATGGCCAGCTATTTGGATGCTTTCCACGGGTAATAAGTATGGGGATTGGCCAAGAAGTGGTGAAATCGATATCATGGAACACGTTGGTTTTGATATGGACAATGTACATGGTAGTTTTCATTCTGGTACATACAATTGGAGAGGATCAGGTGGGCAAAAAACAGCAACAATTATTGCTGAAAATGCCTCCAAAAATTATTACACCTATACCTTAGATTGGACACCCACTCAAATGGATCTTTATGTAGATGATCATTTGTTCATAACCTATCATAATGAAGGGTTGGGTCACGGCTCTTGGCCATTTGATGAAACCTTTTATTTGATTTTAAACATAGCTATTGGTGGTGGTTGGGGTGGACAAGAAGGGATTGATGATTCGATATTTCCTCAAACCATGGAAGTGGATTATGTCCGCGTCTACGAATTGGGTGTGGAATTCATTGATACTCAAGCGCCAGATCCTGTTACGGATTTAGTAGGTAAAATGAAAGATACCAGTCTTTTCTTAACCTGGAAAAGCGGATATGATAATTATGGCATCAAATCTTTTGAGGTTCATATGGATGGGGAATTATTGAGTGCAGGTAAAGTTAGAGAAGTTATTGTAGAGAATTTTGATGTGACTCAGAAACATACCTTTGAAGTATTTGCTCTCGATTTAGCAGGTAATAAATCAGAACCGACCCGGATTGAATATCCGGAGTAAACGCCTTTTAATATTAAAATACAACATGGAGGAATTTATTATGCCTTGTCTAGATATGCCTTTAGAACAACTTAAAGTCTATAAGGGGTCCAGCCCTTGTGCTGCCGACCTGGATACTTTTTGGGACGATGCCTTAAGAGAAATGAACAGTTTATCGACTGAATTTGAACTGGTGAAAAGTGACTTTCAAGTGCCTTTTGCCGAATGCTTTGATCTCTATTTCATAGGGGTCAAAGGATCTAAAATCCATGCCAAATATATAAGACCCAAAAATGTGACTGAGCCACATCCAGCCATACTTCAGTTTCATGGATACTCTATGGATTCCAGCGATTGGACACATAAATTAGCTTTTGTAGCCATGGGATACTCTGTTGCAGCTTTGGATTGTAGAGGCCAAGGGGGGACTTCTGAGGATCGGGGTGGGGTAAGTGGAACAACCCTGAATGGCCATATTATCAGAGGTTTAGATGATGGTCCAAATCATTTGCTCTTTAGAGACATCTTTTTAGATACTGCTCAACTTGCTAAAATAGTGATGAATTTTCCTGAAGTAGACCCAACCCGAGTTGGCGCTATGGGAGGATCACAAGGTGGCGCTTTAACCTTAGCTTGTGCGGCACTGGTGCCAGGTATTAAAAAGCTTGCGCCGATCTATCCCTTTTTATGTGATTATAAGAGGGTTTGGGATATGGATTTAGCCAAAGATGCATATCGCGAATTGAAAGAATACTTTAGACATCATGATCCTAATCATGAGAGAGAAGACCACGTTTTTATGACGCTCAGTTATATCGATATACAAAATATTGCCAAACGTATAAAAGGTGAAGTGCTATTTATTACAGGGCTCATGGATAATATATGCCCCCCTTCATCTCAGTTCAGTGTTTACAATAAGATAGAAGGGGCTAAGAAGATGGTGTTATACCCTGATTTTGGACACGAGTTTCTACCCCGTGTTGACGATAAAATAATGCAGTTTATGTCTGATTTGTAAGAAAATCGGGGACGGAGAAAGTGGTCACTTTCTCCGTCCCCGTGTTCTTTTACTCCGTAAATTCTCTAACTTCTATGCCTTCTTTTTGTAAATGTTTTACGACTTTATGAATGTCTTTTGCTTCAACGCGAAGGGTTATTTCTTGGAAGCCCATGACTTCAGTATCTGTTTGAACGATGTTTTTAATGCTACCACCTGTTTTGGAAATGATATTGGCAATCTGTGCCATTTTTCCTTTAAAGTCGTAGATATAAATTACCAACTTAGGGTAGCCAATACCGAATATATTTTTATACTCAGCCAAGAGTTTACCAGAAGTAATGATCCCTTTTAATCGGTTCGTGTGCTCATCTACAACGGGTAAAAAGGTTAATTTACTTTCGAAAAGCAATAAAGCAGCTTCTTCTATGTAAATATTATCTTTTGTCACAGGTAATTTGGATTTCATAAATTCATGAACTTTTCTTTTGTTGAAGGCGTCTTTATCGACTTCGTCGTTGTTAAAATATTCTTCATAAATATACCTTCGGGATAAAACACCAACAAAACAATCTTGTTCATCCACAACAGGTAGGGATAAAAAACCACCCGATTTGATGTGAGCTAAAGCATCGCCGATTTCTTCGTTTGTTCTAACGATTTGTAAGGCTTCAAATGGAATCATTAAAGAATTAATATGCATAAAAACACCCCTTTTTGAATTAATATACATCTGGAAAAATAAATTATGACTTATTTCTTTCATTCTAATCATTATATTCTCTCTCGAGCTCTAAATTCCTCTTTTTAGAAAGGGTATTAGACCTAAAATGATGGAAAGTCTGTTCTAGAAGACTCTTGTCACATTGGGTCAATAAAGCTATAATGAAGATAACAATCTACAAACAGAGGTAATCACAGTGGAAACGAGTTGGTTTGAAAGAGTTGCGATTAATGAAAAATATTATATGGATTTCTCAACCAGTGTTTTACATGGTGATCGAAAGATTAATAAGGTGATTCACTCCCATAATAGGTTAGAACTGTCTATCGTTAAATCAGGAACAGGCAAGTATTACATTGGGAATGAGGTTTATGACGTACAAAAAAATGACATCTTTATCATCAGTAATATTGAAGCCCATGGCATCGAGATGAATGAAAATGAAAGAATGACCAATATGGTGATTCACTTTGAACCCCGATTGGTTTGGTCGGGAGACAATGATTTTGATTCCAGGTATTTGAAGATTTTTTTTGATCGGGGTCAAAATTTTTCTCATAAACTAGATGTGAATAACAGTGCTACTAAAAAGATTCAAGAACTATTTTTCGAAATGGAAGAAGAATTCCAGCTCAAGCTACCAGAATACAATTTAATGGCTAAGGTAAAATTGCTCAATATGTTAGTGCTTTTGCTGAGGCATTATAATTATGTAGCTGAAGAGAATTCAGATGAAGAAAAAAATTATGAAATCAAAATCATTAATAAAATCACGGATTTTGTGGATAACAATTACGATAAGGATATTAAGCTCCAAGAGCTGGCAGACATTGCGCACATGAATCCTACCTATTTTTCTTCCTTTTTTAAAAAATACAATGGGTTGACTTTGACAGATTATATTGTCCGCAAAAGAATTTCTAAAGCCATTGAATACCTGAAAGGGACAGATAAAACCATTCTTGAAATATCTGGACTCTGTGGCTTTAATAATTCAGCTAATTTTAACAAAATGTTCAAAAAGATCACCGGCATAACGCCAACGCAATATCGATAAAATCTAAAGCTTCTCAGCGAAAATACAGATGAGAAGCTTTTTATGAATGTGAAATAAGTTTGGATACATATGAAGATAGTTGAAGATACTCTATACAATTAAGACTATAATAAGCCCATAAACTTAATATTTGAACAAACCTAGGAGGAAATTAACGGATGGAAAAGAAATTAAAGATCGCTATTATTGGTTGTGGGGGCATCGCTAATAATAAACATATGAAAGCACTAGCCAATGTTGAGGAAGTAGAAATGGTAGCGTTTTGCGATATTATTGAAGAAAGAGCTGAAAAAGCAGCAAAGGATTTTGGTGCTGAAGGAGCAAAGGTATATACAGATTATAAAACTTTATTAGCTGAGCATGAACTGGATGTGGTACATGTTTGTACACCCAACAATTCCCATGACTTTATTACCATTGCAGCCCTAGAAGCGGGATGTCATGTTATGTGTGAAAAACCTATGGCAAAAACCGTTGAAGGTGCAAAAGCAATGCTTGAAGCTTCCAAGAGAACCGGGAAGAAATTAACCATCGGATATCAAAATCGTTTCAGACAAGATTCTATTTTTCTTAAAAAGGCTTGTGTAGGGGGCGATTTAGGAGATGTATATTTTGCTAAAGCCCATGCGGTCAGAAGACGTGCCGTCCCTACTTGGGGTGTTTTTCTCAAGGAAGAGGAGCAAGGCGGTGGTCCATTAATTGATATAGGAACACATGCACTTGATTTAACCCTTTGGATGATGAACAATTACAAGCCTAAAATGGTGGTTGGTGCTAAGCACAATAAATTAAGATATCAAACAGAAACGGGCAATGCTTTTGGTGACTGGAATCCTGAAGAATTTACCGTTGAAGATTCAGCTTTTGGTTTTATTACCATGGAAGATGGTTCCACCATTATCCTTGAATCTAGTTGGGCTCTCAATACCCTTGAAGTGGGTGAAGCTCAAACCACCCTTTGCGGCACAAAAGCTGGTGCAGATATGAAGGATGGTTTAAGAATCAATGGGACTGAATATGGTAAGCTTTATGTGAAGAAGCCAGAAATGTCTTCCGGTGGGGTTGCTTTCTATGAAGGAAAATCTTTAGATGCAGCGGATGTGGAAGCAAGAAGTTGGATTGATTGTATTATCAATGACACAGAACCTGTTGTGAAACCTGAAGAAGCGCTCATGGTAACAGAAATTCTAGAAGCCATCTACAGCTCTGCAGAATCAGGCAAAGCAGTTTATTTCAAATAAACAGTTTTTAAAAGGAGAATTATGAAAATCGCATTACAGATGTATACATTACGAGAAGAGTGTTCCAAGGATTTTTTTGGTACTTTAGCAAGAGTTGCTAATCTAGGCATTAAAGGCATTGAATTTGCAGGCTTTTATGATTACACTGCCCAAGAAGTTAAGCGACAACTCGATCATTTAGGACTCGTTGCTACTGGCAGTCATACTTCTATCGAAGCTTTAGAAAGTGACCTTCAGGCCATTATTGAATACAATAAAATTTTAGGAAATTCTTTTATTATTTGTCCTTTTTCAAGATGGGAGGATAGAAAAGGTTTAGAAACCATTGCAAGTGTCTTAAATGAGGCAAGCAAAAGCATTAAAGAAAATGGCATGACACTCCTCTACCATAACCACGCCCATGAATTTGATCTCATAGACGGTACATATGGTTTAGACCTGTTGTTTGACTTAACGCAAGAAGCCGGTGTTGAAATAGAACTGGATACCCAGTGGTTA
>CAZJIO010000033.1:17890-21436 GCA_964546035.1 uncultured Eubacteriales bacterium | reverse complement strand
AACCCGTGTCAACATTGATCCTATTGCCTATATGGAAAAATACGGAAACAGATGTAGACTGGTCCATTTGAAGGATCTAAAAGTCGTAGATCACGTCATGGAATTTGCAGCTCTTGGAGAAGGTACAATGCCTATTCAAGGCATTATTGATGAAGCAAGTAAAATAGGCATTGAATGGTTAGTCATTGAAAACGATCAACCTAAACCTAACGGATTAGCCAACGTAACAGTCAGCATGAACTATCTTAAAGCATTGGGATATTAACAAGGAGGAAAAAAATAATGAAATTAGGTGTATTTTCAGTTTTATTAGGAGGTCAACCTCTTGAGGAAGCCTTAAAATATTTAAGTGGATTAGGGGTACAAATGGTAGAAATTGGATCAGGTGGTTATCCTGGTACCTCTCATGCCAACCCAGACGAGTTATTAAATGATGAAGCGAAGCTTGAAGGGTTCAAAGCACTCATCAAAAAATACAACATGGAAATCAGCGCACTCAGCTGTCACGGTAATGCGGTTCATCCACAAAAGGCTCTTGCAGCGGAATTTCATGAAGCTTTTGAAAAGACAATCCTATTGGCTGAAAGATTAGGGATTCATCAAATCAATACCTTTTCAGGATGCCCTGGAGATAGTGAAAATTCACTATATCCAAATTGGGTAACCTGCTCTTGGCCAGATGATTATGGTAAAATATTAGACTATCAATGGAATGAAGTGCTCATTCCTTATTGGAAGAAGGCGGTGGCTTTCGCAAAAGCCCATGGTGTTACGAAAATTGCTCTTGAAATGCACCCAGGGTTTGCCGTGTATAACACAAATTCTCTGTTGAAGCTACGTGAGGCAGTGGGTCCTGAAATAGGCGCTAACTTTGATCCTAGCCATTTGTTCTGGCAAGGAATAGATCCTGTTGCTTCTATTAGAAAATTGGGGGATGCTATTTTCCATTTCCATGCCAAAGATACAAAGATTGATCCCTACAACACAGCTGTAAATGGTGTGCTAGACACGTCACATTATGGTAAAGAAGTCGATCGTTCTTGGATATTTAGAACAGTTGGCTATGGCCATGATTTGCAAACTTGGAAAGACATCATCAGTGCTTTGAGAATGGTGGGTTATGATTATGCCATTAGTATTGAACATGAAGATGGCTTAATGAGTATGAATGAAGGGCTTACAAAAGCCGTTGAATTTTTAAAAGAAGTGATTGTTTTTGAAGAAAAGGGCGACATCTGGTGGGCTTAAGAGCTGCAGAACTTGGAGGGTTATTAGCATGAAAAAATTAAGAGTAGGCATCATCGGTTGTGGGGTTATATTCCCAATGCACGCTTATCCTGTCAGTGAAAGGGATGATGCACAAATCGTAGCTGTTTGTGATAATAAAGAAGAAAGAGCCATTGAAAAGGCAAAGGAATTCAGTTGCAAGGCATATGTGGATTATAAAAAAATGATTGATGAGGAAAACTTAGACGTTGTTCATATCTGTACACCCCATTATCTTCACGCCCCAATGGCCATTTATGCAGTTCAAGCTGGGGTCAATGTTTTAACTGAAAAACCCATGTCTATTCAATTGGAAGACGCAAAGGCCATGATCGATACAGCCCAGGAAAAAGAAGTGGTCTTGGGTGTTATATTCCAAAACAGATACAATCCTGGCTCTATTTTAATTAAAGAAACCCTTGCATCTGGACAATTAGGTGCAATCATCTCAAGTAAGTTGTCAGTGACTTGGAATCGCTCAGATGAATATTATTCAAAAAGCGACTGGAAGGGGACATGGGCACTAGAAGGTGGCGGCGTTATTATCGATCAAGCCATTCATACCATGGATCTTTTGAGATGGTTTATTGATAGTGAAATTGTCTATGTGGATGCAAACATCAGCAATCGTGCCCATGAAATCATTGAAGTTGAAGACAGTGCAGAAGGTGTCATTCAATATAAAAATGGTGTGGTTTCAAGCTTTCATACCATTAATTATTATGGTTATGATGCCCCTGTTGAAATAGAACTGCATTGTGAAAAGGGTTTCGTTAAAATGGAAGGTGATAAGGCTGTGGTCAGATTTAAAGATGGCAGACAACTTATTGCGGATAAAGATCCTAAAGAATCCTTTAATTATGGTAATGTCAAAAGTTATTGGGGTGTTAGTCATGTTAAACAGATCAATAATTATTATGAAGCCCTCACAAAGTGTGTTCAACCTGAGATTACTGCTGAGGATGCTTATAAAACTCAAAGATTAATTTGCGCAATTTATGAAAGTGGTAAATCCCGTAAGCGCATTCAGTTCTAAGATATGGAAAAGACAGTCATTAAGGTATTTCAGTGACTGTCTTTTTTTATGTACGGACCTACTTACTGTCTAAATTGATTGCGCCAATTGGGGCACTCGGTTATAATTAAACCTATAGCGTAGAATTTTAAAACCCGTGATTGGAGCATCAAATGAAGCGTTTTTGGCATAATCTATCCATTAGTATGAAATATGTAGTTGGCTTTTTATCTGTTGTCGCTTTGATGCTTGTGACACTTGTTATTTCTATGAGTATGATTTCAAAAATAAAAGTCCAAAATGAAATTATTAATGAAAAAAGCGCCTACTTTATGTCGGTGCATAAGATGATGCAAGCCATTGAAGTATTGGATTTAACAGCTCAAAACTATTTTATCGAAGGTAAGCGTTCAAGTTTGGAGCAGTTTAATCTTCAAAAAAAGCAACTACAACAAGAATTGGATGTATTGGTAGTTAACCTGAGTGATGAAAGCGTAAGAAAACATCTCAATGGAGTCAGAATTCTTCTTGCATCCTATAGTCAGACCTTTGAGAAAGAGGCTGTTTTTGCTATGGAAACCAATGATCCTGTGGTCTTAATGGATGTCCAGAGCCGACTGATCCGAATGCGGTTGGATATTGTGACGAAATTAGGGAGTATTCATGATCAGTATTTTGAGGAACAAAAAAAAGCGATCGATAGTGCGAATAAATATCTGGATAGAATGCCTAAAATACTTGTGTTAATGATTATCATTGCCTTTTTTCTAGGCTTTTTAATTATAAAGAGAATCAGTAAGAGCATTAGTAAACATTTAAACAATGTTGTAGAGGTTAGTAAGCAATTAGCCTCGGGTAATATGACCCCAGCGACGATTATATATGATGGCAGCGATGAAATTGGTCAAATGACCCACGCCATCAACACCATGAAAGATAATATTGGCAATATGCTCACTCAAATTGAAAATAATAACAACAGTTTGGAAAAAAGTGAAGAACGGTATCGATCTATTTTTGAAGCCAGCAGTGAAATGCTATGGCATTTTGATTATCTCAACGGAGAGAAGTTCTTTTCAAGTTCCTGGAAGGATTTTTATGGGGATGATGAAAATGCCTTTGCAGACACTATAGAGAGCTTTAGCCCATTAATACATCCCCTAGAAGTCGACTATGCAAAAGCAGAACTGCGTAGTCTCATTAGTGGGGAAAAAGATCGTATTGAAGTTGAAGCGAGAACCCTAAATAAAACCCACCAATATCGA
>CAZJIO010000033.1:10413-17868 GCA_964546035.1 uncultured Eubacteriales bacterium | reverse complement strand
AAAAATGCCCAGGGAAAAGTAACAAGTATAACCGGATCTTTTTCAGACATTCAAGACAAAAAGACCCAAGAGGAAAAAATCAAACAATTGGCTTATTACGATTTTGTAACAGGTCTTCCCAATAGAATCTATTTTTATGAACGGTTAAATGAAGAGCTGACCTTTGCTTCTGAAAATAAAGAGGAAGTTGTGGTTATTTTCTTGGATATGGATAATTTTAAGTTGATCAACGATACCTTTGGTCCCTCTTTAGGGGATGAAGTACTTAAGGAAGTTGGAGAAATCTTATCCAAGCATTTTGGGAGTACAGGATTTGTTGCCCGTTTAGGTGGCGATGAGTTTGTCATATTTGCGCGATTAGGACAATCTACAGAGGCAACCATCTATGCAAAAGAGATTTTTCATATATTTCCCCATACCTTTAAAAGGGGTGTTAATGAATTTTTGCTATCTGCTAGTGGTGGGATAGCCATTTATCCCCAGCAAGGAGAATCTGGAGAACAGTTGCTCAAAAATGCCTATATTGCTATGTATGCAGCAAAGGAACAAGGAAGAAATCAAACGGTTTTTTATACCACTGAGATGAGAAACAGCTTAGATGAAAAGCTAAAGGTCGAAAGATGCATCAAATCAGCCATCCATAACAATGAATTCTATCTGGTCTATCAACCCCAACATGAAACTATTTCAGGGGAAATTATTGGTTTTGAAGCTTTACTCAGATGGAATAGTCCTGAACTTGGGGGAGTATCACCTACCTATTTTATTCCGGTGGCGGAGCACTCAGGAGAAATTGTTGAAATTGGCAATTGGGTATTCAAACAAGTCTGCGCGTTTAAGAAGAAATTGGTGGATCATGGGCACACGGATATTAAGGTCAGTATGAATATATCTCCGGTTCAAGTGATGCAAGCCGATTTTTCTGACAACATATTAAGAATCATTGCCGAAGAGGCTATTGATCCAAAACAACTTTATTTAGAAATAACAGAGTCTATCTTATTAGATTCCTTTGAGGAGAATTTAAGAAAGCTTGAAGAACTAAAAGCAGCAGGCTTTCAGATATCTTTAGATGATTTCGGTACGGGTTATTCTTCCTTGAATTACCTTAATCGCATGGATGTTTCTGAAATTAAGATTGATAAGACGTTCATTGATCTGATCCTTGAGAATGATAAACATCAAAAGTTGACGAAAATGATGATTGAATTTTCACAAGCTCTTGGCTATCAAGTGGTAGCTGAGGGTGTTGAAACAATGGAACAGTTAGAAATTCTGAGGCAGTTTAAGTGTGACTGCATTCAAGGCTATTTGTTTAATCAACCCTTAAAGGAAGAAGTGATTTTTGACCATCAATTTATGTGGACCAAGGTAATATAAATAAGGGGGGAGTCCAATGGAATTTAATAGCTTATTGTGGCTCAAGGATTCAAAAAAACAGAAAATAAATCCGAGTGTCATCAAGGATTTGGGCTTAGAAACCATTTATGAGAAGCTCATTCAATTGAGTGAACATAATGAAGGGATTATTTATGAACTGTGTATGGATAAGGCGACAATTGTTTATCGACAAGGCATGGTGTCAGATTTTCAGAAGCAGCCAGGACTTCTCAATGATTTGTTAAAGAATCTTGAAGGCTTTCTCGAGCTAAAGCCGCGATTGACGAGAGAACAAAAAAATCCTTCTCATTTTTATAGTTTAATCCATTTGGTGGTCTTGTTAGAGGCTTCCATAAAATGTTTGGAGGCATTAAATCAAACGCTTATGTATTATGAAATGACGTCTGAAGGTCTTTGCCATCTCAAAGAGGTGATAGAAAGCGCCATTGAAGATCCGTCATTTAAGCAGATGAAGAAAGATCTTAAAGACATGCGCTTTATTTTAAATGAAATTAAAAGCGTAGAAATGTCCATTAATATGAATGCTGGGATGAGACCAACCGATGCACAGGTCACAGAGGTAAACGATTTTAAATACCGTTTTCCCAAAGCTTTTAGAAGGGTGTCCGATGTCCTCCACATGGATAAGGCATTTCTAGGGAGGTATATGAAAGGTTATGTGCCTGTTTTTGGTTTGAATAGTTTAGACTGGGATTTATTAGATGAAATGGTTCACGCCTTTAAAAAACATAAAGCCACACTCAAGCAATTCGTCACGACTTATCAAACTTTAGATGTAGACCCTTTTTTAACCTTGTTAAGGGAGTTGACCTTCTACGGGGCGAATCAGGAGATGATGAGACAGTTAATAGGGTATAAGTTACCCCTTTGCGTGCCAGAATTACTCCAACCAGAAAGCAGAACCATGGATCTTAGGGGCTTTTATAACGTGAATACAGCCAATGATAAAAGGGGAAAGGACCTCGTACTCAACGATTTGGTCATGAACGATGAGGGCCGCATATTCATTTTAACCGGGGCAAATATGGGTGGAAAAACCACTATCACCCAAGCCGTAGGACAGATGCAGTTATTTGCACAGTTGGGCTTTTTGGTGCCAGCTCAAAGGGCTCAGTTAAGTTTAGTGGATGGGGTTTTTACCCACTTTCCAGTGTTAGAGAAAGACACAGTAAGCTTAGGTAGATTAGGTAAAGAATGCCAAATGTTTAGTGAGATATATGCACAAATCACAGACCAAAGCCTGTTATTGCTCAATGAACCCTTTACAGGAACCAGCTATTTAGAAAGTTTGAAAATTGCCCAAGAAGCCGTTAAGGCAGTCAAATATAGAAGAACGCGGATGATCATCAATACCCACTTACACGAATTAGCAAGGGACACTAAAAATTACAATGAGGCTTTGGAAAACGATACAACGGTTGTCAGTTTAGTTGTGGGCCAAGACAACGACAAGACCTCCTTTAAAATAGGGATTTCAGAGCCCCTTGGCAGAAGCTACGCCCGTGAAATTGCTGAAAAACATGGCGTTACTTTCACACAGTTAACCAAAAGAATGGGGGGTGAGGCCATTGATGCTTGACGACGCTTATAGTTTATTGTGGTCAGATTCGAGTCATTCCTCTTTTACACTCGACAATGGAGCGCTCCAGGATCTTAACATTGGGGCTGTTCCAGAAGTGCTTTCGTATATGAAGACTGTGCCCTGTGATCCTAAAGATATCAGATATCGACAGGAGCTCTTAGGGGAGTTTGTTCAGAATCAACTCCTTTTTGAAGGTATTAAAAGTGCTATTGTCACTTGTAATGAGCTTCAAAACAGAGGGAAGTTCGCCTTTGAAAAGGAGGCGACCCTTTATAATTTAATCAAACGCATTGAAGAAGCTTCAGATGTGATGGTGATTGTTGAAGTGCTGTTAGGAAGGCTAGTTCATGGTGGCGTGCAGGCGGGTGGCCTGGTCAAACTTAAAGATCTATTGGAAGGGGTTATCGATCATCCCCTTTATGGGGCCTTTAAGACAGATGTAGAAAGTGTAAAATCCATGAGTGGTGGCGTGAAGAGTATTAAAGTCGGCATTAATTTAGATGAGAATTTAAAGCCGGTTTCTGCCATGCTCCTCTCCTTGCATGAAAATAATTTCAGCTATACCAGATTGCTTAAGAAAACAGGCAAAATTGTGACGAGTGGTGTCCATGAGATCTTACTAGTCCCAAGAAAAGTTTTTTTCCCAGATACCATACCAGCACCTCAAGCTTTTAACAGTTTAGAAAAAATGTTAGAGCCAGCCATGAAGCAGTTGATCCTATTCTGTGATCACTTTATTGATGGACTTGTTACTACTTTAGCCGCATTAAAGGTGGAATTGCCCTTTTATGAGCTGGGGTTAAAACTCCATCATGATTTAACTGCTGCAGGTTTTAGTTTGTGTCTGCCAAAAGTAGTTGAAAGGGGAGGGACGGTCATTGAAGGGGTGTACAATTTAAACTTAGCCTATGAATTTTTAAAAGAAGAAAAGGCTGAGGCATCGCAAAAGATGATCTATAACGATCTTTCTATCGAAGATGAGGGGAATGTTTTCATACTGACGGGAGCCAATAGAGGCGGAAAAACCACTTTTACCCAGGCCATTGGACAAATGTTTTTGTTAGGACATTTAGGGCTTTACGTACCAGCCCGTTGTGCAACTCTTCGACTGATAGACGGTTTGTTACTACATTTTCCAGCGGAGGAAGGGCAAACAGATCAACAAGGGCGATTGGGAGATGAATGTAAACGGTTTTCGGATATTTTTGAACAGCTCACACCACGCAGCTTGTTGTTGATGAATGAATCATTTTCTGGTACCAGCCATTTAGAAAGTTTAACCATTGCCAGTGAAGCGGTAAGAGCGGTTAAGGTCTTAGGGAGCACACTGCTCTTTAATACCCATTTACACGAGCTAGGAGCTCTCACAGATGCCATTAACGAAGAACTGGGTCCAGTACCTCGACTGATCAGTTTGGTTGCGGGTACGAGGGAGGCACATCAATCTTTTTATATAGAAGAGGGACCGCCACTTGGACAAAGTTATGCCCAGGATATTGCTATAAAGTATGGGATGACTTTTGAACAATTAACAAGAGTTTAACGCAAAAAAAGGACGAAGATTCAATCAATCTTCGTCCTTTTTTGGAGAGAAACAACTTATTTACCGATGACATCACCCATATCATACATTCCGATGGGTTTACCTGCTAAGAACTTAGCCGCATTGACAGCACCAACTGCGAAAATTTCCTTGGAAAGCGCACTGTGTTTGAGTTCAATGATTTCATCTTGACCCGCATAAATGATGCTGTGCTCACCAACAATGGTGCCCCCTCTAAGGGCATGAATGCCTATTTCATTGCGCTCTCTTTTTTTGCGTTCTTGAGAACGATCATACACATAGTTATAAGAATTGTCTAGCTCTTCATTAATGGCATTGGCGATGGCTAAAGCCGTACCACTTGGCGCATCGATTTTTTGGTTGTGATGCTTTTCGATGATTTCAATATCAAAATTGGCCTCTGTGAGAATCGCCGTCGCTCTTTTTGCAAGATTGATGAGGAGGTTAACGCCTAGGGACATATTGGCAGAAAATAAAATGGGAATTTCTTTGCTGGCCATTTTAATTTGAGTGATTTCTTCTTCATTTAAGCCAGTGGTACAAACCACCACGGGAATTTTTTTGCTGATGGCAAAATCAAGAAGCGGTTTCACGGCTTTTGCTGTTGAGAAATCAATAATAACATCCGCATCTATGCTACAGGAATCTGCTGATGGGAAAACAGGGTAGGGATTGCTTAAGCCTGTGTATGGATCAATGCCAGCTGCCATTTCTGCCTTGGTATCTCTAGCGACCAGGGTAGAAATTACCTGTCCCATCTTGCCATTACAACCATGCATAATAATTTTTATCATAAAGTACTCCCTTCGCTCATTAGACAAGCATACCGTAGCGTTTCATTTCATTTTTTAGGAGTTCTATATGAGCTGGCTCCATAGTGGTTAAAGGTCTTCTGCATATACCTGAATCAAACTCAGGTCCCATAAGGGCAAGGGCTGCTTTTACAGGCATAGGATTGACTTCACAGAATAGTGCATCAATTAAACTGTGCATTTTAAGTTGTAAATCGAGACTGCCTTTTAAATCTCCGGATAAATATCTATGGACAATATTATGAGTATCTTCTGGTAAAATATTCGCAACAACAGAGACGACGCCTAAACCACCAAGTGCAAGAAGGGGTACAATGTGGTCATCGTTTCCAGAATAAAGGTCTAGTCGACCTTCGCAACATTTTACGAGTTCAACGATTTGAGCAATATTACCACTGGCTTCTTTGATGGCAACAATATTTTCTATTTTAGATAAGATGGCAGCGGTTTGTGGGGTGATGTTCATGCCTGTTCTTGATGGCACGTTATAAAGCATAATCGGAACATCTACAGAACTTGCAATGGCTGCAAAATGTTCAATCAAACCTTTTTGTGTGGTTTTATTGTAATAAGGTGTGACCTGTAGTAAACCATCTACACCAAGAGCTGCAGCGTTTTTGGATAATTCAATACCGTGATCGGTGTCGTTACTTCCTGTTCCAGCAAGGACGGGCACACGTTTGTTGGTTTGTTCAACAGCGATTCTGATACATTCTAATTGTTCTGAGTCAGAAAGGGTAGAAGCTTCACCCGTCGTACCACAAATAACGATACAGTCTGTTTTGTTTTCGATTTGAAAATCAATATGTCTCCTGAGTAAATCATAATTAACGCTTAAATCTGGGTTGAAAGGTGTAACAATAGCGACACCTGAGCCAGTGAAAATTGCCATAAAGAATTCCTCCCTAAAATATGATTGTGATGTCCATAACCTTTGCGTCTTACTATCTAGTATATGATGAAAGATCATTTCATGTATAAATGAAAACAAATAAAAAAACAGTCGACGGGTGTCCACTGTGAATACATCAAAATAAAAGTCATTCACGGTAGCACTCCACTTCATTATAGCACGCTTTAACGTCTATAAATCAATGACAGTTGAATAGTTCTTAACTAGTCAACCAGACAAAAAACCATCAGGGATTTTTCTCTTCGGCACGATTTCCTTTCCTCTATCTTCATCTATGCCTGAACATATCCGATGGAGTACTGATCAATGGTGCGCCTCTACTGTATTTCGTATTAAATTTTGTTTAGAATATCATTTATAGAGACGAATGTCAATAACAAAATTTATTGTTTGTTGAGGAAAGTGGTCACAAAAAAAAATTTATGGTAAAATAAATCAATTAAGGCAGACTAATTGATGACAGGAGTAGAAGTAAACTATGAAGAAAAGATTAATGTTTATTGGGGTTTTAATATCTTTTTTAGTAAACACACAAAATATTAGCTTTGCTGAAGATTTGGAAAGTTATAAAAGTGCAACGGAATTTGATTACCCACCATTTTCAGTGACAGATCAGGGTGTAGCAGATGGGTTTTCTGTTGATTTATTGAAAGCAGTAGCAGAGGTTATGGATATTCAAATAGAATTTAAAATTGACCATTGGGATATCATTAAAAACGAGTTAAAAGAAGGACAACTCGATGTCTTGCCAATCGTTGGACGCACTGATGAAAGAGAGGCGTATTTTGATTTTACTATTCCGTATATCGTTATGCATGGCAATATCTTTGTTAGAGAAGGCAACGATACGATTAATTCGGAAAGCGATTTATTTGGAAAAGAAATCATCGTTATGGATGGGGATAATGCAATGGAATATGCCGTGAAAAATAATTTCACTCAAAAGCTCATTGTGGTTAAAACGTACAGTGAGGCGTTTAAACTGTTAAGTTCAGGTAAGCATGATGCCATACTGGCACAGAGCATTGTTGGGCTTAAACTCATAAATGATCTAGGCATTGATAATGTTACAGCCGTATCCCGGGTAGATGAAGATGGTTTGGAACGAACGAAATTGAATTTGGATGACTTTGAACAAAAATTTTGCTTTCGATCCATTCTAAAGAAAATTAATTTAAAAATT
>CAZJIO010000033.1:0-10403 GCA_964546035.1 uncultured Eubacteriales bacterium | reverse complement strand
AAGGGGATAAAGAGTTGCTAGAAAAGCTGAACGAAGGTCTAGCAATCATTTCAGAAAATGGGACTTATCAAGAAATCTATGACAAATGGTTCCCTTTTCTAATAAAACATAAGGTTTCAACGCGATTGGTGGTTACTTATATACTGATCATTTTAATACCTACGATGCTTATCATTTTGACTGCTTCAGTTATTTTAATTAAAAAAGAAGTCAAAAGAAAAACTTGTGATCTTAAGAATGCAAATATAGCTTTACTGATTGAGAAAGAAAAAGCTGAAGCAGCTAATACTGCAAAAAGTCAGTTCCTTGCGAATATGTCCCACGAAATAAGGACGCCAATGAATGGTTTTATGGGCATGATGCAACTGATGTTGCTGACTGAACTGACAGAAGAACAAGAAGAATACATTCGGATTTCTCAATCCTCTTCGGATATGTTATTGAGTGTTATTAATGATATTCTGGATTACTCGAAAATTGAGGCCGGTATGATGTCCTTTGAGAAAATCCCTTTCATAATTCGAGAAGAAATAGATGATATGATGAGTTTGTATCAGTCATCTGCTATGAATAAGGGTGTGGTTATGGAGGCTTGGGTTGACCAGGATGTTCCAAATACTATTGTAGGGGATTCTTTCAGGCTAAAACAAATCATTTCAAATGTCATAGGAAATGCTGTTAAATTTACACAAAAAGGTCGAATTGATGTGTTCGTTAATAAGGTGACGGAATTTGATGAGAGTAAAGTTAAATTGAAATTTGAAGTGAGAGATACTGGCGTGGGTATTCCCGCAGATAAGAGGGACTTGCTTTTCCATAGTTTTAGTCAAGCAGATAACTCCAATACCCGTCATTTTGGGGGTACCGGACTTGGGCTTGCAATTAGCAAGAAATTAGTTGAAATCATGGATGGAGAAATCTGGGTCCATAGCGTAGAAGGTGAGGGGAGTAGTTTTCACTTTATTTGTGTTTTTGATTCCTTTAATGGGGATTGCATTTGACCCTTGCTTATTTCCCAATTGTGTATTAAAATTCTCCTATCATATGCGAATCAGGAGAACTATCATGGAGTTATTAAAGCAGAGAATATTGGCAGAAGGCAGAGTTGCTGGAGAAGAAGTTTTGAAAGTGGATTCTTTTTTGAATCATCAAATAGATCCGGAGTTGTTTCAGGAAATTGGTAAAGAATTCTATAAGCGGTTTGGAGGTAAGAAGATTACTAAGCTGCTCACCATTGAGGCGTCTGGTATTGCTATTGCAGTTGTTGCTGGGCAATATTTTAAGGTGCCAGTGGTATTTGCTAAAAAGACAAAATCTAGAAATTTAGACCAAGAGACTTATAAAAGCCAAGTCTATTCCTTTACAAAACAAACGACTTATGACATTCAGGTTTCCAAAAGATACATAACGGCTGAAGACCATGTGCTTATACTAGATGACTTTATGGCAAATGGTAAGGCTGCACAGGGGCTGATTGACATCGTGAATCAAGCTGGAGCCACATTAGAGGGCATTGGTATTGTCATCGAAAAGGGCTTCCAAAAAGGTGGACAAGAGTTACGAGACCAAAATATTCAGGTGGAATCCTTAGCCATTGTGGATCGATTTATTGATGGCACAATCAGATTTATGAACTAAAAATAAGATGCTCTTATGAAAAGATAATGCGGCTTATTAGCGGTGCTTATTTGTGTTTATTACACGACCTTATAATAATGTAGGTTTATACCTAACAAAGTTGGATTGTATGACATTTTATGGGATATAATGACAAAAAAATAGTTGAGACTTGTTTACTCCCATAAAATAATGATACAATAATAACAGATATAAACAACATTATATAAGAGGAGATTCAAATGAAAAAAATAGTTATTACAATGTTAGCAGTATTAATGGTCCTTTCCACACTAATGAGCGGATGTGCTAAAGAGAAAAAAGTTGAAGCAGAGATGGTAGTCGGTTTTATCTACGTAGGGCCAATTGGCGATGGTGGATACACTTATGCTCATGATCAAGGTAGATTAGCCGTTGAAAAAGATCTTGGCGTTAAAACAATCTACAAAGAAAGCGTTCCAGAAGGACCAGAAGTTGAGAAAGTTATGAGAGACATGGTTGCTGAAGGTGCTAAAGTGATATTTGCTACAAGTTTTGGATACATGGATTATGTAGACAATGTTTCTAAAGAATTTCCAGATGTAAAATTTTATCACTGTTCAGGTTACAAAGATGGTGCTAACTTCAATAATTACTTTGGTCGAATTGAACAAGCCCGTTACTTGTCAGGTATCGTTGCTGGTATGAAGACAGAATCCAATCAAATCGGTTATGTTGCAGCATTTGAAATTCCAGAAGTTATTAGAGGGATTGACGCCTTTACTTTAGGCGCACAATCTGTTAATCCTGAAATTGTTGTTAACGTGAGATGGACACATACTTGGTATGATCCAGCTTCAGAAAAAGAAGCGGCTGTTGCACTCATTGATGAAGGTTGTGATGTTATAGCACAACATCAAGATACTGCAGGTCCACAACAAGCAGCTGAAGAAGCTGGTGTTTGGGCAGTTGGTTACAACACAGATATGTCGGCTGCAGCTCCAAAGGCGAACTTAACTTCAGCATCTTGGAACTGGGCACCTTATTATGTAGCACAAGTTAAATCCGTTATGGACAACGCTTGGGTTAAAGCAAATTACTGGGGTGGGTTAGACGATAACGTTGTTCTTCTTTCTCCTTTGACTGCAAATGCACCTGATGGCGCACAAGCTAAAGTAGATGAAGTGTTGGCTAAAATTAAAGACGGAAGCTTCAATATATTCCAAGGTCCTCTATATGACCAAACAGGCGCTGAAATTGTTCCAGCTGGATCGGCAATGGCTGATGGCGATCAACTTGGCCTTATGTGGTTTGTAAAAGGTGTAAATGGCGTTATTGAACAATAGTCTATCATAAAAAGTAGGGTGCTTAAGATGAAAAATGTCATCAGAATGGAAAACATTAGCAAAGGCTTTGGTAAAGTCATTGCCAATGAGAATATTAATCTCAACATCAAAAAAGGTGAAGTTCATGCCATATTAGGCGAGAACGGCGCTGGTAAAAGCACACTCATGAACATGCTATCAGGGATTTATATCCCTGATAGCGGTTCTATTTATATTAATGACAAAAAAGTCTCCTTTTCATCTCCGCAAGATGCTATAGCTGCCGGAATTGGTATGGTTCATCAACATTTTAAGTTGATTGAAGGCCTAACTGCTGCTCAGAACATCGCTGCTGGAAGTGAGGGCTCTTTTTTCATGAATATGAAAAAAATCTCAGATAGAATTAGAAAAATAGGGGAACAAACAGGACTTATCATCAATCCTGATCAACCCATTCATACAATGTCCGTCAGTGAAAAGCAAACCGTGGAGATCATAAAAGTCCTTTATCGAGGGGCACAAATTTTGATCCTTGATGAACCGACGGCGGTACTAACCCCTCAAGAATCTAAAAACCTTTTTAACATCATTAATAAAATGAAAAAAGAGGGTGTGAGCATCCTCATTATCACCCATAAACTATATGAAGTTATGGAAATTAGTGATCGTGTCACCATATTTAGAAAAGGAAGAACCGTTGGAACGGTTCATACCAAAGATACAACCCCAGAGGCTCTAACCCATCTAATGGTAGGAAAAGAGATCTCTTTTTCCATTTCAAAGGAACATCATTCTACAGAAGAAGTGGTGTTATCTCTTCGTGGTCTTAAATATATCAATGAAGAAAAAGTGACGGTTTTGGATCACTTGGATGTGGATTTATATGCTAGCGAAATTCTTGGTGTTGCTGGTGTAGGCGGTAGTGGTCAAAAGGAATTGTGCGAAATCATTTCTGGACTTAAAACACCTACCGAAGGAAAAATGATTTTAAAGGGTCAGGATATTACGGCCTTTACAGTGAGGGATTTTATCAAGAAAGATGTCAACATTCATTTCGTACCAGAGGATCGAATCGGTATGGGCTTAGTGGGTTCCATGGATATGATTGATAACATCGTTTTAAGACTCTATAAAAAGCAAAAGGGTTTCTTTTTGAATCGAAAACCAGCAGAAGAAAAAGCCAAGCAAATGGTTAAATCCCTAAAAATAAAAACACCAGGTATCAAACATCCGGTTAAGACCATGTCCGGTGGTAATCTACAAAAGGTACTTTTGGGTAGAGAACTTGATCATAATCCAGAGGTCCTTGTGACGGCTTATGCCACAAGAGGACTTGATATTGGTGCGACACATACCGTTTATGATTTGTTAAATGGACAAAAAGAAAAGGGTTCTTCTATTTTATTTGTGGGTGAAGATTTAGATGTACTCCTTGAACTCTGCGATCGAATTTTGGTGCTCTGTGATGGCAAATGCACTGGTATTGTGCGCGCACATGAAGTAACAAAGGATCAAATAGGTTTGATGATGGCTGGAGAAATCATGCACAAGGAGGGCGAACAACTTGGTTAAAATTATAAAAAGAGTCGAGTGCTCTAACAGACAAAAAGTTCTGGTCAGATTTATGGCGGTATTATTAGCGTTATTGACCTCCTCCATTTTTATCGTGATTATCGGACATAGCCCGTTGATGGTTTATGGATCCATGATTGAAGGTTCTTTAGGAAGTCTTTATCGCTTTAAAGAAACGTTAACACAAACAATTCCTTTGGTGATTACGTCCCTTGGTATTGCGATTGCTTTTAAAATGAAGTTTTGGAACATCGGTGCTGAAGGGCAAATTATGATTGGGGCCATGTGTGCTTCCTTTTTTGCTTTAAAGCTGCCAGATCTGAATAAACCCTTATTGCTGATTATTATGTTTTTGGCAGCACTTATTGGTGGCGGTCTATGGGCGCTTATTCCGGCTTATTTCAAAGTAAAAAACAACGTCAATGAAACGGTTTTTACCTTGATGATGAACTATATAGCCATTGGTTGGGTCACTTATTTGCAGTACGGTCCTTGGAAAGATGAGAAAGCTTTTGGATTTCCTAAAATCCCAAACTTCTCTGAAAATGCATTGTTGCCGAGAGTATTTGGCCTCCATATAGGTTGGATCATCGCCCTTATATTAATCATCCTTGTTTTTATCTTACTGAAGTATACCAAACTAGGTTATGAAATAACCGTTATAGGCGAGAGTCCTAATACTGCAAAGTATGCGGGTATCAATGTGACCCTTGTAACTCTGCTGACTTTGTTTATCAGCGGGGCTATCGTAGGAGGGGCAGGTATGATTCAAGCCTCAGCCGTGAGCAAGACTTTATCCGTTGAACTCAGTGGTGGCGTGGGCTTTACAGCTATTATAACGACTTGGCTGTCGGGGCTTAATCCGATTGTTATTCTAGTGGTTTCGTTTCTCTTTGCTGCTATGGTAGAGGGCGGGTCATTTATACAAACTGCTTTTCAAATCTCTCAGTCAGCAGCGGATATCTTACAAGCTATGATCCTATTCTTCGTCCTAGGAAGCGAATTCTTCATCAATTATGAGGTGAAAAAATGACAGAACTTCAAGCGTTTTTATTTTCTGCAGTGATTGCTGCAACGCCCCTTTTATTTGCTACCTTAGGTGAAATTATGATTGAAAAATCAGGCAACTTGAATCTGGGTGTTGAAGGTATGATGATGCTCGGTGCAGTAGCTGGATTTTATGGTGGGATGGCAACTTCAAATCCCTTGTTTGCCCTTTTAGCAGCAGCCTTGGCGGGTATGCTGGCTGGTTTGCTTTTTTCTTTACTTACTGTAACACTTAGAGCCAATCAGATTGTAACGGGATTGGCGATTACCATATTTGGTGCAGGATTATCTAAGTTTTTAGGGCAGAATCTCATTGGAAAAACAGTGCCAAAAAGCTTAACGGAGTTCTTTGCGCCAAGAGAAATCCCTTTACTCAGTCAAATACCAGTGATTGGAAAGGCCTTCTTTTCTCAAAATTATTTTGTTTACTTAGGTATTATAATTGCCATATTAATAGGTATTTATTTATATAGAACACATAAAGGTCTTAATCTGACAATCATTGGGGAAAATCCAGGGGTTGCAGACGCTCAAGGGGTTCATGTAGCAAGGTATAAATATATTCATATAGCAATTGGTGGCGCATTATGTGGTTTAGGCGGGGCTTATCTTTCTCTGGTTTATGTACCCGCATGGCAGGATAATATTGTATCTGGTAGAGGTTGGATTGCAAATGCGTTGGTCATTTTCTGTGTATGGAATCCATACAAAGCGATGCTAGGCGCGCTGTTCTTTGGCGCTCTGGATATCATTGGGTTTAGACTTCAAAAATATCAAATTCCGATTTCTCAATATATCATTGATTTATTACCTTATTTATTAACCATAGTGGTATTGGTAATCAGTGCGGCAAAGAAAGATCGTAAGCATTTGCCTCCTGAAGGTTTGGGAGTTCCCTATTTTAGGGAAGAACGTTAACTTAAGAGTTCTATAAATGAAAACACCTTGATTTTTAATCAAGGTGTTTTATGCATTCCGGAGAGTCTACTTTTCCGCTGTTGACCAATTGGGATACTCTATATGCGGACATTTTATCGGAGGGGTAGGGCGATAGCAGTTTTTGTAAAGCTAGGGTATTAGTTGTGGGTTCTAGCCATGCTTTCTCAGAAGCCTTGGATAAGATCACAGGCATACGATGATGAATAGGCTGCATCAAGGTGTTGGCCTCTGTGGTAATGATGGTACAGGAATAATGAGCTGTACCATCTTCTTTTTTGTAGGTGCTCCATAAACCGGCCATGGAAAAAAGTGCCCCGTCTTCCACCTGGAAACGATAGGGGATTTTTTGTTTGTCCGTTCTTTCCCATTCATAAAAGCCATTGGCTAAAATGACGCATCTTTTTTTCTGAAAGGAGGCTTTAAAGGTTGGCTTCTCATGGACGGTTTCTGCACGGGCATTTGTCAGGGAATAACCGATTTTTAAATCCTTGGCCCAGGGTGGGACAAAACCCCAATTCAGTTCACCGGCGCGATAACCCGTTCCATCATGTAGGACCGTTAATAGTCCTTGCCCAGGGGTTATATTGAATCTTGGGAAAATTGGATTGATATGGGGTTCAGGTATGGAATAGGTGGTTTGAAGCATTTCTATTAAAGTATCAAAATCAAAGGATAAAATAACTCTGCCACACATGGCTTCACCTTCTTTACTTTAGAGTTGTCTGGGTTGAAATAAGTTGTTCAAAGGTAACACCATATTTTTTGGCCATATCCATAGCATAACTATGGCCAAGAGGTGGTGCAACCTGGATGAGATAGGACCTTTCGCCTGCTTCTACGCCAGTAACAAGGCTAATGAGCTGGCTGCTACTAGAAGATTGACTATTGATGTCGGGAATTTGAGCAGCAAGCTCATGAAGATGGGTGTTAAATAGAACAAAACAGCCCAACGCCTTTAGCGCTTTTACAGCATCTTTGGCGATATGTAGACTCTCGTGATGGCTGGTGCCAGCAAAGGATTCGTTCATAAGGACCAAGGAATTTGATGTAGCGTTATCAAATAATTGTGAAAAACGGTGACACTCTTCTCCTAAGCGTCCAAAGCCACTGGTGGCAGATTCCTCTACAGGAAATAAAGTCAAGATGCCATCTACGGGGGAGATTTGGGCTTTTTTTGCTGGAACATAAAGACCTATCTGAGCTAGGTATTGAAGCTGCCCAAGGGCTTGTGTAAAGGTGGTTTTTCCACCGCGATTGGCTCCCGTGAGAATGAAAAGTCGATCCGTTTGGTTAAAAGTGATGTCATTGCAAACCATTTCAATAGTGCCAGTTGTGGTCTTAGTCATCATTTCGGTTGCCAGATTCATGTTGTAACAGGACTTAATGTCGAGGTTACTTTGACCATCCATCATTTCAGGTTTACATATAGGCAAGCCAGCTTTGGTACAAGTTTTGACAATCTGGCAACCTAATCGATAAAATTCTAGCTCACTTTTAAGAGATAATAGAACCTCTAAATTGACGGCGATAAAGCGATCATAAAAGAGAATAATTTGTCGCGCACAGGGTTTTAGCAAAGCTTCATAAGGATTATAATCGTCTTGGGTTACTTTTCCCATTTCTGTAACGATTTTGAAAATGTTGGTCACATTAAAATCATAATGAAGGCCAAGGCGATCACTGACTTGATTCTTCACATCCCTTAAGGATAAGGGGAAATCATCCTGAATCTTAAGCAGCATGACATCTTTGGGGCGCATGCCTTCTCCCAGATTGAAGCCTAGGGTATAACTTTTTACCAAGGCTTTATTGGGAAGGGCTTCTTCAATATCTTGAGGAATGGCGTCATATAAAGGATGCTGAAGGGTTTCCTTTAATGTGTTTTGTAAGTTGGTAAGGCCTTGTGAAGTGAAGGTATATTGGCTTAAGCTGTTGCATAGATTTTCGATGTGTTCCATGCAGTTTTTTGTATCTGTCATACGTGATAGGATGTTACTGAACTTATATTCCTTTTCAGAAGCAAATTTTTCCTTTTGGCTAAGCCCAACAAAGAGATTGATTTGATCAATTAACAAGATTAAGGCATCTTCATGAGCTAGAAAGTCTTCCAGGATATCCTGACGATAATCAATGGCTTCTTTTGAAGAGAGCACTGTAGAGAAGGCACGGTTGATGATTTTATCACCCTTAGGTATTTTAAAGTAATCAAAAAAGGTGGTCAAATTAAGATCTGAAAGGGTTTGTTCATGGAGGGTAAAGGTTTCACAAGGGCTATTTGGCCACAACAAACTAATTTTAGACAAGGCATTCACCTCTCTTATTTAAACGTTCCAGAAGCTGGTCATAGGTGGTTCCATATTTTTCGGCAATCTCATTTGCATAGCTTTTTCCCACTGGTGGCGATATTTCAATTTTATAAGACCGTTGTCCCTCATCGGCTTGGGCGCTGAGACTGACGACAGTAAAAGTGGCATCGTTGCCTGCGTTATAGGTTGCTACGTTGGCACTCAGCTCATGTAAATGGGTATTAAAAAGTGTTCTGATTTTCTTGAATTTTAAGGCTTTGACGGTTTCTTCTGCAATGACTAAGCTTTCTAAATGAGAGGTCCCGGAAAAGGACTCGTTCATAAGCAGTAGGCTAGACCCGGTCAGTTGTGAGAATATTGCGCTGAAACGTTGACATTCTTCCCCAAATCTGCCCAGATCCACAGTGTCTTGTTCTGTGACAGGGAAGTGGGTGAAAAGGTGATCAACAGGACTGATAGATGCCTTTTCACAGGGGACATAAAAGCCTAATTGGGCCAAGATTTGAATTTGGCCCACGGCTTGGGTGAAGGTGGTTTTGCCCCCACGGTTGGCGCCAGTTAGCAGGTATATTTGGCCTGCTGCAAAGGAGAGGTCGTTGAAGACCATGTCACTCACTGGGGTGGTGGGTGAGCGCATCATTTGGAGCGCTAAGCTTAGGGCATATCCCTTCTCAAAGGAAAGATGATGTAAATCACTTTGGAGGATTTGGGGACGGCAGGTGGGCAATCCTTGTTGCTCGAGGGTGTGGATAAGTGTGTAACCGAGTTGATAAAAGGACATTTCTTCTTTTAAAGAGAAAAAGCTCTTAATATCAAAGGTGGTGTATTTTATTGAGAAAGCTTTTAGCTGCTTGCCATAGCTCTTTAGCGCAAGGGCAATCTCCTTCAGAACGATTCGATTGGTTGGACTGACTAGGTGTCTGCTATCTGCGCTTGGAAGTATCTGATCAAAATAAGGGTTAGGCGTGACTAATGCAGCCGATGTCTGTTTTAAAAAATGAGGAGCTTCGTAAGGCTGATCATGGGTTTTAATTAAATAGCCTTCAATGGGGATCGCGTTTAAGTGGACTTTGAAAATAAGATCGACACTTTTTATACCATCAAGGTCAGCTCTTATACTGCTGGTGTCCTTTTTTAAGTGAAGGAATTGGTCATCTGATTTTAACAAATCAAGAGATGCTCTTAAGCTGCATAAGCCCTCTGATGAGAGGGGATAGGCTTCAAGTGCGAGAGATAGCTTTTCAACGCAGCCAATAATTTTCTCCATAAGTACAAGGTGATCGAGGTGGTTGAAAATAGAGTTTTCATGTTCCTCTAAATTTAAGAAACCTTCAAGCTCGAAGAGCTCGCTTAAGGTTTGTTCAAACAGTCCAAGCAATTCAGGAGAATTGCTAAAATCCTGCAAAATATCTTGGCGGTATTGGATTGTAGCAGCATCCAAACAGAGATACTGAATCACATGGGGAGGAATCAGCCCCGTAAGATTGAGATTCGAAAGGACAAAATCCTCTATATTAACTTTCTGGGGAGCAGCCTTCCAAATAAGACTATGAATTTGCATGAAATCGTCGAGTAGACTCTGTCTCGACTTTCCTCCTTTCAAAAGGAAATTCTTTTT
>CAZJIO010000032.1:31579-33569 GCA_964546035.1 uncultured Eubacteriales bacterium | reverse complement strand
GAAAAGTATTCCCCGACGCCTTCGGCAGGGGGGATAGAGGTGTCGTGGATACACCTGTCATGTTAAGCATCGCCTGATGGCTTTGATACATGACGAAGCCCCCACTTCTTAGCAATAGCGTAAGTGGTGGGTTATTCACTGGATATTATTTCTAAGATAAAAGAGCCACTTGCACCTTGACATAGCGCTCAAAAAGTACTATACTAGGCGTTGCAGTAAACAAGTTTGAGTAAGTTAAATAAGTCAAAAAGTTTCCGCGCAACCGGGGAGATAGCGGTGCCCTGAACCTGCAATCCGCTATAGCAGGGGTGATGTCGAAATGAGGCCTTCTCTTTGTAGGGCAGCCCTTTACAAGTGGCGATGATAACTGGGTCTTACGCAATTAGAATCTACGAACTGTGTCAGGTCTGGAAGGAAGCAGCACTAAGTAGAACCTCTGGTGTGCCGTGAGGGTGCCTGGTTTGAGTTAACGATAAAGGTAACGCTTATGGAGGATTGTCGAAGTAAGATGCGCGGAATTTAATTATATAAAAAATCAATCAGCCACACGTTATGTGTGGTTTTTATTGTAGCAAAAGACGGACTATGCTATAATTGTCTAAGCAGTTTTACAAATGCTAACAGTAAGGGAAGTGCAAAAATGTCCTATACAGCTCTTTATAGAAAATGGCGTCCAGACAGCTTTGAACATGTCGTTGGACAAGAACATATTGTCAAAACCCTCACCAATCAATTGGTGGCAGGACGATTAGGTCATGCCTATTTATTCTGTGGTACGAGAGGAACAGGTAAGACTTCCATAGCGAAGATCTTTGCAAAAGCTGTAAATTGCTTAAACCCTGTTAATGGAAATCCTTGCAATCATTGTACCATCTGTATCAATATTATTAACAATCAAAGTATGAATATCATTGAAATAGACGCAGCATCCAATAACGGTGTTGATAACATAAGGGAAATTCGAGAAGAAGTCAGGTATACCCCCACAGAAGGGCACTACAAAGTTTATATCGTCGATGAAGTGCACATGCTGTCAACGGGCGCATTTAATGCCTTGTTAAAAACTTTAGAAGAACCGCCTAGTCATGCCATCTTTATTTTGGCAACTACTGAACCTCATAAAATTCCAGCTACCATTTTATCACGGTGTCAAAGATATGATTTTAGAAGAATTTCTGTTCAAACAGTAACAGAAACCCTTATGAAATATTTAGTCGAAGAAGGCATTCAAGTAGAAGAAGCCGCAGTAAGGTACGTTGCTAAAGTTGCCGATGGCTCTATGAGAGATGCCCTAAGTATCTTAGATCAGTGCATTGCCTTTTATCTAGGAGAAGAAATTACTTATGGTAAGGTCTTAGATGTATTAGGTGCAGTTGACACTTCGGTTTTTACAGATACAATTGCTGCAATACATGGAAAAAATGTAAAGATTTGTATGGATATAATAGAACAAATTTCCGTACAAGGCAGAGACTTATCCCAGTTTTTATTTGATTTGATCCATCACTTAAGAAACCTTATGCTCCTTAAAAATATTGATCAAGTTGAGGGGATAGTAGATATGTCCGAAGAAAACATGGTCATACTCAAGGAACAAAGTCGACTACTCTTAGATGGTGAAATCATATATTATATAAAGATGTTTTCTGAGCTTGAAGCAAAAATTAAAATGTCCTCACAAAAGAGAGTGCTCATCGAAGTAGAATTGATGAAGCTGTGTCAACCTTCCACCTCTGCTTCCTTTGAAGGACTGATCGAACGGATTAGTCAATTAGAAAAGCAAATAGAAAAAGGTATCTCATTCGCCCAAACACCTCAGGAAAAGCAACCTAAAATAGAGCCGAAAGTGGTCAAAAAAACCATTAGCCCTGAAGCGATTCCAAAAGATATTAAAGAGGCGATGCTCAGGTTTCCCGAATTGATCGAGCAAACGACCGGTCTAGAAAGGGCCATGTTGACGCGCGCCATTCCAGCTTATTTAGAGGATGAA
>CAZJIO010000032.1:22921-31569 GCA_964546035.1 uncultured Eubacteriales bacterium | reverse complement strand
TTTCTCTATATCATCTGTGAAGATGACATTCAAAAGAATCGTTTGACCATGCCAGAAAATATTGGTAAAATAAACAGTCTATTAGAAGAGCTACATGGTAAGAATTTCAAGATAAAAATTCTTACAGCAAAAGAGTATGATAACTTGGCCCTAACAAACAAAGATACAACAACAGGCGCACAAGAAGCAAAAAGCCTATTTGAGGCGATTAAATCGCAAATCAATTTTGATATACAAGAAATATAAATTATAGGAGGTCATTTAAAAATGGCTAAAAAAGGTGGTTTTCCAGGTGGTGCAATGCCTGGCAATATGAATAATTTAATGAAACAAGCTCAAAAAATGCAAAAGCAAATGGCAGATATGCAAGAAGAGCTAGACACCAAAATATTCGAAGCTGTTGTCGGTGGTGGTGTTGTTAAGGCAGAAGTAAATGGTAAAAAAGAAGTTGTTAAGATTTCAATTAAAAAAGAAGCAGTAGATCCAGATGATGTTGAAATGCTAGAAGACTTAATCGTAGCTGCAGTGAATGAAGCCATCAGAAAGGCAGATTCTTCTGTCAATCAACAAATGTCTCAATTAACAGGCGGCATGAATTTACCTGGTGGGCTATTCTAGGATGTTACATTGAATTAAAAGAGGGTGAAGCATGATGGATTACTTTGGTATGCATATAGGCAAGTTAATTGAAGAACTCTCAAGACTTCCTGGCGTTGGGCAAAAAACCGCTCAAAGGTTGGCATTTCATATTATTAATTTGCCAGAAAATTCCGCAAATAATCTCGCTTCAGCCATTGTTGAGGCAAAGAAAAATACAAAGTATTGTGAAAAGTGTTGCACGATTACCGATTCTCAGTTTTGCCCTATTTGCAAAAATGAAAAAAGGGATCAAACGACCATTATGGTGGTAGAAGAGTCGAGAGATATGGCAGCCTATGAACGTACGAGACAATTCAAAGGACTTTATCATGTGCTACATGGGGCCATTTCACCCATGTTAGGCATCGGACCAAATGATTTGAAAATGAAAGAGCTCCTCAGAAGGTTAACCGTTGAGGATACAAAAGAAGTCATTCTCGCAACCAACTCCAGCGTTGAGGGGGAAGCAACTGCTGTTTATTTAAGCAAGTTGATTAGACCTTCTGGAATTAAAGTGAGTCGTATCGCCAATGGCGTCCCCGTAGGTGGAGATCTTGAATATGTGGATGAAATCACGTTATCAAGAGCGCTTGAAGGTAGAATTATATTGTCGTAGAAAGCAAAAATCACGGACTGAAGTCGTTAAAGACATCTGATCGTGATTTTTTTACGCATCGATACTTAACAAAGGATATGGAATATGATATGCTAAAAGTACAACAAATATCTGGGGAGGTATTTCTATGGTATCAACATTAGCTTTTATTTTTATGATTTTTACGGCTCTTTTGACTCTTTTTGGGCCAATTCTCATTGCGGTTATCTTTTATCGCAAAACCCATTATGCATTGCGTTCTCTTTTTGTAGGTATGGCTGTTTTCTTTGTATCCCAACTTGTGCTACGGATACCGCTCATTCAACTTGTCTTGCCACAATTTCAGTGGTATAAAGATTTATCTACCGCTATCCTTCCTTACGCATTATTTTTGGGGTTTACTGCAGGACTTGTTGAAGAAGTGGGGAGGTTCATTGCTTTTAAGACAGTGCTAAAAAACCATTTGAATTGGAAAAATGCTGTCGCTTATGGCATTGGACATGGTGGTATTGAAGCCATCATACTGATAGGTCTTACATATATCAATAATCTTGTGATCAGTGTGATGATTAATAGTGGACTCTTTGATACAATGATCGCCCCTACACTTCCGGAGGGAACTGCAGAGACGATGAAGGACTTACTGATTAACACAGATGCATCCATGTTTCTTGTGGGTGGGCTTGAGCGGATTTTCACCTTTTTTATTCATATAGCTTTCTCAGTACTTATTATGGTCGGTATTAAAAAAGGTAAAGGTTTGCTGTATGTCATTTTTGCTATATTACTCCATATGGTTATTGACACAGGAGCTGTGCTACTTATGCATAATGGCGTAAACATATGGATTATTGAAGCCTTTTTAGGCATGCTTATGTTGGTATCTTGTTATTATGTCTTAGGGATTAAGAAAAAAGATGTATTGCCAACTATCACACCTGGTCCTGTAAGCACATAAGAGATAAGAGGTCTAGTTCTGTTTTGATTTTTGAGATACCAAGGCGTGCAACGATTGGAGAAAAGGTCTCTTTAACCACTTCATTAGAGCTTTTAAACATATCTACAAATGTGGTGTACTCCTTAGTGTTTACTTCATCGATAAAATACGAAACAACATAGGGTGTGGTTTTTAATATTTCGTGGTTATACTGAAGATTGTTTAAATATAAGTTAAGTTTGCCTATGATATCTTTCATGGTTTTAAGAGATGACGTGGGGTTAACCAAAAGGTCAAATGCAGCATCCATATCAAGGGGTTCTAAGAGATTCATTGATCCATCTTTTGAGGTGCTTAATGATTGCTTGAGTTGTAAAGTGTAAATTTTACGATTCATTCTTAATTCATAACTAAAATGATCTAAGAGGATAAATTCTATAAAACTACTTGAACCAAGATCTGGATATATGCAGTATGAACGATCACCTTGCTTGATTTCGAAATTATTTTGCTCAAAAAAATCGAGGAATTGAGCCACTAGGTTTTCTGAAGTGCAAAGTTTTATTTTCTGAATTTCTTCATGTTGAATTTCGAGCAAGTTAGTTAATTTGAAATCCATATCATGAAATTGACTTATTAAATTTTTTTTTATATCATATATTTTGCCTTCACGTAGCATATTCGCTCTTAACTTAATGATATCCATATGATGTAGCACTCCTTTGTTTTTACAAATTATAGCATACGACATAGTATTAATTTGTCGAAAATTAGAGTGTAATTAATTTAATTAAAAAAAAAGCAGGTATTATAATACTACCTGCAATACTCAGTTTACTTACTCTTTTTTGTTGGTGGTGTTGTGGATGGAATTGCAGAAGTTAATGAGGCTACTTCAATTTCTTTTTTCTTCTTTTTGATACTTCTTGGACTCTTATCTCCCATACATAGCTCCTTAGTGTTTGAATATTTTAAACTCTATGGTATTATGTCCAATTTTATTTGAAATTAACAGCAGGTGTATCAAATTTAGTCCTATAAATAAAACATATAAAAATAAGGATGGGTGAATGAAAATGAAAAATACAAGAAATTGGACGTTGAAAAAGCATTTTATATTGGCTTTTTTTATAACTGGGGTAGCAATTTTAAGCAATCTTATAGCAGAACTAGGGTTAATCGCTTTTAGCTTGAGTACTCTGAAGATAGCGAACAGTATTGGGGGAAAGGATTCGGCAAGTATTGGCATAATTGGTGGAGCGGATGGGCCAACTGCAATTTATTTAAGCGGCATTAACCCCCTACAATTGTTTTTTAATCAGTATGTGATTTTGTTTCTCATTTTATTGGTGCTTTACAAGCCCTTTGAGTATGTTTTGAAGAAAGTATTTAGTGGTAAAGCTAACATATAGTGGCAGTCACAAATTGTCGAATACTGTAGATGATGAGCTTGGAATATGATATAATAATACCAAAATAGTTCTTTTCGTAATCATAGAACGATTTTATCAAAAAATAATGCAAAAAGAGGTATCATAATGGTATTCAAGAAAAAACCAACTACTCCAAATATCCAAGTTCTGTTAACGCAAGAAAATGAAAAGAGACTGCTTCTCGAAAAGAAAGTGGAACAAAAAAATCATTGCAATACGGATGTATTGATAAAACTGAATGAACTGTTACAGAATATGACCCAGCTGGATTACGTAAAGGATATGATCCTCGATGTGAATAAACAAACCGAGATGGTCAGTAATGCTGCAGCAAATAGTGAAGAAATGAGCGCTACGACAGAAGACATCTCTAACTATGTTCAAGACTCCTATAAATCAACAAACGAAAACATTCTTTCGTCTAAAGAGTCTATTGATAAAATTAATCAATCCTTTAAGGTGTTTGATGAAACCATTCGTAAAACGAATAATGTTCAAGAGAATATGAATCAGGTCACCAGTGAAACGAAAAAAATTAACGACATGGTGGGTATTATTAAAAATGTTGCTGAGCAAACCAACTTGTTGGCATTGAACGCATCCATCGAAGCGGCAAGAGCAGGTGAACACGGAAAAGGCTTTGCTGTAGTAGCTAATGAGATTAAGAAATTGGCTGAAGATACTAAAATACAAGTAGAATATATCAGAAAGACAGTTGGAACGTTGGTTCAAGAAATTGCAAAAACCTCGGGCGAATTAGATGAGGTGATTCAGTCCTTCGATCATTCCAAATCAGTTATTACGGACGCCTTTGAATCTATCAATACGATGAATGATTCTTTAGGGGGAATCAGTAATACATTTATGCAAATATCTGCCAACATTGAGGAGCAAACGGCTGCATCTCAAGAAATGTCAAGTAATCTCATGGTTATTACAGAGAAAGCAAGCATTCTTAAAGATGAAACCATAAAAACTGGTCAGGCATTCTATGATATTTCCAAAATCATCGATGAAATAAGAATTTTGGGATACAATCAAGCAGAGTGTATCGAAATGCCTACTCAAATAGAAATATGTATCAGCGACCATTTGGTTTGGAGATGGCGCGTGTATAATATGATTTTAGGCTTCGTTCAACTAGATGAAAACGCTGTTGGAACCCATACCATATGCAGATTAGGAAAATGGATTGCATCCCTTGACTCAAAAGATAGTAGAGTCATTGATTTTGTTAGGGAATTGAATCAACCTCATGAACAACTGCATCAATTAGCTAAAAGTGCCATAAGCGCTTATAATCATCATGATGTTGGACTTGCAGAAAGAGAACTCATGAAAATGGATCAAGTGTCCGTAAAAATAGTAGAGTTATTAAGGAAAATGAAGTCTGTCTTATAAATAATAACAAAATCCATCTGAAATCAAAAGCAGGTGGATTTTTTTGTTTAAAGCACCTTATGATCATTGCAATGTGTTAAGCGAATGACCACTATGTGCCGATGTTATTAGTAGGAAATTACATGGAGATGATCAAAAATGATACAAAGTGTTGCGAGTGTAGCCTACAATTATGATACAACAGAGAACATAGAGAAAGTTCAGTCCACCGAAGAACAGGTTGTAGCCGTAGATGTTCAAGATACAAGTGAGGTAGTTACCCAATTTAAACCTTTGGACACCGCTGAAGCTATTCAAAAGACACTTACAGAGTCTGCGGATTATAGCAAAAAAATAAAAGATAAAATTATTGCCAGTGAAATTGTTGATGGAGACCCTTACTTAGCCATGGCCATTGATCTCAAAAAGACCATCGAAAGCTTAATAAGCTCTGTAACAGAGCAGGATATTAAACATGTCTTTAAGGAGCATTTTAATCCAGAAAAAATGAGTATAGAAATGTTTGCCAAGGTCATTGACCAAAACAAAAGGGCTGTAAAAAACAACGATTTTAATCATATCCAACAAGATTTAACTGTTCAGGTAGAGGAATTTAAAGATAAATATTCAGATGAAGTCACAATAAAGCAGGTTATTTCAAGTCTCGAGGCACAGAATCTGCCCGTTAATCCTAAAAATATGGATAAGATTTTTCAAGTTCTGAAGAAGGTTGAGGAAATAAAAACAGTTCCTAATGAAGCCATCGTACATGTCATCCAACAAAATAAGAGCTTAACCATCGATAATATCTATAAGGCAAGGTTTATGTCAAGTCCACCGAATAAGGAAAATGATACCCTGCAGGTATTAGAACCACAAATTAAACAATTGCTTAAGGACGAAGAACTACCAGCTTCGAAAGATATGATCGAATTATCTAAGCTATTGATTCAAAGTGATGTTCCCTTAGATGAGACAACCTTTCAAAAAGTAAAAATCATTAAGAATGACCTGAATAAAATCGAGTCAAAATACGTGATTGATAAAGCGATATATAATTTGGCCAACAAAATACCCGTTGGTGATATTCCTGTTGTAGCAGTGCCACTTGAGCCAGAAGTGAACAAACCCCTCGAAAAGAATCAACTTGTCGCAATCCTTGATCAAATTGAAAATATTGAGATTGAGGATATTAAACGTGTTGTGATGAAGGGGCAAGTCATCAACTTAGATCAACTTTTCACGAGCAGTTCACAAAGGATGGAACGACCAACTGAGTTTAAGGAATCTGTTCCATTAGAGCCGAATCAAGAACTAAAAGCCATTCAAGCAACCCTTAATTTAGAAGAAATCCGGTTAAAAATGACACTAGAAGCGGCAACACGACTTTCAAATAAGGGGGTCCATATCGAAGTCGAGCCATTAGAAAATTTGGTAGCCCAGCTTCGAACCCTTGAACGTGAGTCCTATGCTAGACATTTAGAATTAAACGAAATGCCAGTTACTCAAGATAAAATCAATCAAGTTCAAGAAGTTTATGAACAAGTGAATCAGCTGAGAACTATTTCTTCTAAAACAGTCGTAAAAGTCATCGATGGGGAGATTGACTTTACAATAAAAGCCCTAAGCAGTACCTCTAGAAACGAACTTCTTTTAGAAAATGCAATGAAAAATTATGAAATGTCTCGTACAAAACCAAGAGGCGATCTAGGCGATTCCCTTGAAAAAACCTTCGCTCATCTAGAGGATACCCTCATAGAAGTAGGTGTAGAACCGACTGAAAATGCGATACGAGCAGCGAAAATATTGGCAAGAAATGAAATGCCCCTTACTGTAGCCCATCTAGAAGCGGTTATGTTAGTTGACAATAAGGTAAGAACTGTCACAGAGCAAATGCACCCTAATATTGTTGTGCAGATGATTAAAGATCAATTGTCGCCAGTTGATTTGCATATTGATGAAGTCATAGACTATATGCATCGTTATGATGAGAAATTAGGCATTTCACCAGTCGAGACTTTTGCAAGTGCCATTGTTGGACTTGATCAGAACAAGGAGATCACCACAAGTGAGCGTGAAAGTCTGGTAGGTATCTATCGCATGTTATCTACGGTATCAAAATCCAAGGGAGCTGCTGTCGGTTTTTTAATGAAAAATAATTTGCCACTTAAACTGGATCACCTTTTTGAAGCGGCTAAGTACATTAAAAAGATAAAAGGCGATCAACCCCTCATGGAGATGGATATTGATGATGGTTTTGGATTGTTAAAAGAAGTCCGTTATGAAGGTAAGAATATTAAGCAGCAAATCGAGACGGCACTTCAAAAGACAACACTTGCTCCTACAGATGAGCATATAGCGTTGGCACAAGTCTTAAAAGAAGAGGGGATTCATTTAGAACCTGAATACCTCAATAAGGCGGGACTTAACCTTCATACTATGGATCATTTATTGGGTAAAGCCACCTTGGATATAATGCTTGCATTGGTTCAAAAAGGCATTTTAAAGGATGATATGAGCCTTAGTCAGTTGGTTGAAAAGCTGACACATGTGGATGCGGCTGTAGTAGATATGGGTCAAGATGTTCTTGAATCCCTTAACACATTAAAGCAGATGGATTTAGAAACCTTGAAGAATTTTGAAAAATACAACATTACCAAAAGCCTAAATAATATGGTTGCAGCACAACAGTTATCAGAAGAACCCTTCGAACTTTCGCGGCAACTTAATCGCATTATGAAAGCCCTCCAAGACCAACCCATCAGTCTAGAACCTTTGAAGGAACTGATGAATCGCTCAGATAAGGGGCAGGAGCTCAGTGACTATGGCAAAACACTGTCAGATTTAAAAGAGCAATTAGAACAATGCGATCTAGAGCTTTTAAGTTCCCAAGGTTTTGATAAAGGGGTCATACATAAAGCTATTTCAGAGACCACTCAGATTTTAGATTTTCAAAAAGCCATTCATTCAAGTGATGAGTATTATCAAATTCCTATGATGCTCCATGGAAAGATGACGCAAATCAATATGTACTATTTTGGAGAGAACAAAGGACAAAGGTCTGGTGAAGGTGAAGAAATTACCAACATTCACTTGTATTTTGATACAGAGCATTTAGGTAAAGTACAAGCCCACATACGACTTGATAAAGATAGCCTTGATTTTAACATGTGTTCCAGCCAGCCCGGAGACTTAGAATTTATTCAGTCTTTTGGACAAAAGATTAAAGCCATCTTAAGTCATACAGATTATGAAATTAATAAAGTGCAATATGGTTTTTTTGAAGGTAAAAGTCCCATCAACGAAGCCATTAAGGAACCCATTAAAGTAAAAGAGAAAGCACATAAAGAGTCAAAATTTGAGACAACCATATAGCAATCGGAGGAGATGACAGGATGAAAAAAACAAAAATTGATGCAGAGGTAAGAAAAAATATCTATGATTTAGCAAGAGAATTGGCCATCTTAGTGGATGAGATGGATCAGAAAAAAATAACAAATAAAACTAATTCATAAAAAAGCTAAAAAAATTCTAATACGTGTCGATATAATATGTAGCTTACCATTTTAGCGGAAGTTAAAGTGGCACAAAAAATCTAATCAAAGAGGTGTGGACTATGAGAATTAATCACAACATTCCAGCGCTAAGGGCACTACATCAGTTA
>CAZJIO010000032.1:16963-22911 GCA_964546035.1 uncultured Eubacteriales bacterium | reverse complement strand
GACAAGTCCAATAGCAAATTGGATAAAACTTTAGAAAGATTGTCTTCTGGACTAAGAATTAATCATGCTGCTGATGATGCTGCTGGTTTGGCAATTACTCAAAAAATGGACACGCAAGTGAGAGGATTAGGACAAGCGAATCGAAATGCCATGGATGGCATATCATTAATACAGACAGCTGAAGGTGCACTTAATGAAGTTCACTCAATGCTTCAAAGAATAAGGGAATTATCGGTTCAAGTTTCTAATGGGACTTACGATGCGTCGGACAGAAAAGCTGTTCAGGATGAAGTCGCGCAGTTAACAAGTGAAGTAGATCGGATTTCTCAAGCAACAGAATTTAACAAAATGAAATTACTTAATGGAGATATTGATAGAAGAGCTTTCTCGACGGATTCAGATGTTGCAGATATCGTTTCAATGAGTGATACAGTAGACGCAGGATCTTATGAATTTGACGTTGCACAGTTAGCAAGTAGAACCAGCGATGTGGGTGGCGTTGCTACATTATTCGATGGTAATGGCGAAGCTAAAGTGAGTGGAACCATTAATATCAATGGTGAGCAAATTGACATTAAAGCAGGGGAATCGAGTGAAATTGTTTTTTCTAAAATAAGAGATTTGGCCAGTCGTGTGGATGTCAGTGTAACAATTGAGCCGGTACCGCCATTTGGAAATGGCAAATCGTTAAAACTTGAAATGAACCAATATGGTCCAAGAAAATTACAAGTAACGGGTGACTTAGCTTTACTTACAGCTTTAGGATTAGATGAGGACCATTTCAGACCGAATACGAATAACATTTATAAAGCGACACAGAATATTGTAGCAGAATCTGTACCAGGTAACGCTGATGGTACTTTCGGTGTTTCAGGGAATGTACTGATCAATGGAACTACTGTATCTTTAGAAACTACGGATGATAATGAGTCAATCTATACAAAACTAAAAGCAGCGAATATAGAGGGTCTTGAATTGACATTTAATGCTTCTGGGCATCTAACAATTTTTAGTAGTAAGCCCATTACCATTGAGCCAGCTGTCGGCGGTCCTGTAGGATCCCCAACAAATGATGATACAGTAGCGGCTGCACTTTCTGATTTAGCAGATGGTAGTCCAGTCGAAGGCACTGGTGATTTGGATTTAATTAAAAGCACACCTCAGGGTTCTATTGCTTTGAGTGGCTCTACGGTCGTTGAATTAAATGGTATTTTAGCAGTGTTTATTGGGGGCGTTCAACTACCTGACGTAGTCGATTGTACAGGAGCGGGTATAGGTAATATTGATTTAGATAGCACAGCAGGTCGTGCGGCGTTACTTGCCAGGTTAAATACCATTGGTGCAAGTGTCGTTATTCCGCCTACAGTACCACCAACTCATGGAACAACTTTTGCTTTTACGGATGAGGCTTCACCAAAACTTGTTGCTTATAATACGAATGGCAAAGAAGTTACCATTAAACCGGCTAGTAATATTGTAACTGCTGATAAAGACTCGGCAGAAAACTTAGGTTTTGCTAGTAGCGACGTCACCATGATCAAAGGTTTCGGTAATCTTGGAAGAAATGTTCAAATAGATGCCAGCTCTATGGAGTATGATGATCCATTAACACTTAATTTTATGGAAGGTTTTCCAGCTGGAACAACGGTTACAACCAGTGGGCGCGATATCGTATTTCAATCCAACAATAACTTTGAATTGAGATTGGTAGCAGGAGAAACAACCGGAACTGTAACGATGAACCTTCTTGAAACAGGACCACTTGATCTTCAAATCGGTGCTAACGAAGGCCAATTCATGGAAATAAGAATACAAAATCTCTCACCAAGAGCGATTGGTATTACAGATATTAACCTTTCCACAGCGGAAGGTGCGCAAGAAGCTATTGGCAAAGTAGATGCCGCAATTACGACCATCTCAGCAGTGCGATCTAAGCTAGGTGCTTACCAAAATCGTCTTGAGCATACAATCGCCAACTTAGAAGCTGCTTCTGAAAATATGACAGCATCACTTTCTCGAATTCTTGATGCAGACATGGCATTAGAAATGGCTAGCTTTACACAACAAAATATTATCGCACAAGCAGGTACCTCCATGTTAGCGCAAGCGAACCAAAGACCTCAATCACTCTTACAATTATTACAAAATTAGGCGGTGAAATAGATGAATGATATCATGATTAAAGATTTTCAAAATAAGATTATCAACGCTGAAAAATCAGATCTATTACTCATCAACTATGAAATGCTCTTCGTTACTTTAGAGGATGCCATAGCCTCAGCAGATGAAGACAGAGAAGATGCCTTTAACAGATCCATGGTTCAGGCGACTCGCTTATTGAGAGAGCTTAGTGATAATCTAGATTTTAAATTCGATATAGCAAAAGACTTGATGGCAATCTACATATATGTCAGCAAACAACTGATTGATGCATCCATTACCTTTAACAAAGAACCCATCCTAAGCGCTAAAAATGTATTGAAAACCCTTTACAAGGGCTGGCTTGAGGCAAGTACTAAAGAATTAAGAAATAACAAGCCAATGGTAGCTAATGGGCAAAAGGTATATGCTGGACTTACTTACGGTAAAAGTTCCTTGAATGAAATGGTTTACGATGGTACGCACTCTCGAGGATTTAGAGCTTAAAACACAATCATCAAAAATTAACGAAAAGCTGCTTGTATAAGATAGATACAGCAGCTTTTTTTGTGCGAAAAAATAATGGTTTGTGTCATAAAAGGTAAATTAGTGTCATTTTAATGTATTTATACATAATATATTGATTTATTTATAAAATTGTATTGAAAAAGTCAAATATTATGTTATAATGAATTTATATGTACTGATGAAAAAATGGAGGAGAGGCCCTTGGAAGATAAATATATTATATCCGATGTTTCAAAGTTGATTGATGTAGAGCCCCATGTATTAAGATATTGGGAGGAAGAATTATCCCTTCAAATTACGAGAAATCAATTAGGTCATCGGTATTATAACCAATCAGATTTAGAATTGCTAAAGAAAATAAAAGACCTAAAAGAACAAGGTCTGCAATTAAGAGCCATTAAGGTGATGCTTTCTTCCATTAACACGGATGCGTGTCAAGAGATGAAGCCAAAACTCAATACAAATTTAGCAATCCAAGAGAACAGATTAATAGATACGAGCAGCAATAGTAAACTCAGGCAATTTCAAGAATATATGAAAGAGGTCATTCAAACATCCCTTAAGGAAAACAATGAAATTCTCAGGGAAGAACTTACTTCTCAGGTTTCTGAGCATATGCGGAACATGCTTACAAGGCAAGAGGAAATTGAAGAGAAAAGATTTAGAAAGTTAGATGAAACCATAAGAGAAATACAGCGGGGAAGGCAAGAAATAGCTGTAGCTAAAACAAGAGGTGGTTTTTTGTCAAAAAGAAAAGATAAGTCCTTTAAGTAAAGGACTTATCTTTAAATTTTGGGTGACTTATTATTGAGGTTGAGGTGCGTCAACAGGACAAACTCCTGCGCAAGCGCCGCAATCGATACAAGCGTCTTCGTCAATAACATATATGCCATCACCTTCAGAAATACATCCTACTGGACATTCTGATTCACAAGCGCCACAAGAAATACAATCATCAGTAATTTTGTATGCCATCTCTCTAATACCTCCGAAAAATTTAATATTTACAGTATCATTGTAAACTATAAAGACCCGTCTGACAAGTAGTTTTTATGCTTTTACAACGTTATTGTTATGTCTTGAAAAAATCTCTAAAACTTGTTGCATTAAGGCCTCTGTTGGCTCATTCGTTCCCTTAAGTTGATAGGGTATGTTTAAAGCTTCCCACTTGAATTCACCCATTTTATGAAAGGGGAGAATTTCAATTTTTTCTACATTTTTATAATCACTCAGATACTCGGAAAGATCTTCAATAGTCCTTAAATCATCAGTCAAATCTGGGACTAATACATACCGAATCCAAGTAGGCTTGTTAATTTTCTTTAAATAGTCAAGAAATTCCAGGGTAGGATCAAGCCTTACACCTGTGATGTATTGATATTGCTCTGGATCATAATTTTTAATATCTAAAATCACAAGGTCCGTTAAGTCTAACAATTCTTTTACTTTTTCGTTAAAGACGTAACCTGATGTATCAATAGCGGTGTGCATGCCATCAGCTTTACACTTTTTAAACAATTCGATTAAGAAATCCACTTGTAATAGGGGTTCTCCTCCCGTAAGAGTAATACCACCCTTTGAGAATTTCATATAGGATTTATATTTTATGGCGTCATTAAAAATCGCATCAACGGTATAATCCACACCATCTGTCATCTTCCAAGTATCAGGATTATGACAATATTGGCATCTGAGTGGACAGCCTTGCATAAAAACCACAAAACGAATGCCAGGCCCATCAACCGTTCCACAAGTTTCTATGGAATGTACTTTTCCAGTTAAACCGTTCATACAAACACCTCCTAGGACGGTTGTCACGGGGACGGAGAAATTGACAACCTGCTGAGCAGGTTGTCAATTTCTCCGTCCCCGTGACAACCATGCCCTATAACTTATGCTCTTTCGTGGAAAGTTCTGTGAATGACATCTAATTGCTGTTCTCTAGAAAGTCGAATGAAATTAACGGCATAACCAGACACCCGTATGGTGAGCTGAGGGTATTTTTCAGGATGATCCATGGCATCCATGAGGGTCTCTTTGTCAAATACATTGACATTGATATGGTGGCCTGTTTCATGGAAATAACCATCTAGCATACCAATCATATTTTCCACACGTGTTGCGGGTTCTTTACCCAGGGCCTTAGGCACAATTGAAAAGGTATAGGAAATACCATCTTGGGCGTGGTGATAAGGTAATTTAGCAACGGATGCCATAGAAGCAATCGCGCCATTTTTGTCTCTACCATGCATAGGATTAGCTCCTGGTGCAAAAGGATCACCAGATTTTCTACCATCAGGAGTTGCGCCAGTTACAATGCCGTAAACCACGTTGGAAGTAATGGTTAATATGGATAAGGTCGGTGTTGAGTCTCTGTAAGTTTTATGCTTTCTTAATTTATTCATAAAATTCTCGACGATTGAGCAAGCAATACTGTCTACACGGTCATCGTTATTACCAAAAGCAGGATAGTCGGGGTTTTCTAGTTCATAATCAATAGCAAGACCCTCGCTGTTTCTAATCACGCGAACCTTTGTATACTTAATGGCAGATAAGGAGTCTGCTACTACAGAGAGTCCTGCAATACCACATGCAGAGGTTCTGTGAATGTCTCGGTCATGAAGTGCCATTTGAAGGTTTTCATAGTTGTATTTATCGTGCATAAAATGAATGATATTAAGGGTGTTGATATAAAGTTGAGATAACCAGTCGAGGACTTGATCAAAACGTTCAACAACCTCATCGTATTCTAAGATGTCACCCGTAATAAGAGCAAACTTAGGTCCGATTTGTTCTCCAGTTTTCTCGTCTTTACAGCCATTAATGGCATAAAGTAATGCTTTAGCAAGATTTGCGCGTGCACCGAAGAATTGCATTTGCTTACCAATCTTCATAGCGGAGACACAACAAGCGATACCATAATCATCACCATAATCCATACGCATCAAATCATCATTCTCATATTGAATCGAACTTGTATCAATAGATACTTTTGTTACGAATTTTTTGAAATTCTCTGGTAATTTTACAGACCAAAGAACAGTTAGGTTCGGTTCAGGGGCTGGGCCAATGTTGTAAAGGGTGTGGAGAATTCGATAGCTATTTTTAGTAACAAGAGTTCTGCCATCAACACCCATACCACCAAGGGCTTCAGTTACCCAAGTCGGATCGCCTGAGAAGAGATCATTGTAATGAGGTGTTCTGAGGAAGCGGACCATTCTTAATTTCATGACAAACTGGTCAATGAGTTCTTGAACCTCTGATTCAGTGATTGTTCCAGC
>CAZJIO010000032.1:0-16949 GCA_964546035.1 uncultured Eubacteriales bacterium | reverse complement strand
AATCTCTTTCTATATAGATATCTAAGAAAGTAGCCACGCGTCCTAAGGACATAGCTGCACCATCTTGCTCTTTTATCGCACCAAGATATGCAAAGTAGGTCCATTGAATAGCTTCTTGGGCGGTTTTTGCAGGAACTGAAATGTCAAAACCATAGGATTTTGCCATGGATTTAAGTGATTTAAGGGCTTTGATTTGTTCTGAGAGTTCTTCTCTAAGGACAATAACATCGACTTCCATATAATCCATTTCAAGCAATTTTTTCTCGTCTAATTTATTTTTAATTAAGAAATCAACGCCATATAAAGGGACTCTTCTATAATCTCCGATGATACGTCCGCGTCCATATGAATCAGGAAGTCCGGTAATAATCCCTGATTTTCGAGCACTTCTCATGGCATCTGTATAGCCATCGAAAACACCTTCGTTATGGGTCTTACGGAAATTGTTGAAAATCATATCCGTGTTTTCATCTAATTGGTAGCCAAAAGATTCAAGGGCGTTTTTAACGATTCGAACACCACCATTAGGCATGATGCCTCTTTTAAGGGGGCGATCCGTTTGAAAACCAACGATTTTCTCTAGACTTTTATTCAAATATCCCGGTCCATGTGAGGTAATGGATGATGGAATTTTAGTTTCTGCATCTAATATACCTTTTTTTGCTTCCTCTAAGAAAAGTTCTGAAACCTCTTTCCAAAGTGCTGTAGTGCTTGAGGTTGGACCTTCAAGAAAACTGTCATCACCTTTGTAAGGGGTGTAATTTTTTTGAATAAAATCTCTCAGATCAACTGCGGTTGACCAGTTGCCTGTATTAAAGCCATTCCATGCTTCATTCATAGTAAATTCCTCCTTTTAAAACAATAGGGACTAGAAAATAATTATAGCATACTCTGTGTATTTCATAAACCATAGCTTATTTTCTATAAGTACATTATATACTGTACATTGTATACACGTCAAGTGATTGTTTGGTAATAGTGATTATTGCATATTGTTCATATTGTAAGTTTTATTGAAGAAGTTCCTTTATAATGCTACAATAACTTTAGCTGAGAAGGGAGTATAAAGCCATGGAACCCATTTATATGAATGTAAAAAATGACTTGCTCAAAAAAATAAATGACGGCTCATACAAGTCTGGAGACCGTCTGCCTTCAGAACGCGTGCTTTGCGATCTTTATGAGGTGAGTAGGATGACTGCTCGTCAAGCGGTCACCCAATTGGTCAATGAGGGAATTGTTTATCGGGAAATTGGAAAAGGCACTTATGTCTCTTCCAAACAGTTTTCTCAAAAAAATGTCAAGAGCTTTACTGAAACACTCAAGGAACAAGGTTTCGACCCAAGTACTAAAATCCTAGAGTTTTCCATTGTCCACCATTTAAAAGAAATAAGTATCGCTATGGGATTACCTTTTGAAGCCCAATATTATAAGATTAAACGTTTGCGCTTAGGAAACGGAGTGCCAATTGCCTGTGAAACCGTTTATATCCCCATTCATTTATGCCCAGCACTTAAGGAACAGGAAATAGGAGAATCCCTCTACGCTATTTTGGAAAAAGAGTACAATTATATAGTAGGAAGTGTTTCAAATGATATTGATGCGTGTATATCCAACAGAATCATGATGCAACTTTTCGATGTGCAAAAGCCAGTAGCATTGCTGAAAATAAAAGGTGTCAGCTATACCATAGAGGGCATTAAGCTTTTTTATGAAGAATCCTACTACAGATCAGACCTTTACAAGTACCAAGTAGATATCTTTAAGAGGAAATAAGTGACCCCTAAAGTGTTGTATATGATGCGCATTTATATTATAATAACTCTATTCAAATCTTGAAAAGGAGGAACTGAAAATGACTCAAGTAACAAAAGAGATGCTCATTGGCGATGTCATTACAATGAACAGAGGCGTAATTCCTATTCTAATGAGATCCGGCATGCACTGCGTTGGCTGCCCATCTGCCCAAGCAGAATCCTTAGAAGAAGCTTGCATGGTCCATGGAATGGACGTCAATCTTCTCGTCGATGAAATCAACATATATCTAGAAGCATAAGCAAAAGGAGCCAAAGGGGAGCCAAAGGGGACGTTTAATTTTGGCTCCTTTTTTAGTTTCCTCCAACAAAACGTCACCCTTTCGCTGTAACAAAGTAAAATAATCAATCACAACAGGTCGAAAAAACAACCAAATGGATGGGATATGAAGGAATAAATATCCAAAGTTTCATATTTTGAGCAAAATAAATTCAAATAAGTCAAAATTGACTTGATTATGAATGCAAAAAGTATTATAATTTCAATTACAATCAAAAAAAGATCTTCGGGAGGATAAAACATGAAAAAAGTATTAGCACTAGTTCTTGCACTTTCTATGCTTGTTACAGTATTAGCAAGTTGCACAAAAGACGATTCCATTAAATTAGGTTTAATTGTTCCAAAAACGGGTCAAGTGGCTCAATACGGTATTGCAGTTGAAAATGCTGTTATTTTAGCCGTTAACGAAGTCAATGCAGCTGGTGGTATTGATGGCAAGCAAATTAAGTTGATTTCCTATGATAACAAAGCTGACGCTACTGAATCAGTTAACGTTTTCAACAAACTTGCTGACAGTGATAAAGTTGTCGCAGTTGTTGGTCCAGTTATCAGTTCAACTTCATTAGCAGTAGGAACTATTGCAGAAGAGAAAAAAATTCCTATGATTTCCCCTACAGCTACAAACTTAGCAGTAACAGTTGGTCTTGAGTATGTGTTCAGAGCTTGTTTTATCGATCCATATCAAGGCGGAACAGTTGCTAAATTTGCATCAGAAAACCTTGGCGCTTCTAAAGCAGCTATTCTTTACAACTCTGGTGATGACTATTCAACTGGTCTTGCTGAAGCGTTCAAAGCTCAATTTGAATCTGCTGGCGGAACAATAACAAATTATGAAGGTTATACAGCTGATGATAAAGACTTTAAAGCTGTTTTAACAAAAATTAAAGAAAACAGTCCTGAAGTATTATTTATTCCTGACTACTATAACACAGTTGGTTTAATTGGCGGTCAAGTTAAAGAAGTTGGTATTGACGCAATTATGCTTGGTGGCGATGGCTGGGATGATGTTCAAAAAGAATATGGCGATGTAATGGAAGGTTCTTACTTTGCTAACCATTATTCAACAGCTGACCCAGATCCAATCGTTCAAAACTTCATCGCAGCATACAAAAAAGCTTACAATGGCGAAACTCCTAACGCTTTAGCAGCACTTGGTTATGACGCAGCTAAAATTATGCTTGCAGCAATAGCTGCTGCTGACGGCACAAAAGGCGAACAAATTCTTGCAGCTTTAAAAGCTACAGATATTGACGCAGTTGCTGGTCATGTAAAATTTGATGAAAATGGAGACCCATTAAAAGCAATCTCTATCATCAAAGTTGAAGGCGGAGAACTTAAGTTAGAAACAAAAGTTGGAGAATAAGCTTTACAGTCAAATAAAAATTCATTGATTTAAAGTGTTAACAAAGGGAGAAATATTCTCCCTTTGTTTTAAATTTATCATGAATTATTTAGCAGATTAACTACTTAACGCGTAATAGCTTTAACAATGCAAAGCTTTGAACAGTTGTATTGATAAAGAAGATACGGTATAATGAAAGACAGCTATAGTTGATTCTTAGGGTCATTAACCCTAAAAGCTATGGTACTAAGAATTTATATATAGAAGGCATTTCAAAACGAATATAAGGAGTGAAAAAATGACACAGTTTCTACAACAAATCATTAATGGTCTACATGTTGGTAGTATTTACGCCTTGATTGCGTTGGGTTACACAATGGTATATGGTATTGTAAAATTGATCAACTTTGCCCATGGTGATATTTTAATGATGGGAGGCTACTTCGGTCTTTTCAGTATGGCGATATTTGACTTACCTTTTGGCGTTGCGATCATCGTATCCATGGTAGTATGTGCAATATTTGGTATGCTAATAGATAAAATTGCTTATAAACCATTAAGAAGTGCACCAAGAATTTCAGCTCTAATTACAGCCCTTGGTGTGAGTATGTTTTTGGAAAATATTTTCGTTGTACTTTTTGATGCAAAAGTGAGAGTTATGCCTGATTTCCCATTGTTTTTTGAAAAAATTAACTTTTGGGGTGTTACCATCACAAAAGGTACTATAATGACCTTGGGTATAGCTATTGTGTGTATGGCAGCGTTACAAATTATGGTTAGAAAAACTAAAATTGGTAAAGCTATGCGTGCTTGTTCAGAAGATACCCATGCAGCAAAACTTATGGGCGTTAATGTTAATAGAACAATTGCGGCTACTTTTGCAATTGGCTCAGCACTAGGTGCTCTTGGTGGTATGTTATTTAGTGTATATTACACTCAAGTTGAACCTTATATGGGTGTTTTACCAGGATTAAAGGCATTCGTTGCGGCTGTTCTTGGCGGTATCGGTGTTATCCCTGGTGCAATGTTTGGTGGCTTTTTGATGGGTATTGTTGAAACCTTGTCAAAAGGTTATATTTCTTCAAGTTGGTCCAATGCCATAGTTTTTGGTATATTAATTCTTGTTCTATTATTCAAGCCAGCGGGTATTTTGGGTAAGAATATTAGAGAGAAAGTGTAGGTGGCAGGATGAAAAAACTATTTTTAGGTCTCAAAAAATCAACCCAAGATTTGCTCATTACCATTGGCGGTCTCTTAGCAATCTTCATTACTTTATACGGTCTAATTCTCATTGGCGTTCTGAATGATTATCATAAAGGTGTTTTAATCTTTATTGGAATCAATATCATCGCAGCTTCGAGTTTAAACCTAGCAACAGGATTCTTAGGACAATTAGCTTTAGGCCATGCTGGATTTATGGCTATTGGTGCTTATAGCGCAGCTATTTTTGCTAAATGGGCCGTTATTAATTTAGGATTTCCTGATATGGTCATTATGACCCTTTCATTATTATTAGCAGGAGCTATTTCAGCTGCTTTTGGTATTCTCATAGGGATTCCAGCACTGCGTCTCAGAGGGGATTACTTAGGTATTGTAACTTTAGGTTTTGGAGAAATTATCCGTATTTCTATCTTTAATTTAAAGTTTACAGGAGGTGCTAGAGCATTAAAAGGAATTCCTGGCTATACCGACTTTATTCAAATATTTTGTTTGGTAATTATTGTTCTTGCTGCACTTTATTTATTAATCAGATCCAGACATGGTAGAGCCATTCTGGCAATCCGAGAAGATGAAATTGCTGCTGAAGCAGTGGGCATACCCACTACATTTTATAAAATATTTGGTTTCTCAACATCAGCATTTTTTGCTGGTATTGCAGGAGGCGTTCTAGCCTTTACTTTAAGAATCATTGACCCTAAAAAATTCACTTTTATGTTTTCGGTAGAAATTTTTGTTATCGTTGTATTGGGTGGAATGGGTAGCTTAACGGGTACTGTTATAGCGGCTGTCGTATTAGGTATTCTGAATGAGTTTTTACATTACATCGATAAATTTAGACTTGTTGTGTACTCATTGCTGCTCATTGGTATGATGATTTTCAGACCATCAGGTCTCTTTGGCACAAAAGAATTTTCATTTGCAGGCTTTGTAAGAAAAATGATTGCTAAAAATAAACAGAAAAAAGAAATTGTAGAATAGGAGGTGAAAAGATGCCATTATTAGAAACGAACAATTTGGGAATTACATTTGGTGGTCTTAGGGCAGTTGGTAACTTTGATCTTACGATTGAAAAACATGAACTCGTTGGATTGATAGGACCTAATGGTGCTGGGAAAACGACGATATTTAATCTTTTAACAGGTGTTTATTTACCTACTGAAGGCGATATAAAAGTAGAAGGTAAAAGTGTTGTTGGTTTAAAGCCATATCAAATCGTAGGGAAGGGCGTCTCAAGAACCTTCCAAAACATCAGACTTTTTAAAAATTTATCCGTTATAGATAATGTTAAAATTGCTTTTCACCATGAAATGAAATATGGTGTTTTTGCTACCTTATTTAGATTGCCTAATTCTGCTTATTATAAAGAAGAAGTAGAGGTCGATCAAAAGGCAAGAGAATTGTTGAAGATTTTCAATATGGAAGACGCTGCAGATAGCTTGGCAAAAAACCTTCCTTATGGACAACAAAGAAAATTAGAGATTGCAAGAGCCCTTGCAACCAATCCAAAGTTGGTTTATCTGGATGAACCGGCAGCGGGTATGAATCCACAAGAAACAAAAGAACTCATGGAAACGATTCGCTTTATTCGAGAAAACTTTGACGTCTCCATCCTGTTAATTGAGCATGATATGAGCTTAGTTATGGGTATTTGCGAAAGAATCGTGGTTATAGACTATGGCATGATCATAGCTAAAGGCACACCTGATGAAATAAAAAATAATCCAAAAGTAATTGGTGCATATCTAGGACAATAGGAGGTGAAATTTTTGCTTAAAGTAAATGATATTAATGTTTATTACGGTGCGATACATGCCATTAAAGGCATTAGTTTTGAAGTGAACCAAGGAGAAATTGTAACACTTATTGGTGCTAATGGAGCCGGTAAAACAACTATTTTGCATACCGTTTCTGGTTTAATCAAGCCTAAAACAGGCTCAATACAATTATACGATCAAGATATCTCAACAATAGAGGCACACAAAATAGTTGAAATGGGTATGGCTCAAGTACCAGAAGGTAGAAGAGTATTTGCCAAAATGAGTGTACAAGAGAATTTGGAAATGGGTGCTTTTACCCGTAAAGACAAAGAAAATTTCTCTGCAGATTTTGACATGGTCTTTGAAAAATTTCCAAGACTAAAAGAAAGAAGAAAACAATTAGCTGGTACCATGAGCGGTGGAGAGCAACAAATGCTTGCGATGGCAAGAGCCCTTATGTCCAAGCCTAAAATTCTTCTGATGGATGAGCCTTCTATGGGTCTTGCTCCTATTTTAGTGGATGAAATATTTAGTACGATAGTATTGAGCCTGTTTTAGGTAGAAATTAATAAAGCAGGCGTTACCGTGTTACTCGTTGAACAGAATGCTCATAAGGCTTTATCAATTGCCAACAGAGCTTATGTTCTTGAGACAGGAAATGTGGTCATGTCTGGAGATGCCAGTCTACTACTTGATAACGATGATGTAAAGAAAGCATACTTAGGTTAATCCATAAAAAAAGCGCACATTACTGTGCGTTTTTTTTGATAGATAATATTTTGTAGCCCTTTTCTTCTAAGTGACTGACAAGCTCGTCGGTTTCTAAAGTGTTAAGACGAATAATGATTTCACATTTTGGCTCGTTTTTATAATTAAAATTACTAATATGTGTGATATTCACGTGGAAACCCTTGATGGAGTTAGAAATATCAGCTAAGGTACCCGATTCATTTTTAGCTTCAATGGCAATTCTTGTACCGATGTCATTGGTGCCAACAATTTCAATAAAGGAAGCAATGATATCTGATTTAGTTATGATGCCTTCTAAGATGCCGGCTTCGTCTATAACAGGAATTGCGTTGACCCTTTTTTCATTTACCAGGACAGCTAAGTCTTCAATTAACATATCGGGTGAACAGGTTGACAAATCGGCAACTTTGATCATGATATCTTCACAAGAAGTTTTTCCTAGCACATAATTTAATTCATACATGCTGAGGGTTGTGGCTTTTGATGGACTAAATTGAGATAAAACTTGCTCGGTAATCATACCAATCAGCTTTTTGTTTTTAACAACGGGCAATTGTGAACAGCTTTTTTCAACCATGATCTGAAAAGCAAGAGAGAGAGATGCATCTGGAAAAACAGTTATGACATCCGTTACCATGCGATTTTTTACATACATATGAACACCTCCGAGGTTAGTTGTTTAATAGACTTCTTAATAAAAGTATAACACTGTTACAGTCGGTTAGCAATAAAAAGAGCGCTCGTTGGCGTATTAAACAACTTGCTATTTATGCCCCGCTCTTTTTATTACTTCGTAGGAAAGCGGAGCTTTCCTACTGGATAAGAAAGAGGGGGTTTTGGGTTGACATGACTGCGCTGAGGTAGTATGATGAAATGCATATTGACATTTATTATAGGAGGTCTTCCATGCAATTTGAAAATGTAAAAGTAATTAAAAAAGCAAACATCTATTTTGATGGGAAAGTGACAAGTAGAACTGTTTTGTTCGATAGTGGTGAAAAGAAAACCCTTGGTATTATGATGCCTGGTGAATATGAATTTGGAACAGATGCCAAAGAAATCATGGAAGTATTAGGGGGAAGCATGGAAGTCTTACTTCCTGGCACCAGTGATTGGCAAACGTTTAAAGAAGGGGATCAATTTGAAGTGCCTGCAAAATCAAGCTTCAAACTGGTTATCAAAGAAGTTTCGGATTATTGTTGTTCATATATTCAGTAATAGCAAAGGAGGCACCTCGGTTTGAGATGCCTCCTTATTAAGTTGAGTGAATTAGATACTATTAAGAACGCCAATTGCCTTATCTTTTATGATAGTTTGATAATGCTCATCGTAATAACTTAATATGGTTTTTTTGTTGATGATTTGTACAGCGTATTCTGAGAGCAAACCTCTAACGACCTTATAAGCGTTTCGATCTATAGAAGAAGACATAATGGTTAAGTAAAACTGCTTATCACTATCTTGATACAAGGTACTTGTGTCAATTGTGTACTGGGATAGATTATTGGCTACATGACTTACATCATCTAAGGAGTTGAACTTATAGATTAAAAAAGTTTGAATCGTAGAAATAGATTCATCATTTTCAAGAGCTGTATGATTGCTTTCTTCTTTATCTGCAGCTTCTTTCTTTTTAAACTTTCTTGAATCTGCGTTAGGTAGTCCGGCAAATTTATCTTCTAATTCTTCAGGATTATCTACTTTAGTAATGATCAGCATTATACTATCTGTTGAGAGGGGTACCGCTTCAATCATCAGTGGTACATTTTCTACCTCAAAACCGAATTCGTTAGAAGCTTGATCCATCATGTCCTTGAAAAGTTCTTGCGCTTTTTCAGTTCCGTAAGCTAGTTCACTGACCTTGATCTGCCTTGAAAGCAAGTCGCCTTTGTTCAGAAAGCACTTGATTTGGTTGCTATTTACTTTTTCAATCTTCATAAGATCACTTCCTTTCGGTGTCAGCTGATAAGGGGTATAAAGAATATATCGGCATCATATAACATGTCATTAAGTAACTCTGTTAAATGTTTGGATACATGCTTTTCTCATCTATATATGTATCGTATTTATAGTATAGTCGAAATGCTTTCAAGTGTAAAGAGGAGATTGCTGTTAAAAGTGTTGTCCCATCAGTAAAGGAAAAATCCGAATATTATTCATGAAAATAAGAAAAATGTTCGGAAATAAAGCTTGATTTATCCCAGCAAATTTGTTATGATTTGAAAGGACGCCTGTGTCTGGTGATCCTATATTTTATCATATGACATTTACTCGGCACTTGCTTCTCTATAGCATCATTGAGAGTATTAATATTTAAGCACGAAAGGGGATTAAGCCATGTCTTCACAAGTTATTATAGGAGCCCAATGGGGTGACGAAGGTAAAGCTAAAATCATTGACATTTTATCACAACAAGCAGAAGTTGTTGTGCGTTCACAAGGTGGAAACAATGCAGGTCACACAGTAGCAGTAAACGGTGAAGTTTACAAATTTCACTTGATTCCATCCGGTATATTATTTCCTGGCACCCTTTGTGTTGTTGGAAATGGTGTGGTTATTGATCCACAAGGTATGTTAAAGGAAATTGATAACCTTCATTCTAAAGGTATCATGACAGACCAACTTAGAATAAGCGATAGAGCGCATTTGGTAATGCCTTACCATAGAGAAATGGATGGTATTCTTGAAAGCTATCGTGGCAACGATGATATAGGAACGACGAAAAAAGGTATTGGTCCATGTTACATGGATAAGGCTGAACGTTCTGGTATCAGAATCTGTGACTTATATAAGAAAGAAGTCTTTGCTAAGAAGGTACGTGAAAATGTTGAACTTAAGAACTCAATCATAAAAAATGTTTATCATAAAGATGTTGTATTTGACCCAGAACAAATCATTGAAGAATACTTTGGATACGCTGAACTTCTAAAACGCTATGTAGCAGACACCACAGTCATCGTTTATGAAGCGATCAAAGCGGGTAAAAGAGTCCTCTTTGAAGGTGCTCAAGGAACCTTGCTCGACCTTGACTTAGGTACCTACCCCTACGTAACATCTTCACACCCTGTATCAGGAGGCGTTTGTATTGGTTCAGGCATTGGCCCAACCATGATCGACGACTGTATCGGCGTTATGAAAGGTTATGTCACCCGTGTTGGTAAAGGGCCTTTCCCAACAGAATTATTTGATGAAATAGGTGATAAAATCCGTGATGTAGGCCATGAATTTGGCACAACAACAGGTCGCCCAAGACGGTGCGGCTGGTTCGATGCCGTCATTGGTCAATTTGCAGTCAGAACAAGTAGCTTAAATGCCATCGCCTTAAACAAAATAGACGTTATGGCAGGCATTAATCCTATCAAAATCTGTACAGCTTACAAAAAAGGCGATGAAATTGTTAAGAACTTCCCTGCAAGTCTTGAAGACTTAGCGGAATGTGAACCGATCTATGAAGAAATGGAAGGCTGGGGTCCAATCGACCACATCCGAACCTACGAAGAACTTCCCGAAACAGTAAAAAAATACATTGCCCGCATCGAAGAACTCTGCGAAGCAAAAATCACCATGATCGGCGTCGGTCCCAATAGAGACCAAAACATCTACAGATAAACAAAAAAGCTTTCCTGCGGGAAAGCTTTTTTAATGCACAGAAAAGAGCCAAAGGGGACGTTTAATTTTGGCTCCTTTTTAGGAGCCAAAATTAAACGTCCCCTTTGGCTCTTGCCCCTTCCCTTGGCTCCTTTTGTGAGGAAAATTTAATAAATTCTTAATGTTATGGATCGTTGGGTTGTGTTATGCTTATAAAAGAGTTTTATAAAATGTAAAGGTTTGCGATAAATTACCGTAACTTTTTTTATGTAGAATACGTCTAATAGGACATATTTGTTGGTATATGGAGCGCATACTTTTAAATTGAGGGAGAGATTGGGATGAATATATTGAAAAAAGGTTTGTTTATACTGGTTTTAGGGTTGTGGATACTTTCAGTTATAACGGGGTGTTCTTTGAAAAAAGACACGAATGAAGCCGTAGCGGTGCAATTAGACTTTGGTTATAACGACACGATTAAAGTGGCGTCTTATAACCCCCTTGTTGCGACTATTCAAAATGATGGTCCAGCATTTGTTGGTGAGCTGCAGATACAGGTAGAGGACAATATGAATGGAAAGGTGATGATCGTCTCGCCTTTTGAGATGGCACAGAACTCTAAAAAGGAAATCACCATGGAGGTTCCTGTTTACATCATTCAGAAAAACTTTACTGTAGCAGTGGTATCTGAGGGGCGTACATTTTATGAAGAAAAAATCAAGCCTAAAAAGGTGCTATCCCCTAATCAAAGGGTGATGGCGGTTATTACGGATACACCAGATGCCTATCGGTTTTTAGAAAATGCAAAGACAAAGCTGGTGAATCAAGATATTTATTCCGGTAAAATGGTAACGGCACAGGTTTATGATGCGGTTGAAACTGAAGAGCTGGAAGTGCTTTTTTTTGACAGCTTGGAAAGCTTGAAATCACTGGATCAGCTCAGTTACTTTAATTATATTTATATGGGTCAGAACCAAAGCTTAACCATTTCAGAATCTATGGAAGAAGTGCTGGTAGATTGGGTGGAAGCAGGGAATTGTTTTATTATTGAAACAGGTGCCAATTATCAAAAGATGAACAGCATTCTTCCGGAAAGTTTAAACCCCTTGGCCGTTGAAGAAGTGAAGAATATTATGCTGGAAAATATATGGCAGGGAATGCCTTTTGATCAATATATAGATGTTGCGATCAGTAGCCAAACTGATAAAATGGATTATTTTTACCAGCAAGAAGGTGAAGCGATTATTGGTGCGGTAACCCAAAGAGGAAATGGGGCTATTTTAACCCTTATGGTCAACATGGGACTTGAACCCATGGCTTCTTGGAATGCTAAGGCGCCCTTGATGTCTTCTATCCTGCAAGGTATTATGGTCCAAAGCACAAGCATGAATTCTGATTACTATGGCGGATCTCCTTTTCAACATTTGCTTTCTCAAGTTCCAGTAGAGAAGAAGACGCCGTATATGGTGCTTTTCATCATTTTCATGGTCTACATTCTGCTCCTGGCACCTGTCTCTTATTTTATCCTAAAAAAGATGGATAAGAGAGACTTTGCCTGGATACTTATTCCAATTATGGCTATTTTGTGTATCACCACTTTGTATATATTAGGGGGCAATACCCGGTATACAAAAGCCATTACAAATAGCATCTCCATACTCACGGCAGATGAGGAGAGTAAGGTGATGAACATTTCCACGGATATGTATATTTTTAATAATCTCAAAGATCACCTCGTGGTTGAGTGGGATGCGAATGAAAATATCCAGTTTAATGATAACTCGGACTACATGGGATATTCAGGGGGCTATTATAGGGAGCCTGATAACAATCAAAATAAAAAGCTCACGGGCAAGTTCACCTTAGGGAATCCTATGAAATATGAAAAGTATAACGCACCCCTATGGGCTACGAGCTATTTAAGCGCCAATAAAACAATACCTTTTGACATCAATGAGAAAATGGTTTCTATGACCCTTAACGACTCAGAAGTCTTAATAAAAGTTAAAAACACAACACCCTATCGTCTGATGAATGCTTTTGTTCAATGGGGTCAAGGGTATATTATGATTGGTGACCTAAATCCTGGTGATGAAAAAGAAGTCACTAAGGACTTTAGTGCATTTATTTCAAAACCCTTTGAGAAGTTTATTCAAAATGATATGGGTATCAAGCCTTATGATTATTCTGCGAAAAGAACAGTTCTAGGAATAGCTTCACAACGAAAATATGAGATGTTGATGCAAAGATATGCGTACACTAGGCCGACATATCCTGGAATGACGACGACACAAAGTAACTTTGAGAAAATCCTACTATGTGCATTGAATGATCAAGGCATTGGTTACGATATTAAGGTGAATGAGGATGTTACAGAAGACTATGCGACAAATATTATTGAGATTTCATCGGATTTAGTATTTGAAAAGGGTTCTAATATCATTATTCCAGAAGGTATTATTACACCTGAAACCGCTTATTACTTAGATGAAGAAATGACAAAAGTGGGTACATTTGAGTACCAAGCTTATGATCAATATCTGCGTTTTTATGAACAAGGCGTAGCAAGTTTTAGCTACGTGATCCCTAAAGGTATCACGCTTTCTATGGCACATATGAATTTTGGTGACGTATATACAGAACAAGATTATTATAACAGTCAAAATGGTGTAGCTGCTACGCCTAGAGGGGGTATCCTTTATTGGGTATGGAACAACCAGGATAACATATGGGAGAGTGTCGATAAAAAGGTGGATTTAGACGAGAAGTTTGTGAGTGCAGAGGGCCAGATTCAATTAAAAGTGGATTTAAGAGCTAATCAGCAAGAAACAGATCCCAATAAGCAAAAGGACTACTCCTATATGCAGATGATGATGTTACCGACTATATCCATCGAAGGGAGTGTGGAATAAATGATTAAAGTTGAAAATCTAGTAAAGCGATACGGTAAATTTACTGCTGTTGATGAACTCTCCTTTTCTATTGGTAAAGGTGAAATATTTGGGTTTGTAGGCTCTAATGGTGCGGGAAAGTCAACGACTATGAAGGTGGCTGCGGGTCTACTGAAGGCAGATAGAGGTACGATCTATGTGAATGGCTATGATGTGAGTAAGCATCGACAAGAAGCTAAAAAGTGTATTGGGTACATGCCGGATTTCTTTGGTGTGTATGATGACTTAAAGGTGACGGAATATATGAACTTCTACTGTGGGGTACACAGGGTACCTGTTGCCGATCGTCCCAAAATTATAGATAGTTTGATAGAACTGGTTAATTTATCCGATCGTAAAGAATTTTATGTAGATGATTTGTCAAGAGGCATGAAGCAGAGACTCTGTTTGGCTAGGAGTCTTATTCATAATCCGGATTTGCTTATTTTAGATGAACCTGCTTCTGGGCTAGACCCCAGAGCAAGAGTTGAGTTTAGAGAAATTATGAAAGAGCTTAAAGATATGGGTAAAACTGTGTTGATCAGTTCCCATATTTTGCATGAGCTTTCTGAAATTTGTACCTCTATCGGCATTATTAACGAAGGGAAGATGGTCGCTTCTGGAACCGTCGCTGAGATTCAAGAGCAACTCAACCACTTAAGTCGAATCAAGCTGAGAGCATGTAGTGATCTTTCCGTGGCAGGTAAACTATTAAAGGAGCAGCCACTGGTTTCAAATATTGTAGAAGCAAATGGTTTTATCGAGTTTTCATATGGTGGCAATAGCGATGATCAGGCTGAACTTTTAAAAGCAATGATTCAAAGAGAGGTTAAGGTTATGCACTTTGAAGAAACGAAGGGCAGTTTGGAATCTATCTTTATGCATTTAACAGGACGGGGGGAAGCTTAAAATGATGAATCCAATATTAGAGAGAGAACTAAAAACAAGAATGAGAACGAGGCGTACGCCCATTATATTGATGATCTACTTGTTAATTTTAGGGATTGCAATAACACTTTTTTTTGTACTCAATGAGCAGCAAAACAGGTATGGTTATGGCGGTGGCGCGTTTAACCCAAGTCTGGCCGTGCAAATATACAATCTGATTGTCATCGGACAATTTATCATTCTGATGTTGATCCTTCCCGCTTTTAGCGCAACAGCCATTAGCGGCGAAAGAGAAAGGCAGACCCTGGAATTGATGCTGTGTACAGATTTATCCCCGTGGAAAATCATATTTGGAAAAATAATGGCTTCCTTAGCCTTTGTGTTCTTAATGATCATCGCAGCTATGCCTTTTATGGGAATTGTATTTTTGTTTGGTGGGATTACAGTTTTTGAAATTCTAAAAGTCGTTTTATTTTATATGATGACTTCATTTCTGGTGTGTTCTATAGGACTTTTTTGTTCGGTATGGTTTAAACGTGTGGTTACTTCCATCGTTATGACCTACTTTATCATGGGGTTGCTTTTTGTAGGGACCTTAATCGCTTTTTATATCGTGATGGTGATTATGAGCATGGGTCGAAATGACTTTTTGACAAAATACACCTATGAAATTATGTTATTCATCTTAGGTCCTAATCCTGGATTTGGGTTACTCTCATTTTACTATGGTGATTTTTTATCACTTACCGGGATCATAAACGTATCAACAACAGTCTTTGGGAATATAAAGCCTTGGATGGTCAGCGTAGCTTTTGACGTTGTGGTCTCTGGACTTTTGATATTATTTGCAAGACTTAGATTAACAAGGATTAAATAATTATGTGGGAAAAAATAATTAAGCAGTGGCTTAGGCCAGTTAGAAGAAAATTTCATATGGAACGCACGCTTAATATGAGCTTTAAAGTGCTTTTTATGAGCAGTGTTGCTTTGCTGATTCTCTCGATTAGCGCCTATTTTTTCCCTATTCCCTTTATCGGAAAATGGATGTTGCTGATTGGTTTTGTTGGTCTTATTATGACGGTTATAGGGATAGCCTTTGTCTATCCAAACCTCATAAAAACCATCAAAAAAGCCGATTCATTGGGCTTTAATGAACGATTTTTGACGGCTTGGGAGCTAAGGAAATTCGAAACACCAGAGGCTCAGTTGCAACGCGCTGAGTTAAAGGCGTTTTTAGTCGGGAAAGATTTAAAAAAGATGGTGCGTATTCAGACAAAAATGAAGACTCTGGGTTTGGGGGTATTCATTCTGTTGATGGCCATTGGCTTATCCTATGTACAATCACCTGCCAAGGTTGAGGCAACGCGTTTGGAGACTCTGAAAGATCAGCTTGAAAAGCAAGCGGATGCCCTTGAGGTGCAGAAGGATCTTCTGTTTGACAAGTACGATTTGCCGAAGGAAGAAAAGGATCAAATAAGTGCTGAGTTAGAGAAGCTGATGAAAAAACTAGGCAAGTCACAAACAGAAGAGGAAGCCCTTAAGAATCTGGCTATAGCTAAAAACAAAATTAAACAATTGGATCCTAAAGAGCTGAGTAAGGATCTTCAAAAACTTGGTGAGACTCTGAAAACGGAAGGTTTAAAGAGCCTAGCAGAGGCTATGAAAGATGAAGATTTGGAAAATATGAAGCAAGCCCTAGAAACCTTGATGGATAAAATGAAAAAGGGTGAGTTGTCCGAAGAAGATGCTAAGGCATTAGAGGAAGCGGCAGCTCAGTTGAGCAATGAAGCCTTGAAGGAAGCACTGGAAAAAATGGCAGATGCCATAGAAAGTGATGAGGCTACTTCAGCTCAAGAAAGTGCAGATGCGTTGCAGGAGCTTTTGGATAGCAGTTTAGGGAATAGTGAAATGGCAAGTGCTATGAGTCAATTTGCTCAAAGTATGGAAGCTGCAATGAACGAAGCTGGGCAGAAAATGTCTTCAAAAGCTTCGATTAGTGAGTTGGCTTCCTCTAGTGGTAGTGCTTCTGGGCAGAGTAGTTCTGGTGCTAACGGGGACACACCTACGAGTGGGGGGAGTTCGGGGCAAGGCGAAGGACAAGGCGAAGGACAAGGAGAAGGACAGGGAGAAGGACAGGGAGAAGGGCAGGGAGAAGGACAGGGAGAAGGACAAGGCGAAGGACAGGGAGAAGGGCAAGGCGAAGGCCAGGGACAAGGACAAGGCCAAGGACAAGGCGCAGGTAGTGGGGCTGGATCAGGTTCAACAAACGAAGATGCAGGATATTCTCAAGACATCGGAGGTGTCTCCCATAATAATAACCAGGGAGATGGTACCGGAGGAGAATATGAAGCACTTTACCAACCCGATCACTTAGGTGGC
>CAZJIO010000031.1:34423-36175 GCA_964546035.1 uncultured Eubacteriales bacterium | reverse complement strand
ATGATTGCTGAATCAGTAGCGATAAGGCTCAATAATAATATAGCTATTTCTGTTGGTTTTGGCGTTGGATTATCCTCGGTTTTGATTCTTCATGATCCTAGTGTTGCAATAATTGGATTTATCTCAATGTTATTTTTTGTAGAATCTGTCAATGGAAAATGGCAACATATATTTAACACATCTATTATAAAAAGGTTGTTTAATGGTAGTGTTTATTCAATATCTTTTTTTGTTGCAAGTATATGCTATAACTTAATCTACGAATCGAAAATAGGGTTAGAATTTCTGGGTTTAAATCTTTTTGGGATTTTTTCTATTATACTAATTTATATTTTCTTTGATACATTACTTTACTTAGGCTTGATGAGTTTGTTAGAGAATAAATCAATTATTAGGCTGATATCTCAACAAACCTTAGTTATTATTATAATAAATATATTTGGAATTGCACCATTAGGGATTTTTATTGCAATTATCTATCGAAGCTACGGCATGTTTGCGGTCATATTATTCTTCGGCCCCTTACTACTAGCACGCTACTCATTTAAACTCTACGTAGACATGAAAGGCATGTACTCCGAAACCATCTTCGCCTTATCCAATGCGGTAGATGCAAAAGACAAGTACACTAACGGACATGCCCATAGAGTTGCTGATTACGCAGTTGAGATTTCTCGAAAAATGAAGTTCAGTGAAGCTAATATCGAAAAAATCAAAACAGCGGCTATTTTACATGACATTGGAAAAATTGGTATTCAAGATACCATTCTAAATAAACCGGGTAAACTAACGGAAGAAGAATTTATCGAAATTCAAAGGCATCCACTCATTGGCTTTGAAATATTGGCTCAAGTACATAATTTGTCAGCGGTTGCTTTAATTATTAAATATCATCATGAACGCTATAGTGGCGGTGGATATCCAGAAGGCATTTCAGGTGATCTAGTGCCTCTTGAATCCTATATTTTATCTGTCGCAGATGCATTTGATGCGATGATTTCAGACAGGCCATACCGTAAGGCTATGGAAAGGGAAGTTGCAGTCAATATTATCGTCACTGAATCAGGTAAGCAATTTCACCCATTAGTTGTACAAGCATTTCAAACCTATATTTCCCAACAAGAGGAGCTCTTAACACATGCTAATTGAGGCCCTAATACTGCCACTCCTCTTCGGTAAGCTCCTTGGAGGTAAGTTCAAAAATTTATTAGAAATAAGTGTGCGATTTTGGTGGCTAATTCCTATTTCGGGCTTCGTTGAATTTGGTGCCTCGATCATTAGAGCAAAAGAAGTTAGCCCAATATGGCAATTTATCGATCAGAATGTGATATGGATACAATTGTTTACCTATTCATTGCTCATCATAGTATTAGGCTTCAATCTTAAAGAAAAGGGCTTTATATGGATTCTTATGGGATTATTGATGAACTTGACCGTAATTATGTTCAACCAAGGCAGAATGCCAGTTGACATTCAGTCCATTATGAACTCTGTATCTCAGGAAAGCATAGAGTACTTAAAGTCAGGCAAGGACTTAATCCATGTCATCGCCACAGACCAAACAAGGCTTAGGTTTCTAGGGGATATCATCCACATAATGAAGCCGTACCCATTGCCCAAGTCAATTAGTATCGGCGATATTTTTTTAGTTTTAGGCGTGTTTAGATTCATTTTTGATAAGATGAAGCAAAAGACCTAGGTTTATTTAACCGAAGGTCTTTATTTATTTTTCTTACAAAATGAACAAAAGCG
>CAZJIO010000031.1:33366-34364 GCA_964546035.1 uncultured Eubacteriales bacterium | reverse complement strand
TATAATATAGAGATATAAAAGAAGTTTAAAAGGTTGTCCATTTACATAAGCTTTGTTTAGTAGACCTTGCAAACATTCAATAAGTTAGATTATAATGGGTGCAGAGCATGTTTTAAGCAGTCATTGGTATGGACAAAAAAATGAGTTGGACTATAGAGATAGTCCTTTTTCTGGGTTTTGATGCAAAGTAAAATCAATACGAATAAGAAAGGGATCACATAATGGAACCGAAAAAAATAGTATTGTTAGGTGCTGGATATGGCGGCATTTTAACAGCGAAAAAATTAGCTAGAAAATTTAAGAAGAGTGAACAAGTTAAGATTACAATAATTGATAAGAAACCTTATCATACCATGCTGACTGAGCTTCATGAGGTAGCAGCAGGTCGCGTACCAGAAGATGCCATTAAGATCGACTTAAAGAAAATATTTGCTGGTCGAAATGTAGAAGTGGTCATAGATACCGTAGAAACCATCGATTTTGATGGCAAAATGTTAAAAGGCGAACTCGGTTCTTATAGCTACGATTATTTAGTATTAGGTACTGGTTCTAAACCTTCTTATTTTGGTATTAAAGGCGCAGAAGAAAACTGCTTGTCACTTTGGTCCTATGAAGATGCAGTTGTCATTAAAGAACATATTTTAAAGATGTTCAGACAAGCCGTAAAAGAAAAAAACCCTGCGAAACGCGCAAAATTATTAACTTTTATGGTTATTGGTTGTGGGTTTACTGGTGTTGAAATGATCGGTGAACTTGGCGAGTGGAAAAAAACACTGTGCAAAGACTTTTATATTTCAGAGGATGAAGTTAAGCTTTATGTCGTGGATATGTTACCAAGAGTGTTACCACATTTAAGCGATTCTTTGATTGTAAAAACCGAAAAACGTTTAAATAAATTAGGTGTAAAAATATTAACAAAGTCAGGTATCACTGAGGTTAAAACAGACAGTGTTTTAATTAATGGTACAGACGTAATTGAGACAAATACAGTTATTTGG
>CAZJIO010000031.1:33097-33348 GCA_964546035.1 uncultured Eubacteriales bacterium | reverse complement strand
AAGGCAGTGATATTATTAAAAGCGCTGCTCTAGATAAAAAAGGCAGAGAACGTGTCACAACAAACGATAAACTTCAATCCATTGATCATGAAAATGTTTATGTGGTTGGAGATAATATTTTCTACATACCTGAAGGTGAAGATAAGCCAGTACCACAGATGGTAGAAAATGCAGAGCATTCTGCTTCAACGGTTGCAGGTAACATTGTTGCAAGTATTGAAGGCAAAGAATTATCTTCCTATCAACCGACT
>CAZJIO010000031.1:25019-33061 GCA_964546035.1 uncultured Eubacteriales bacterium | reverse complement strand
TATGCAGTAGCGCAAGTTGGAACGCCTAAAGTGACTTTTAAGTATTCAGGTTTCCTTGCAATGTTCATTAAGCATTTCATTAATATTATATACTTTTTACAGGTATCTGGTTTTAATAAGGTTTGGACCTACTTAATGCATGAAATTTTCCATGTGCCTGATAATAGAAGTTTAGTAGGCGGTTATTTTTCTAAGAAATCTCCTAATTTTTGGCTTGTACCCCTTCGTATGTTCGTTGGTTACAAATGGATAGCAGAAGGAATGGCAAAGCTACCTAAAATTTTAGAAGATCCAACAAATATCTTTTTAATCCCTTCCAAGATTCCCGTTTCTGGTGCATCCGTATGGGAAGAGGGTACAGAAGCAGTTGAGGGCGGCGTAGCCGTGGTTTCTCAATGGGGTGAAGCACTTCCTGTTCCGGAATTTATTGAAACAATTATGGGTAAGTTCATGGATATTTTCTTCTACACACCAGATGGTGGCTTTACAGGATTAGCAGCTGTTTTTCAAACCTTAATGGTAGTTGGTGAAATAGCAGTTGGTTTATGCTTGTTAGGTGGATTGTTTAGTGCTCTTGCATCTATTGCATCTTTAGTCATGGGCTTAATGATCTGGACATCAGGTATGGCGCCTCAAGAAATGTTATGGTATTTAGTTGCTGGGGTTGCCTTAATTGGTGGTTCTGGAAGTACCTTTGGACTTGATTATTATGTCCTACCATGGCTGAAAAAGCATTGGAAGAAGTTGAAATTTGTTAGAAAATGGTACCTTTATACAGAATAATAAGTTCACAAATGTTTTGAACTGTGAGATAATAAGAGAGATGAGCTTAGGCTCATCTCTTGTTATTGACTAGGCAACTAGGTTTTAAAAGCTACATAGCAACATAAATCTGACTTAGATGGTGATAGAATGAGCAAATATTGGAGTAATTATCCTGATTTATATGAAGCATTGGAGTCTGTGAAGACCACCGTTATTAAAATTAATCATTCCAGTGAAGAATTTCTGAATGATTCCATAGATTATCTTTTAACGACAGGTGGCAAAATGTTAAGACCTGCCTTTTTAATTATTGGCAGCATGTTTGGTGATGAAATTCCACTGAAAAAAAATAAAATAGAAACAATAGCTGCGGCCATAGAAACACTCCATTTAGCCACGCTGATACACGATGACATTATCGATGAAGCGTTACTTAGGAGAGGACAGCAAACGATACAATCCAAATATGGCAAGGAATACGCGGTGTATATGGGAGACTTTTTGTTTAGTCAATGTTTTGTAATGCTGGCAGAGGAAGAGGTTTCAACAAAAGTTCTTAAATACATATCAAAAGGTGTGTCAAGAATCTGTAAGGGTGAAATGCTACAAAGTCATCTCAGGTATCAGACGGATATTACCGTGTTGGATTACTTACGTATCATTAAGGGTAAAACGGCGGCGCTTTTTGCTATTAGCTTGGGTGCTGGTGCATATGAAGCCGGTGCTAAAGAGGCTCTTGCAAGGAAAATTGCAATGATTGGCTTAAATATCGGAATGGCCTTTCAATTGGTGGATGATCTGCTGGATTATACTGGAAATATAGAAGTTTTAGGTAAAGAAGTTCAATCAGATATCTTAAGAGGATATTATTCATTGCCGCTTATTTTGGCCTTAAATTCGCCATTAAAGCAGCAAATACAGGAGATTCTTAACAAAACAGAATTAAATGGAGTAGATGTCAAGCGGTTAATAGAGCTAACACATCAAAGTGGAGCCATTAAAGAAACTGAGCATCTTGCAAAGAAATACACAGATAAGGCTTTGAAAAGTTTAGGCGAACTCCCAGGTGGAAAAGGGAAGAATATTTTGATGGACATTGTTCCTTCAATGCTGAAGAGGTCTTATTAAGAGGGTGAGCTTTATGAAGAAATTATTGGGTATTGGGATTTTGATAATGATACTATTAGTGGCTTGTTCAAGTAAAGCAGAAATATACAGAGCAGGTATTTATCTTGGTGCAGCAGAAGGCTATCACAGCACGATCAATGTTCAAGTTACCGTCAATAAAAAACAAATTACCCATATTAAAGTACTAGAACATGAGGAAACCCCAATTATTGCTGATGCAGTTATCTCAACGATCCCGAAGAAGGTCATAAAGAAAAACTCAACGGATATCGACACCGTATCTGGCGCGACTTATACCAGTAAAACACTTCTGAAGGCCATTGAGAATGCCTTAGAAAGTGCTAAAATTAAGGACTGATGAATGGGGTGGTGAGGGTTTGAAATTACAATTTAAAATTATGATCTTTTTTTCAGTGATACTTATTTTGGTCATAGGTGTTTTATCTATTTTGTTTTTTCGACATTTAACATCCAGTCTTGAAACTCAAATGGGTAATAATGCCATGGACATTGCTGTAACTGTCGCATCTATTGACGATATACAAGAAGCGGTAGCCTTTGGTAAGCCCTATGAAGTTGTTCAAGAATATATTGAAAGCTTTAGAAGCCAAACACGCTTTCAATATATCATCGTAATGGATATGAAAGGCATCCAATACTCTTATCCTTATCCAGCAGGTATTGGGAAACGGTATAAAAATGGCGGCGAAAGTCGCGTCTTAACGGAAAGCGCCTCATATGTATCTGCAGATAGAAATGTTTTGATTTCAGCCATCAGAGCTTTTACACCCATTTACCACGATGAAAAACAAGTTGGTGCTGTTTTGGTTGGCTTACTAACAGACCAGGTCAACCAAGAGAATAACAGAAATAGAAAAAACTTAGAAATTATCTTAGCAATTTCAGCGGTCATTAGCATCGCAGGAGCAGCTTATTTATCTTATAACATCAAGGAATCTATTTACGGTCTAGAACCAAAAGAGATCGCTATTTTGTTGGGACAGAGAGATTTGATTCTGCAAAGTATGGATCGAGGTATTATTGCAATTGATTTAGATGGGGGTATTATTTTATATAATTTAATTGCTCAACAGACTTTCGATTTACCAGATGATGCAGTAGGTAAACGTATTAAGGATTATAATCAGAAGTTTGCAGAGGAACTCTTAAAAGCCCTAAAAGAAGATCTAAATGACAACAATAAAGAGATTAGGATTAATCCCGTAAAGACATTGCTCACCAGCTGTTGTCTTATGAAGGATCGAAAGAAAGGTGTTATTGGTATTGTTGCGAGCTTTGAGGATTTAACAGAAGCTAAAAAGTTAGCCGAGGAATTAACGGGCTATCGCAGTATGGTCAATGCATTAAGAGCTCAAAATCATGAATTTATGAATAAATTACATACTATTTCTGGACTTGTTCAGTTAGAGGAGTATGATAGAGCCTTAGATTATATCGATGAAGTATCAGCAGATCGGGCGCTTATTTCTGGAACGATAATTAATAAGATAAAAAATCCCTATGTCGCAGCGATTTTACTTGCGAAATACAATAAGTTAAAAGAAGCTAAAATCTCATTAATCATTGATGCAGATAGTCACTTAGGAAATACCCTAAAGGGTATACGTGAGGATGAGCTTTGCTCTGTTATAGGCAATTTAATTGATAATGCAGAAGATGCGCTTGTGGGTCAAGAAAATGCCCAGATTTGCATTTATATCAATAATACTTTTGGAGAAATGCGTATCTGTATACAAGATAACGGACCTGGTATTTCAGAAGAAATAAAGGACAGAGTTTATATCAGTGGTGTTACGACAAAAAGCGGTAGCCGTGGTTTGGGGTTGTATATTGTAAAAGAAATCATTGATCATTACGGGGGAACTATTGTGTTAAGCAATGAGCAAGGCGTAAAATGGGATATTACAATACCTCAAATTCTTTAGTAACCCGAAGTGGTAGAGAGATTTCAAAAAGGGAGAAATGCTATGAAAAATGTCATGATCATCGAAGACGATCCTATGGTATTAGCCATTAATAAAAAATTCTTATCTAAAATTGATGGTTTTAAAGTTGTCGCAGAAGCTACTAATCTTTTGGATGCCAAAGAGAAAATAATGCTCCATCAACCTGATCTTATTTTGCTGGATGTTTTTTTTCCTACAGGAAAAGGTATAGACTTGTTGAAATGGATTAGGTCAAAAGAAATGTCCATAGATGCCATTTTAATTACAGCTGATAGAAGTTCAGAAACTGTGGCAGAGGCTTTTCGATTTGGCGCAGTGGATTATTTGATCAAACCCTTTAAATTTGAAAGGTTTGAAGAGGCACTACTCAGTTATAAAGCTTTGAAATCGAAATTGAATCAGTCAAAGCATGTCAATCAAGCGGTAATTGATCAGTTGACAAATCATGAATACAATAAAAATGGTTATATAGAACTGGATACTTTTTTAATGGATGATGAGGTTAAAAATCAAACATTTATTAAAGTTGTTGAATTTATTGAGGCGCATCCAGACATGAGTTTTACTTCACAATCTATTGCAGCAGATTTAGGCATATCAAGGATTACTGCAAGAAGGTATTTAGATGATCTGGAAAAAAACAAGTTTCTTAGAATGGAGTTAGAATATGGCTCAGTAGGTAGACCCAAAAATAACTATTACTTGAATAGAGGGAACAAGCAGTGACGATAAATTCATTTTTTAAGTTGGTTGAAATACAAACGAAAGTTGCTAGTTTATTTCCGTTTTTAATAGGTATTGCTTATGCAAAGTACCGCTATGACAGTCTTGATGGTATGAATATCTTATGGATGCTGGTGTCGTTAGTGTGTATCGACATGGCAACAACAGCTATTAATAACTTTATGGATTATAAAAGAGCTCTCAAAAAAACGGGATATGGTTTTGAAACCCACAATGCAATTGTTCAATTTCAATTAAAAGAAAAGCATGTCCAATTAGCTATATTTCTTCTGTTATTGATAGCAACAGGTTCAGGTATACTACTCGTAATCCATACAGATTGGTTGGTTCTATTCATTGGCATGGTCTCCTTTGGTGTTGGCATTTTATACTCCTATGGACCCTTACCAATATCTAGAACCCCTTTAGGAGAATTATTTTCTGGTTTTTTTATGGGTTTTTTCATTTTATTTCTAGCTGTTTATATTAATATTTATGAAGAGGGTCTTATAATTTTTATGATTAACAATTGGGTTTTCACTTTAGATATCCAGTTAAAGGAAATTCTTTTTATTTTTTTAGCAGCACTGCCGTTAGTGATGGTGATATCCAATATTATGTTGGCAAATAATATATGTGATTTATCAGAGGATATTGAAAACAAAAGATATACCTTGCCTTTTTATATTGGTAAACAACGTGCCCTGTGGGTGTTTAGAATTTCTTATTACATTGCTTTTATTGACTGGATCGCCTTGATATTACTTAAGGTGATGCCTATGACTACAATACTAGCCGTTTTAACGATTATCCCAATTGAAAGAATGATCAGAGTCTTTGTTAAACAACAAAGTAAAAAAGATACTTTTGTATTATCTGTAAAAATCATGGTATTAATGAGTGGCACTTATCTTTTGAGTCTTTTGGCGGGCATATTTATACATTATTTTCTACAATAAATATGTTTTTCATTGTGAATTGAAATATGATATAATAAACTTCACTTTGATACCAGAGATATGGAGATGATGAAATGTCGATTAATGCTACTAAGATAATCATTAGAAAGCTCTGCAACGAAGCTCAACTTCAGATTGATCTGGATTTGAAAAGAGCTATAGAACTCGCAGATGAAGCATTTACGAAATCAATGGCCTTAAAAGATGAAGAAAGCAATGCAAGGTGCTTGCTTCTTTTAGGTATGATTAAATATAAGCTAAACGAATTGTCAGCAGCTAATGAGTATTTTGAGAGCTGTTTAATTTTATGCAATAGAAACAGCTTGTTTGAGCTTAAAACCTATGTCTTGAAGCAATTAGGCGATCTTAGGCTTGATGTTAATGATTATGAAAGTGCCCTCGAATATTATTTAAACTGTTTAGAAATGAGTGGATTAAATTTTCATTCCAATCAAGATAAGAGTAATATTTTATTTGGATTAGGGATCATCTATAAAGCACTGGAACAATATACCATAGCGATAGAGTATTTTAGTGAAGCAATTGAGTTGTGTTACAAAAAGGACATTTATAAAAGCTTGGGGAAGTTATACAGTCATTTGGCAGAAAGTTATATGAATATCGGTCAACTCAAAGAAGCGGAAATGTATATTCAAAAAGCGATTCATTCAGCCTTAGAACAAAGTTCTGACTTTGATTTTGGATATGCCTACATGATTTATGGCAAATATTTTTATGAAATGAATAACATTAAAGAAGCTGTTGTTTTTTTTGAAAAATCCATGAAGAAGTTTGCCGGCATGCATCAGAACATCAATCTTTTAGAGGCTATGACAGAATACGGTATTATGCTGTATAACAATGATGACTTGGATGAAGCAGAGAAACTACTTGCTGAAGCAAGCACAATGCTTGTAAATAATAAAAATCTGAATGTTGAACTTAAAGTCTATTTGTATCTTGGCAAAATATATGAGCGTGAAAAGCTCTATTCTCAAGCCTTAACGCATTTTAAAGTTTATAATGAGATTAAAACAGTGAATGATGAAACTTGGAAAAATATTAAAGTTAAAAACATCATTAATAAGTACGAGTATCTGAGATCAGATATAAAGGTAAAAGAGCTCACTTCTGCCAACGAAAATTTAGTTGTTTTATCAAGACTTGGACGAGAAATCACCTCCTCATTAAACCATTCTGAAATCACAGAAAAAATCAGCAAGAGTATTTTTGAATTGTTTCCATGTGATTCATTTGGCATCGGATTTATACGAAAAAATAGATTGCAATACACCGTTTTTGAGGAAGGAAAAAGTAAGAACAGAAATATCGATTTGGAGCACACGAGCAATTATTTGACAGATCTACTTGAAAAAGGTGAAGAATTAATAGATAACGATGTTCAAAGTAAATTGTTAAAAAATCAAAAAATCAAATCACTTATATCTTGTCCTCTCAGGTTCGAAAATGAAATACTGGGGATCATTACAGTGAATAGTTATTACATAGATGCGTATAAAGACAATGACTTGGTCATACTTAAGATTTTATCGGCCTATATTTCAATTGCAATTAATAACAGCAGACAATCTCAAACTTTAATGGATACCAATAAGAAATTAAAAGAGTTAACAGAGAAGGATGGATTAACCAAAGTATTTAATCGATATTCCCTTAATATTAATGCAGCTACTATTATACAAAAAGCTCAAAAATATAAAAAGCCCTATTCAGTGATCATGTTGGATGTGGATTCTTTTAAAGAATTCAATGATCACTATGGTCATTTAGCCGGTGATCAATGTTTGATAGCTGTAAGTCATGTGCTTAAAGAAATATGTGCTAAAGAAAAGGGGTATATATACCGCTATGGTGGTGATGAGTTCTTAATCATTTTATTAAATAAAGATGCTAAAGAAGCGGAAGCGGTGGCGCAGAATATGCTAATGAGCGTCTCAAATCTCAACATAGAGCATCTTTATTCTCAATGTTCAGATCGGGTTACCATTACTATTGGTGTTGCTACAATTCTTCTCAAGATCACCGATTATATTAAAATATTTGCTTTATCGGATAAAGCCCTTTATAATGCGAAAAATAGGGGTAGAAACAATGTTGAACAATTAATTTACGAATAAAGGAAGTGGTATCTTATGAAATTTTTAAATGCTTTAGAGAGAAGGTTTGGTCGCTTTGCTATAAAAAACCTGATGAGATATATTGTTTTTGCAAATGCAGCTGTTTATTTTCTATTTATATTTGAGCCCACATTTATTGCGAATTTAAGGCTTATTCCTGGTCAAGTTTTACAGGGAGAAGTTTGGCGGTTGATTACATTCCTTTTTATTCCTCCCATTTCGAGTTTATCTATTTTTATCATTTTTGCCCTATACATTGATTATATGATTGGTTCTGCTCTTGAGCAGCAATGGGGCACGTTTAAGTTCAATATTTATTATTTAGTGGGTGCTGTCGGCACGATTATTGGATCCATGCTAAC
>CAZJIO010000031.1:24745-25008 GCA_964546035.1 uncultured Eubacteriales bacterium | reverse complement strand
GGTTATCCCATGGATAACTATTACTTAAATCTTTCCTTGTTCTTTGCTTTTGCAAAATTATTTCCAGAGCATCAGTTTGTTTTGTTTTTCATATTACCTGTTAAAGTGAAGTATTTAGGATGGATCAGTTGGGCATTTTTCGCGTTTACCTTTATCATTGGTACTGGCCCAGTTAGAATAGCTATCCTTGCTGCAATTTTGAACTATGTCCTATTCTTTGGGAAATCTTCCGTAATGGGCAAAAAAAATGCAACCACGGCCCA
>CAZJIO010000031.1:19743-24648 GCA_964546035.1 uncultured Eubacteriales bacterium | reverse complement strand
TTGATTTTCAGTCAAGATTTTGATTTGGAATTTAGAGTATGCTCAAAATGTAGTGGACATCATGAATACTGTATGGAGCATTTATTTACCCATGAACACAAAAGAGCCTAGTTAATAGGCTCTTCTTTATTTTCATCTAATAAAAAATTGGTTTGGTCTAAGGTATAACTGTTGCAAAGGGCATATATAATGATGGAATCTCTTTTTTGTTTGGGGTATAGGAGATTGAACTGAGCAACTCTCAGGAATTTTTGTGTATCCTCTAAATCGAGGCAAAGCCCAAAGGCAAAGGTTAATACTTTATCTCTAGAAGGATTCTTTTTTCCCGACATGAGTTGGTAAGCATAATTTCGTTGTAATCCGGTAGCTTTAACCACTTGGCTTTTTTTTAGATGTTTTTTTTCAATGACTAACGCGATAAAATCGATAAAAGAAATATTTGGGAAGTCGGTATTGTATTTGGAAATGTAGGAATAAACATTTGAAGAATCTCTTAATTCATCCATCAGATTTTCAGTCTTTTCATTTTCTAACATCCGCATCAAGCTCCTTATTAACTATATTAGTAATATTATACCAAGAATTGATTGCAGTGTCAAAAGTACTGTGATGGAGAATTGGGATAAATATCAAAAAAGATAATTTCACATAGTATATAAGTGAGAAGTTTTTCCTAGCTGCTGATTTGAGAGGAGGGCGGTGTATGAACAGCGGTCAATATCGTGAAATTACATATCGAGAATTTTTAACGTTAAGAAGGAATTGCAATTATGTTGTGATTGATATTAGGTCACCCCACGAATATGAAAAAGAGCACCTTCAGGGAGCGAAAAATATTCCTGAGTATGATCTTTTTAAAAGATTACGCGAAATTGAAAAAGATAAAATAGTGATTTTTATTTGTCAAAAGGGTAAGAACAGCAAGGACGTAGCCCTCACTTTAACAGAGTACGGATACAGAACAATCAACCTTAAGGAAGGCATGAATGGTATTCAATGATTGAGTGCACTGGGGTGATGTAAGATTGCGTCAATTTTAGAATAAGGGATTTCAACCAGAGAACCCATTTGTAAGGGTGCTTGGGAGGCTTGGAAGCGTCTGTTAAAGTTGATGAGTGAGGTCGCCTTTGGCCGTGATTTTTTAATCACCAAGCGCATACAATGACCATTGTAACTCACTAGAATTCCTGAAAAGACCAATGGCTTTTCAGGAAAGCCTACGATGTATACCGTGATCATTTTGTAAATGAGTGATTTTAAATAGGCTTCAAATGGTTCCATGGCTAGCCTCCCACAATCCTTTCTAAAATATATGCCAATTTTACTCTTATATGTTTAGAGGGAGACAAAAAAAGGGGACACTAAGCATTTCTTAGTGTCCCAGTCATACAGTTAATCAATTAAATTGCATTGTGAACGAAGGATGCGATGGTATCAACTGGAATAACAACTACAGAACCTAATCCACCATAGCCGCCAAAACCGCCGATGTTACCAGTAATGCTTCCTAAACCACCATAGCCACCGAAACCGCAGGAGCCGTAACCGCCTCTTACTGGACCCGTACATGAACTGCCAACTGGACATTCTGGAGCTGCTCCAATTTGGGCAATCAATTTAACAAAACGTGGACCAACAGAAATTAAAATACCTGTAAACCCTGCGCCTGAAAGTCCGCCACTAGTTGTAAAAATTGTAACTGTTTGACCAATATACCTGCTAATATCATAAAAGCCATCAAAGTCATTTACAAAACCGTCTGCCATTTTACTAACCTCCTTTTTTTCTTGTCCTAATCTAATGTATGCAATTTGGGACAAAGGCGTTACACTGCTAAAAAAAAATGAGGCAAAAGCGAATGCTTCTGCCTACAAGGATTCATGAACTAGATTGCATTGTGTACGAAGGATGCTATTCTATCTGTAGGAATAACGACAACTGATCCAAGTCCAAGACCATAACCGTATCCGCTTCCATAACCACAACCTGCTCCATAACCAGGACCATAACCATAACCGCCTCTGATTGGACCTGTGCATGTGCTGCCAACTGGGCATTCTGGAGCTGCGCCGATTTTAGCGATTAATCTTACGAAGCAATCGTTTGCTGAAATTAAAACACCAGTAAAGCCAGCGCCTGAAAGACCACCACTTGTTGTGAAAATAGTAACTGTTTGACCAACATATCTGCATAAATCAAATACGTCTAATTCGCTTCCAAATCCGTCTGCCATTTTTGTAACCTCCTTTTTGTTCTTGTCCTAGTATAATTTATGAAATTTAGGACAAAAGTGTTACAACAATTGCTTTTAAAGAAAAATAAGATATGATATAATTATGAATGGTTATACAAGCGTGTTTTTTGCACAAACACCATAAACTTTAGGCTTAAAGGGGATAGAATGATGAATGAAAAGGTAGAACAAGAAATGACATTAGAGGAACAAATGCTCCATGCAGATGAAGTAGCTACAGCTGCTCAAGTACCAGTCGAGGAACTGGTCGTAGAACCTGAAGAGGTTATTCCATCTATGGATGAGTTTGAAGAAGAAATTAAACAAGGTTTTAAGAAAATATATCAAGGTGATATCGTAGAAGGTACGATCATCAGTGTTACAGATACAGAACTTTTGGTAAATTTAGGCTATATATCAGATGGTATTATTCCTATAACTGAAACCATGGCTACTGAAGAAGAGACAATAAAAGACATCTATAAAGAAGGCGATGTGATTAAGGCTGAGATTCTTCAAAGAGACGATGGCGAAGGTAATTTTTTATTATCCATCAAAAAAGCTCAACAGATTTTAGTTTGGGAAGAACTTGAGGAAGCCTTTAACCTGGGATCTAAGCTCATGGTAAAAGTGAAGGAAGTGGTTAAAGGTGGTGTGGTTTGTGAAATTAAGGGTGTCAGAGCCTTTATTCCTGCCTCGCTCTTATCCACACGTTATGTAGAGGATCTTGCATCTTTTGTTGGTGAAACCATAAAGGTTAAAGTCGCAGACTTTAATAAAGAAGATAAAAAGGTTGTTCTTTCTAGAAAGGTAGTTGAAGCAGAAGAGAACGCGATACAAAAATCAGCACTTCTCAGCACCGTAAAGAAGAATGATAAATTTATTGGTACAGTTGTTAAACTGATGAATTTTGGTGCTTTTGTAGATATTGGCGGGGTTCAAGGACTCATTCACATCAACGATCTATCTTGGACAAAAGTTAAACATCCATCAGAAGTTGTTAAAGAAGGAGATACAGTAGAAGTTTACATTATTGATGTAGATAAGAAAACTGAGAAGATTGCTTTAGGATTAAAAGATGTTAAGGAAGATCCTTGGGGAACGATTGTAGAACAATTCCCAGTGGGTCACATCTATAAAGGTGAAGTACAACGTTTAGCGCCTTATGGTGCATTTGTGAAAATATCAGCTGGTGTTGAAGGTCTTGTTCATATATCTGAAATATGTGAGAAAAGAATAGCTACACCTCATGAGATATTAAGTGTTGGGCAAGAGGTTAAGGTAAAAGTGATGGCTGTAGATAAAGAAGCTAGAAAAATTCAACTCAGTATTAAAGCAGCAGAAGCAGAGGGTGAAGAAGATCTTCAAGGCTATGTACAGTCAGAAGAACAAGCAACAACAAGTTTACAAGATGTATTCAAGGTGTTTTTGAAAGACATCAAAAATTAGAAGGTAAAGGCCATGCAAATCGAGAGTAGTTTAATTTTAGAAGGTGGAGGCATGAGAGGGGTATACACAGCTGGGGTACTGGAATATTTCATAGAAAAAAATATTGAATTTCCGTATGTCATCGGTGTTTCGGCAGGTGCCTGCCATGCGTTATCCTATATTTCAAAGCAATTAGGACGAAACAAAAAAGTTGCTGTAGATTTGGTAACTGATCCTAGATACATTCGATACAGAGGCGTTTTTGATGGCACAGGACTTTTCAATATGGACTTTATATTTAATACAGTTCCAAATGAACTCATTCAATACGATTACGATGCCTTTAGAAATTCTTCACAAAAGCTGATTGCTGTTGTAACAGATTGTTTGACTGGAGAGCCTGTTTATATCAATTGTCATGATACGGTGTCAAATCAAGAACTGATAGATGTGATTAAGGCTTCAAGTAGCCTCCCTTTAATGGCACCCAGTGTTCCATACAAAGGCAAGCATTTATTAGACGGTGGGCTTTCAGACTCTATACCTATTGAGAAAGCCATCAGTGATGGGCATAAGAAAAATGTGGTTATTCTAACAAGACAATCGGGTTATAGGAAGAGACCTCAGAAGGGAAATGCCCTCTATAAGCTGTTACTCAGTAAAGAGTGTATAGGTGCTGTCAACGCTCTTAAAAATAGACCTATTCAATATAATAAAGCACTTGATGCCCTTGTTCAATATCAAAACGAAGGCACTGCCTTTGTGTTTACACCAAGCGCAGAGTTGGTGGTTAGAAGAGCTGAAAAAGATATAACAAAATTAGAAAGATTGTATGAATTAGGGTATATCGACGCACAAAATAGATATGATGAACTCATGAGGTATTTAGATAAAAAAAAAGAGCTTCCAAGCATAAGACTTGGAAGCTCTTTTTTTTGCGAACATCACTTGACAAGGTTTCTTAGCACAGTCTATAATAACCTTAAACTTGCGCTTTATTGCTTTAAAGCCTAATCACAAGATAGCGTTAAGACGGCAATCTAGAGATGACGAAAATAGAGTCGAGATAATTTATGGGGGGTAAAAAATGATTTGGTCAAAGGAAGAAACCTTAAGCAGGGAAGATATGGAGGCGCTCCAATTGGATCGCCTCCAAAAAACAGTCCATAAGATATACAAACAGGTACCTTATTATCGAAATAAAATGGAGGGAAAAGATGTTAAACCTGAGGACATAAAAAGTC
>CAZJIO010000031.1:18821-19697 GCA_964546035.1 uncultured Eubacteriales bacterium | reverse complement strand
GTTAAGGATGACCTAAGACAAAATTATCCTTTCGGGTTATTTACTGTGCAAAAAAAAGAAATGGTCAGAATCCATGCTTCATCAGGAACAACAGGAAAACCTACTGTAGTGGGTTACACTCAAAATGATATTGATATGTGGAGTGAGCTCATTGCGAGGCTTGTAACGATGGCGGGAGCTGGTGATGAAGATGTTGCTCAAATTGCCTTTGGATATGGGCTATTCACGGGAGCTTTTGGACTTCATTATGGGTTAGAAAAGGCAGGGGTACTAGTGGTCCCAACATCAAGTGGGAATACGGAGAAGCAGCTTATGCTGATGAAAGATTTCGAAACAACCATATTGGTTTGTACACCCTCATATGCCTTACATATGGGAGAAGTGGCTCTGAAAATGGGCATTGATCCTAAAAAAGACCTAAAGATTCGATTAGGATTATTTGGAGGAGAAGGTTCCTCAGAAGCTATGAGAACAGAAATACAAAATGTATGGGGGATGCTTGCAACTGAGAACTATGGCATGAGTGAAATTATAGGTCCAGGTGTCTCGGGAGAATGTTCGTGTCAAAAGGGGATGCATATCAATGAAGATCACTTTATTCCTGAAATTATTGATTCAATAACGGGAGAGGTGCTACCCCCTGGAGAAAGAGGCGAATTGGTCTTGACTACGGTTACAAAAGAAGCGTTGCCCCTTATTAGATACAGAACAAAGGACATTACAAGACTTATTTATGAAACTTGCGAATGTGGCAGAACCCTGGTACGAATGGCTAAGATTGAAGGTAGAACAGATGATATGCTCATTATAAGAGGCGTCAATGTCTTCCCATCTCAAATTGAAGAAGTCCTATTGAGATGCTCAGAAATAGGACCG
>CAZJIO010000031.1:14747-18803 GCA_964546035.1 uncultured Eubacteriales bacterium | reverse complement strand
AAAGAAAAATGGTCATTTAGATGAATTGGAAATTGATGTTGAATTACTGAACGGCACATTGCTGGATTCTTATCAGAAGCTACAAGAATTGAACAACAAAATACGTCATGATTTGCGAACCATATTAAGTATTGATGCAAAAATTAATATCGTGAGTCCAAGAACCCTCAAGCGGTTTGAAGGAAAAGCTAAAAGAGTAACCGATATGAGGTAAGTCTAGAATCTAGGACCTAATTAAGGTATAATATAAACAATAATGACTAACAACTGAAGGGATGAATTGAATATGGCAAACAAGAAACTCATGCTTGGAAATGAAGCCGTCGCAAGGGGTGCATATGAAGCGGGTGCTACCGTTGCAGTGGCTTATCCAGGAACACCTAGTACCGAAATAACAGAATATGTTGCAGAGTATGATGAAATTTATGCGGAATGGGGACCGAATGAAAAAGTAGCAATGGAAGTAGGTATAGGTGCGGCTATTGCAGGTGCAAGAACCCTCGTCTCTATGAAACATGTTGGCCTGAATGTTGCAGCAGATCCTTTATTTACCGTGGCATATACCGGCATTAACGGTGGACTTGTAATTATGGTAGCTGATGATCCGGGTATGCATAGTTCACAAAATGAACAAGATTCACGGTTTTATGCAAAATCAGCCCATATACCGATGTTAGAACCATCTGACTCTGCTGAAACAAAGGATTTTGTCAAATTAGCCTTTGAGCTCAGTGAAAAACACGATACACCTGTTTTTGTTAGAATGACGACTAGAATCTCTCATTCTCAAAGTATTGTGACATTAGAAGAGAGACAAAATATTCCGTTAAAAGACTATCAAAAAGATTTTATGAAAAATGTGATGATGCCAGGTATGGCTAGAATCAAGCATGTAGGCGTTGAAAAACGCATGAATGTATTAAGTGAAGAAGCCAATACCATGACTATTAATGTGATTGAACATAACAGCTCAAAAATCGGTGTCATTACCAGCGGGATGTCTTATCAGTATGTGAAAGAATTCTTGCCAGAAGCCTCTATATTAAAATTGGGGATGGTTCATCCACTCCCTAAAAAATTGATAGAGGATTTTGCCAGTCAAGTGGAAACGCTTTATGTCATTGAAGAGCTTGAACCGATTATTGAAGATGAAGTAAAATCTTGGGGCATCAAGACCTTAGGTAAAGAGCTCTTAACCCTACAAGGGGAATACAGCGGTAATATGATTCGTGAAAAAATAGCAGGTGAAGTATTCCAGTTAGAAAAGCCGAAAACTTTGCCTCAAAGACCCCCAATTATGTGTCCAGGATGTCCCCATAGAGGTGTTTATTACGTCCTCAATAAATTAAAAAAACATGCCTCGGGAGACATAGGCTGTTACACTTTAGGCGCTCTGCCACCCCTTCAAGGGATGGATACTTGTGTATGTATGGGCGCTAGCGTCAGCATGCTCCATGGGATGGAAAAAGCAAGAGGTAAAGAGTTTATAAAAGATTGGGTAGGTCTGATAGGTGATTCAACCTTTGTTCACTCAGGTATTACCGGTCTCATTGACATCGTTTACAACAAAGGTATTTCAACAGTGATGATCCTAGACAATTCAACAACGGGTATGACGGGTCATCAAGAAAATCCATCGACAGGTATGACGTTAAAAGGTGAGCCTACTAAAGAACTTAACTTAGTAGATATTTGCAAAAGCGTCGGCATTAATCGTGTGACTGTTGTTAATCCCTTTAATCTAACTGAACTTGAAAGAATTGTAAAAGAAGAAACTCAAATAGAAGAGCCTTCTGTCATCATAGCAAGTGCACCTTGTGAATTATTAGATAAGAAAAGAGTAAGAGTCTCTTATCAAATTGATCCCGAAAAATGTAAGAAATGTGGTATGTGTATGAAATTAGGATGTCCTTGTATTCAACACAAAGGGGATAACTTTCAAATTAATGATGCCATTTGTATTGGATGTACGTTATGCTCTTCTGTGTGTAAGTTTGGATCAATTTATAAGGTAGGTGAAAAATAATGGGAACAACGAACATACTTGTAGTGGGGGTTGGTGGTCAAGGTACCTTAATCACCAGTAGAATATTAGGCAATTTAGCTTTAGCAGCGGGTTATGATGTAAAGCTATCAGAAGTACATGGCATGGCTCAAAGAGGTGGAAGCGTTGTTACACACATACGTTTCGGAGAAGTCGTTCACTCTCCTTTGGTTGAAATTGGTCAGGCAGATATCATTGTCTCCTTCGAAATGTTAGAAGCCATCCGTTGGAAGCATTTTTTAAAGGAAGACGGATTAATGCTTGTCAATACACAAGAGATTGATCCTATGCCTGTTATTATGGGTGCGGCACAATATCCAGAAGATATTTTAGAACAACTCCGGACAGGTGGAACCAAAGTTATCGCAATTGATGCGTTAAGTCTTGCTCGAGAACTGGGTAATCTAAAGGTGGTCAATACCATTCTTTTAGGATTGCTAGCAAGAAATATGGGTATATCTAAAGAGCAATGGATTGAAACCATCAAGAACACGGTGCCAGCAAAAACAATAGATATTAATTGCGCAGCCTTTGAAAAAGGATATATAAAATAATGATAAGGGGGGATTTCTTTGATTTTAAAACAACTATCCGTGCTTATTGAGAACAAAAGAGGTAGTTTAGCAGAAGTTACAGCTTTGTTAATGGCGCATGACATCAATTTGAGAGCCATAGCAGCTTTTGATACACCAGATTATGGCATTTTAAGAATGATTGTGGATGGTCCTGAAAATGCAGAAGCTGCACTAGCATCCAATGGGTATCAAGTCACCCTAACAAGTGTGATCGCTGTAGAGTTAAAAGATCAAAAAGGTGCTTTGAATGGTGTTTTGACTGTCCTTGAAGGAGAAAACATCACCATCGATTACATATATTCATTTGTGTTACGAAATGGTGCTAGTCCATTAATGATTCTTAAAGTAGATCAATTAGAGCAAGCCATCACCATCCTTGGAGCGCATCATATCAAAGTCGCTTCTAGAAATACAATACAACATTAAGCATATAATTTTGGGTAGGGAGGCATTTCGTTATGATTTGGAATCAGCATTTTGAATGTATGAGTAGAGACCAGATGACAGCCTTGCAAAGTGAGAGACTTTGTCAGATGGTGGAGAGAATTTATTACAATGTACCCTTTTATAGAAGAAAGATGCAAGAATTGGGTATGGAGCCTGGAGATATTACCGGAATTGAGGATTTGCCTAAGCTGCCTTTTACCACCAAACAGGATCTAAGAGATAATTATCCTTTTGACCTATTTGCAACGCCTATGGAAGACGTAGTGAGAATACACGCGTCTTCTGGAACAACAGGTAAACCAACGGTTGTAGGGTATACTAGAAGAGACATTGCTATGTGGTCTGAGGTAGTTGCCAGATCACTAAGTGCTGCAGGCGTTGGTAAGAAGGACAGAATTCAAATCGCCTATGGTTACGGATTATTTACAGGAGGTCTTGGTATACACTACGGTGCTGAAAGGATTGGAGCAACGGTTATTCCCATCTCTGGGGGCAATACAAAGAAACAAATTCAGCTTTTGCAAGATTTCGAAAGTACAGCAATAGCACTAACGCCTTCATATGCCCTTTATTTAGCGGAAGCCATGGAAGAAATGGGCGTTAGTCCTGATACACTCAAGCTAAAAGTAGGCATTTTTGGCGCAGAACCTTGGACCGAAAATATGAGAAAAGAAATTGAAGCCAAACTCAAAATTAAAGCCATTGATATTTATGGACTTTCTGAAATCATTGGCCCAGGCGTATCCATAGAATGTATGGAGCAACAAGGGTTACATATTTTTGAAGATCATTTCATACCAGAAACCATCAATAGGGACACTTTGCTTCCAACGCTACCAGGGGAAGAAGGGGAATTGGTCTTTACAACAGTTACCAAAGAAGCACTGCCCATACTGAGGTATAGAACGAGAGATTTAACAACCCTTAATTATGAGCCTTGTGCTTGTGGCAGAACGACAGTCCGTATGAAAAAATGTACAGGGCGATCCG
>CAZJIO010000031.1:9732-14735 GCA_964546035.1 uncultured Eubacteriales bacterium | reverse complement strand
CTCATCATACGTGGGGTTAACATATTCCCTTCACAGATTGAAAGTGTGTTGCTAGAGGTGAGTGAAACAAAGCCCCATTACTTACTGATTGTTGATCGTATCAATAATCTTGATACTTTAGAGGTATGGGTGGAAGTGGATGATGTGTTTTTCTCAGATGAGATTAAAAAGTTAGAAGCTTTAACCAAAAAAATTACCCATGCGCTAGAAAGCACTCTAGGCGTTACCGTAAAGGTAAGATTAGTGGAACCAAAGACCATTGAAAGAAGTGAAGGTAAAGCAAAAAGAGTGATCGACAAACGCGTGATCTAGGAGGGGTTTTATGATTATTAAACAATTAACGATATTTATAGAAAACAAATCTGGCCGTTTAGCAGAAGTAACAAAGGTATTAGGTGAAAACAGCATCAATATATCCGCATTAAGTGTTGCTGACACCTCAGAATATGGATTGCTCAGATTAATTGTCTCAGATGGAGAGAAAGCTGTAAAATTACTGAAAGAGGCGGATTTTTCAGTGAATTTAACGGATGTCATTTGTCTATCTGTGGCACATCAACCAGGTGCTTTACATGAAGCCGTTGAAATCCTTTATGAAGCAGGTGTGAGCATTGAATATATGTATGCATATGCCTTAGGTAATAAAGCCGCCGTCGTTATGAAGGTTTCAGATCCAAAAGAAGCTATTTATGCATTGACTAAAAGAAATATCGAACTTTTAAAAGGTGATGAAGTGCAGTAATACCTGTCATATAAAAATAGATTTGCAAGATTAGCCATTCTAATTTATAATAAAAGAAAATATGTTTTGGAGAGGATCATAATCTTATGGCATTTAAATTATTTACTGACTCAACTTCTGATTTACCTGAAGCATTTCTTAATCAACATCGCATAACAGTAGTGCCTTTATCTGTTCGTTTTGATCAGGAAGAATTTTTAAATCTATCACCTAAGGATTTTTATGACAAACTAGCCCAGGCAGAAGTGATGCCAATTACTTCGCAAGTACCACCTGATCGCTTTATTGCTGCATTTAAACCGGTTTTAGACGCAGGTGATCGTATTATCTGTGTAACCATTGGGTCTAATGCAAGTGGCACCTATCAATCGGCATGCATTGCTAAAGAAAGCTTAGAAACCGAAGATATTATTCTTATTGATTCCAACTGTTTGTGTTTGGGAACTGGGATGATCGTTGCGAAAATTGCAATTATGCTCGAAAAGGGTGAGTCCCTCGAGGCCATATTAGAGATGGTTGAGTTTCATAAAGAGAATAGGATTGAACATCTTTTCTGTGTAGATACATTAAAGTATTTGCGCAAGGGGGGTAGAATTAAAGCCTCAAAGGCGGTTATTGCTGAAGTCCTAAATATTAAACCAATTCTTAATGTAGAAAATGCAGTCACCCAATCCTTTGGTAAGGTAAGAGGTCGCAATAAAATCATCGACTTTTATGTAGAACATATTAAAAATACCATTGACTATGAAAAAAATGATTTAATATTAGTAGGTCATTCGCAAGATACGGCCATAGCTGATAAAATGGTTGAAGCACTAAGAACACAAATCAATTATGGTGGCGAAGTTATTGTGGGTGAAATCGGAGCTATTATTGGTGTTCATGCTGGTCCTGGGGTCTTAGCAGTTTTTTATGTGAAAAAAGAAGGAGAAGCCGTTCAATAAAAAACACATAGAATACACCTATTCTACAATTCTATAGCACATACATAGTGTAGAGTTGAAGCATTGCTAAATTGCAGGAAGGGGAGTGAATGAAAATTCCAACATTAAATAAATCACGCAAAAAGAATAAAAAATTCCACTATTCCCCGTTACAAATCACACTTATATACGCGTTTTTTGGTATGATATGGATTTTGTTTTCAGATATGATATTGAATCAATTGGTATCAAGTAAAGAAGTCATCCATGATATTAGTCTGATTAAAGGCTGGGTTTACGTGCTTTTAACCGCTTTGTTAATTTACACACTGGTGACGTCACTCGTGATAAGAATTCAAAAAGAAGAAAGTAAGCTTAAGCACAGTTATGATCAGATATACACCTATGCTTTTGAAGATCAATTAACAAAGCTACCTAATAGGCGCTTATTCTATTCCGAATTGAGCCTTAAAGTGACAGAGCTTGAAAAAGACAAAAGATTAATACTGTTCCTCATTGATGTGGACAATTTTAAATACATCAATGATCTACATGGTCATGATTATGGCGATCAGGTGATTATTCATATAGCGAATAACATCAAAAACCTATTGAAAAAGGATATGCATTGCTATCACATGGGTGGAGATGAATTTGCTATTTTAACTGAAACAGCTATGAATAATTCTGAAATTAAAGTTTACACAGAGGCATTAGTCGCAGATTTTAACAAGAATTTTCAACATCATTTTAATAGTTCAATGTCCTTAAGTATTGGCATAGCTATACTTCCAGATCACACAAAGGATTTAAATGATTTGGTTAAATATGCAGATGTGGCATTGTATAAGGCAAAAGATGCGGGTAAGAACACCTATATGATCTTTGAAGTAAGCTTGAAAGAGTATATAGAACAAAAGATCATATACGAGAACCTGCTCAAACAAGCCCTCAGTAAGAATGAGTTCGTTTTGTACTATCAACCTCAAATTGATCTTAAAACAGGCCAAGTTAGAGGCTTCGAAGCGCTCATTCGTTGGTTTAATGACGAACTTGGAATGGTTTCACCGGCAAAGTTCATTCCAATTGCAGAAGAAACCAAACTCATCAACGAAATTGGGAAATGGGTCCTTGAAGAAGCAGTAGCTTATGTTTCAAATCTCAATAAAGAAAGACAGAGCAACTATACCATTGCGGTTAACATCTCTACGATTCAATGGATGAATCTGGATTTTGAAGACATGGTCTTGAATACATTAGAAAGGTATAATTTGCCAGCAGAATATTTAGAACTCGAAGTAACAGAGTCCATTATGATCAATTCCTTTGAGCATACCATTTCTAAAATGCAACGCCTTAGAGAGAAGGGTATCAAGGTTGCGTTAGATGATTTCGGTACAGGTTACTCCTCTCTCAATTACTTAAAGCAAATGCCCATTACAACACTCAAAATCGACAAAACATTTATTGATGACATTTTCAATGGAAAATCCAATCAATCTATTTTGAACACGATTATATCCCTTGGACATACCATTGGCATAGAAGTCGTAGCTGAGGGTGTTGAGATGGCAGAGCAAGTGAAATACTTAACTAACAATAACTGTGATGTCATCCAAGGTTATATTTACTCAAAACCCATATCAGAAGGCGAAATCCCAGCATTCCTAACGAATTTTGTACCGCAAAAAAAATAAAGACCCCCTCAAATAAAAGAGTGGGTCTTTTGTTTCTATACTTCTTCTAGTTCTTTTAACCAACCGGAACAATCGGCATCACTAGGCATTCTGAAATCGCCTCGTGGTGATAGGCATATAGAACCTACTTTTGGTCCATCTGGCATGCAGGATCGTTTGAACTGTTGACTAAAAAATCTTTTATAAAAAATCTTGAGCCATTTCAATAGGGTTTCTTTGGTATAGACGCCATTAAATGCCCTTTCAGCTAAAAACAAAATTTTCTTAGGCATAAAACCATTACGAAGCATATTAAATAAGAAAAAGTCATGTAGCTCATAGGGTCCGACTACTTCTTCGGTTTTCTGTGCGATATTGCCATCTCCATCAGGTGGAAGGAGCTCGGGGCTCACTGGCGTTAAGAGAATATCCTTTAGGACATGAAGGGTTTCTTCATCGGATGCTGTGGAGGCAACCCAATCCACTAAATAACGTACCAAGCTTTTGGGAATTGAGGTGTTTACGCCATACATAGACATGTGATCTCCATTATAAGTTGCCCAACCTAAAGCAAGTTCAGATAAATCACCGGTACCAATTACAATACCATTTTCTTTGTTCGCCAAATCCATTAGGATCTGAGTGCGTTCCCGAGCTTGTACATTTTCGTAGGTAATATCGTGCAATAAGGGGTCTTGACCAATATCCTCAAAATGTTGTAGGCAAGCAGCTTTAATAGAGATTTCTTTAAGGGTAGCACCTGTTTTTGATATTAATGCAATTGCATTATGATAGGTTCGGTTAGTTGTACCAAAACCGGGCATGGTAACGGCCAGGATATCCTTAGGATTTTTGCCTAGTATGGCATAGGTTTTAAGACATACCAATAGGGCCAAAGTAGAATCCAATCCACCAGAAACACCAATAACAACTTTAGGACATCCAATATGTGACAATCTTTTTGCAAGACCGGCAGTTTGAATAGAAAAAATCTCTTCACACCTCAGGTCCCGATCGCCTTTGTTTGAAGGAACAAAAGGATGGGCATCGATATACCGATTGATATCATAAACGGGTAACTCTAGCTCAAAATTGATTTCACGATAAATTGCCTCTTTTACATGCTTAAGGCTGTCTCTAAAGGTCGTCATTTTAATGCGATCGTTAATCAGCTTTTCAAGATCAATATCTGCAAAAATATGATTGCTTTTAAGTTGAAAACGTTTATTTTCTTTTAGCAAACTACCGTTTTCATAAATAAGACAATGACCACCGTAGACCACATCTGTTGTGGATTCACCAAAGCCAGCAGAAGCGTAAATATAGGCACTGATTATTTTAGCAGATTGGCTTGAAAGCAATTGTTTTCTGTAGTCAATTTTACTTACAAGTTCATTACTTGCAGATGGATTCACAATAAGGGTTGCACCATTTAAAGCAAGTAAAGTGCTGGGGGGAAGAGGCGTCCATAAATCCTCACAGATCTCGATACCTATTTTCAAGGCATCTATTTCACTGTGTGAAAAAATGAGGTCAGTCCCAACAGGAACAATTGCGCCATCAATGATGATGTCTTGATCTATTAAATCCCGTGCTGAACCAAACCAGCGGTGCTCGTAAAATTCGTTGTAGGTGGGTAAGAAGGTCTTTGGTACCAAACCA
>CAZJIO010000031.1:0-9640 GCA_964546035.1 uncultured Eubacteriales bacterium | reverse complement strand
TCCAATCTTTTTATGCTCTGAAAAATGCTTGAGATCAATTAAAGTATGAAGGGCATCTTTGATGAGTTGTCCTTGAAAAAATAAATCGCCACAGGTATATCCGGTAATACATAGTTCGGGGAATGTAATAAGGCTTACATTTTCTTCGAGAGCTAAGTCAATAGACGCCTTGATCTGTTCCATATTGAAAGAACAATTGGCTACTTTAATTTCAGGGTTAGCTGCTGCGACGCGTATAAAACCGTTGTTTAACATATGATCACTTCCATTCTTGAAATTAGATTTATTGTACAGCTTTGACTTATTTTACCACATCTGGCAAAATAACAGCAATGTCTATGGATTATTTCTACAAAATATTTAAATGATGTTGTAATTAAGAAAATAATTATGTAGAATAGAAGAGATATATATAAATAGAGATGATGTATTTGGGGGAGAACGTGTATGAAAGAAAGTAAAAGGATGATTTATGCTATTTTTATTGCTATAATTGTGGTGTGCGGCATCTTATACGTGATTTTAATCGGTACAGATGAACAAAAAAAAGCTATGATTGTTAAGGCGGATGAGGTTGATGTGCCTCAGAAGAACACCACGGTCGAAGTTGTGACATTAGATATTTATGTCCAAATATGTGGCGCGGTAAAGTCAGAGGGTATTTACAGTGTGCCAGAAGGTACGCGGATTTTTGAAATTATTAAGTTGGCAGGTGGGTTAACAGATGCAGCTGCTACAGAGGTTGTGAATCAAGCAAGAGTTGCAAAAGATGGTGAAATGATTTTATTCCCTACGAAAGAAGAAGTGATCAGTGGTACATATGCTATGGAGGGAACAAATGCCCTCATCAATCTCAATTTAGCAACGAAGGAACAATTAATGACATTACCAGGTGTTGGCGAAGCTAAAGCCTTGTCCATCATTAATTATCGAGAAACCAACAATGGCTTTGAAGGCATTGAACAAATTATGAAGGTTGATGGCATTAAAGAATCTATGTTCAATAAAATCAAAGACTTGATTACAGTATAAAGGGGTGAAAAGATGAATAAGAAAATTTTGGTTGTAGATGATGAAAAATTAATCGTTAAGGGTATTACCTTTAGCTTAGAGCAAGAAGGTTTTGAAATTGATAGTGCTTTTGATGGTGAAGAAGCCCTTAATCTGGCTAAAAGCAAAGCATATGACTTAATCGTTTTAGATGTCATGTTACCTAAAATTGATGGGCTTAATGTATGCCAGCAAATCAGAGAGTTTTCAGTAGTGCCCATCATCATGTTAACGGCAAAAGGTGATGATATGGATAAAATTCTTGGGTTAGAATATGGTGCAGATGATTATATGACCAAACCTTTCAATATTCTTGAATTAAAAGCCCGTATTAAAGCAATTTTGAGAAGATCAAAAGTTAAAACGCCTGTAGAAGCTGAAAGCGCAGCTATTATTTCTTCAGGTGCACTTAAGATTAACTGTGAAAGTAGAAGGGTATATGTGGGCGAAAAAGAAGTTGCTTTAACCGCTAAGGAATTTGATTTATTGGAGTTGTTTGTCAATCATTCTAATAAAGTCTATAGCAGAGAAAATTTACTAAACATTGTTTGGGGATATGATTATCCTGGAGATGTAAGAACCGTTGATGTTCATGTGCGAAGGTTAAGAGAAAAAGTTGAACCGAATCCAAGTGAACCAACTTATATTCATACGAAATGGGGCGTTGGCTATTATTATCAACATATATAAAAAACTATTTGGAAGCATTCGTTTTAAATCCTTTATGATTTTTCTCGCCATGAGCATTGTTCCCTTAATTATAGGGAACATTTTATTGATCCAATCTTTTGAGGTGCGATATGAGACAGAAAAAAAGAATGAAATGTATAGAAAGGCCAATACCATTGGCACCAATCTTGTTGTAACTGGATTCTTTGGAGAGGAAAGCAATAAGGGTTATTTGTCGACCATTAATGCTATTGTCGCTGGAAGAGCATTAATTATTAATGCAAAGGGTTCTGTGATTTTTGACACCAACAATACAGAAACAGGCAAGCTTTATGCGACAAAAGAGGTTATTGAAGCCTTAAATGGTCAGAGTATGTTTAATTATCTCGAAAAGGAACAATTGGGTAAGGTAGTTGTACCTATTACAGATACGGATAAAAATATTCTTGGTGTTGTGGTTTTGACCAATTCCTTTGAAGACATATCCCTTGCTATGACTGCACAAAAACGCGTTTCTTTCCTAATCATATTAGGGTTTGCCATCTTAACGGTACTCTTCAGCTATTACACAGCTGGCTTGCTTACAAGACCCTTTAAGCAATTTATTCAATACATTAAAGGGGTAACAGAGGGGCATATAGATGAAAAACTCATTGTATATGGCAATAATGAAATTGAAGAAATATCAAAATCTTTTAATCTTATGATTCATCGTTTTCTAGAGGTTGAAGAAAATAGACAGTTATTTGTTGCTAATGTATCACATGAACTTAAGACACCAATCAGTTCAATCAAGGTATTGGCAGAAGCCTTACTTACAAGGGAAAATGTACCAAATGAACTTTATAGAGAATTTTTAGAGGACATCAATTCAGAAGTGGATCGTGAAAATAAAATCATCAATGATTTACTGACGTTGGTAACCTTAGATAAAAGGGAAAATGAATTAAATGTATCTAAAGTAAATATCAATGAATTAGTTGAGGCAATTCTTAAACGCGTTAACCCTTTAGCTGGAAAAAGAAATATTCAAATGATTTTTGAAAGCTATCGTTCAGTCGTTGCAGAAATTGATGAAACAAAGTTATCTTTAGCTATTACAAACCTCATTGAAAATGCCATTAAATACAATAAGGATTTTGGGCTTATAACAACTACTTTAAATGCAGATCATAAGGATTTCGAAATCACTGTTAAAGACACTGGAATAGGCATACCTGAAGAAGACATTGAAAAGATATTCGAGAGATTTTATCGAATTGATAAAACAAGATCGAGGGACACTGGGGGAACTGGACTTGGTTTGTCAATTGTTAGTAAAACAGTCCTGATGCATAAAGGTGCTGTTAAATGTGAAAGTGTTTTAGAAAAAGGTACTAAATTCGTTGTAAAAATACCTTTGAAATATATTAATTAAATATTTAAACAATTCTTCACAGAAATGAAATATTAATTGTGTATGATGTAGGAAGCTAATCAGGGGGTGTTTGAATGAATAAATTTATCGTTTTTGTTCTCTTGTGCTTTCTTGCTATTGGGGTAGTAGCATGTAAGACTGAGAATATTCCAAACAGCGAGGATTTTACCGACGTTGTTTATTTGGCGAATAGTGCCATGAATGGACTTGCAGAATCTAAAATCAACCTAGAGGGTGATTCATTAGAGAACAAGATCAATAGCATTATTAACGTTTTAAAATTAGGTAATCAAGATGGAAAAGCAGTCATACCAGCCATGGTCAATGTCATTAATACCAAGGTTATCGATAAGAATGTTGTCATAAGTTTTGATGACACTTATCTGAAGATGACACCAGTAGAAGAAATATTATGCAGGTCTTCCATAGTAAAATCCTTAACAGAGTTAAATGGTATTTCTAGTGTTGAGTTTTATATTGGTAGTGTCCCGTATCAAAATGCGAATGGAACAGTTTTTGGAGCGATGGGTCCCGATGATGTTGTTCTTGATTTTGCTCAAGAAATGACACAAGAGGTTACGAAAAAAGTAACCCTGTATTTTGCGGATCAATTAGGAACCTTTTTAGTGCCTGTTGAATATGAACTTTCAATAAATTCAGATGAACAAATTGAAAAAACAATTCTAAATTTGTTGATTCAGGGACCTTCTCAACTCAGCAGTTCAGGTTCAGAAAGTTTGATAAGTTTGGTTCCTATTGAAACGAAAATTATCAGTGTGTATACCAACGAAGGTGTTTGCTTTGTAGATCTTAGTGAAGAGTTTATCACCAAGCATATGGGAGGATCTACGGGTGAAATGTTAACCATTTATTCCATAGTTAATACCATTACAAATTTAGATAACATCAATAAAGTTCAATTTTTAATCGAAGGGGCTAAAAGGGCTGAATTTAAGGGTCATATAGAATTCGATGGTTTATTTCAGAGAAACTTAGATTTAATAAAAAACAATTAAGGAATTTCATCCTATTACTGGGGGGGACATACGATGAAAAGACCCACTATTTATGCATGCCTAAGCCTCGTCTTGGGCATTCTTATTGCTGTCACACGTGAATGGAATTACTCTGCATGGGTGATTTTACTCATTTTTCTACTTTATATTTTTTACAAGAAGAAACATTGGAGTCATTTGGTCTTGTTTATGGTTTTTTGTAGCCTTGGATATTTTAATACAGAGCGAATGAACGGGAAAATGGAGCAACTCACACCTCATTTTGAAAATACTGAGGCTGTTGAAGTTGCAGGAATCATTCGCAATATTAAACGTAATGAGGATCAATATCAATTGACTTGCATGCTTAAAGAAAGCCAAGTAAAAGCCATTGTGTATTTCAAAAGTGACATGGCACTCAATGTTGACGATACTATTTTAGTGGTTGGGTATGTACGACGTCTAAAAAAACCAACAAATCCAGGTGGTTTCGATGCTAGTACCTATTATCTCGGACGAAAAACATACCTATGCATTTATAGTGACTCAGTTAAAGTGATCAAGAGTCATTGGGGTGTGAGACGGATTTTCTCAAATATTAGAGAAAGATTAGAGAAACAAATTCACTCCTTATTTCCACTTAAGGAAGCTGGCATTATCAATACATTGCTCTTAGGCTCTAAAAACGACCTGGATACTGGTACAAAAAAATTATATCAAGTTTCTGGTATTTCACATCTTCTAGCCATTTCTGGCTTACATGTCTCAATTATAGGCATGAGTTTATTCCGATTTCTTGAAAAATATATCAAAAAGAGAAGAACAAGTGCACTCATCGCATGTGTTGTGTTGTGGTCATATTGCTTTTTAAGTGGTATGAGTACCTCAGCCCTTAGGGCTACACTTATGCTTACTTTGATGCTTTCTACACACTTTTTTGGCGAGAAGTATGATGTGGTTACTTCATTATTTCTATCGGGACTTTTAATACTCAGTTTAAATCCCTACCAGTTAATGGATGTTGGTTTTTTACTATCCTTTTGTGCTGTAGGGGGTATTGTCTATGCCACACCTGAATTTGAGAGACGTTATAATCAAAATCAAAAAGGGGTAAAAACCCTCATATTTATGACACTAGGAGCAAGTATGTTTACTTATCCTATCTTAATTTATTTTTTTTATCAAGTATCTGTGTATGGGCTACTTGTTAACTTGATTGTGGTTCCTACTTCGTCTATACTGATTGGTTTTGGCATTCTGTCCTTATTTGTTTCCATGATTTCAACTGGATTAGGGCGCTTCCTAGCGGGCATTGTTTACTTTGTCTTAAAATATATTGAAATGATATGTTCTGGTGTTGTTTTTTTACCCTTGTCGATTATTTATTTGAAGAAACCACAGATTATAACAATCTTGATCTATTATGGTGTACTTTATTTGTGGCTCAACAGTAAAAGGATGAAAAATGCTCAAGTGCTTATGGCGGTAGTTTTAGGGGTTTTTGTATTAGCCACTTTTATTGATGGATTATTACACCATGAGGAACTCAAAATCACCATGCTGGATGTAGGACAAGGTGACGCTTCAGTTATTGCCTTTAAAGACCAGGTCTTTTTAATAGATGGTGGTGGCGAGATTAATAGCACTTCTGAATTTAACAAAGGTCATTATGTGGTATTGCCCTATTTGGCATCTCAAGGCATTTCACATCTAGATGGGATCTTCATTAGTCATAGCGATTTTGATCATATTTATGGTATAATTGAAGTCATTCAAGAAATGCCGACAGAGTTGATTGTGATCTCGGAAAGTTATTTAGAAGAGAAAGATGAGTTGTTAATTCATCTTATTGAAATAGCTCAAGAAAAAAAGATTCAACTGGTTTATTTTGGGCAAGGGGATCGCCTTAACAGCCATGAACTGTTTTTTGAATGTATCAGTCCACCAAATGAAGTGGGGTATTATCCTAACAACAATGCAAAGTCCATGGTTATCAAGCTTACCTATAGATCTTTTGATATGCTTTTTACTGGAGATTTAGAGGCGCATGGGGAAAGCAAACTCGACATTAAGGACCTGCCATCAGAGATTCTAAAGGTACCCCATCATGGTTCGAAAACCTCTTCTTCAAGTGCTTTCATCGAAGCAGTAGCACCTCAAGTAGCACTTTTTAGCTATGGGGAAAATAATTATTTTGGACATCCACATACGCAAGTAGTAGAAAGGTATCACACGAATGATGTTGACGATTATCATGTAGCAGAGGAAGGAGCCCTAATAATCTTAACAGAAGGCGAGACATTTACAATAGAAGGTTTTTATTCCAAGCGAAAGGAATTTTATTCATGCAACAATTGAAGAAACAAATTAAGGAAAAGAAAATAGAGGGTATTTATTTGTTTTATGGTGAAGAGAAATTCATTATGAATGCTTATTTAGATCGTACCGCGGACACTGCCTTATCGGATTCGGATCGTGTGATGAATTTAGATGTTTTTGATGCGCCTAACACAGACATTGAGCGTACCATGGATGCCATGAGCACTTTACCTTTTATGGGAGAGAAGCGAGTGGTCATCCTAAAAGAATTAGATTTATTTAATTCGAAAAATAGCGCAAAAGTTGAAAAGTTATTGACTGCTCTGGATCAACTGCCATCAACTACTGTGCTCATTATTCAAGAATCTGAAATAGATAAAAGAGGAAAACTTTATAAAAAAGTGAATACGTTAGGTAGGTGTGTTGAGTTTAAACCGCTATCTGAAGATGAGTTGGTTCAATATATTGCAGATCAGTTGAATAAGAAAGGTAAAAAGATTGAAAGAAGTGTTGCCAAATATTTTGTCAATGCTATAGGATTTGATTTAACAATCATTCACAATGAACTAGATAAATTAATGGCTTTTTATGAGCATGTGGAAATCATTGAAAGACAGGGAATTGATGAAATTTGTACTAAAAGTGTTGAAAACCGTATTTTTGAATTGGTGGAATGTATGGGAACGAGTCGGAGACAAATAGCAATGAAACTCTATCATGATTTGCTCCTCTTGAAGGAGCCCCCAATGAGAATTCTATTTATGATTACAAGACAATTCAGACTGATCCTTCAAGCGAAGCTACTGGTAGAACAGAAAGTAGATCATGGTACTATGGCTTCTAAACTCAAGGTGCCATCCTTTGTTTTGGAAAAAAACATCAGACAATCTCATAATTTTTCGAGTTTACAACTCAAACAAGCGCTTCAAGAATGCTTAGAAGCCGAAGTTGCCATGAAAACCGGAAAAATGGATATAGCCCTTTCAATCGAACTGTTAATTTTAAAATACAGCAGTTCCTTAGAAGTTAAAATTTAGATAAAAAAATTGAGAGTAGGTTAGTGTTCTAACGTACTCTCAATTTTTTTCTGAGAAATAAATTAAGCGTACAATGTTTGTACGCTCATTAAAAACTAGGCCATGTTACTAACTAATTTGGAAAGACGAGCAACTTTTCTAGAAGCTGTGCTTTTGTGGAAAATGCCCTTTGCTTTTGCTTTATCTATTTCAGAAATTGCAACGATTAGTTGAGCTTGAGCAGCAACTTTATCACTTGCACTTACAGCACTAATCACTTTTTTAGTCTCAGTCTTAACTTTAGACTTAATCATTTTGTTTCTTAGAGTCTTAGTTTCTGTAACTAGAATTCTTTTCTTTGCAGATTTAATATTTGCCAATTGATTCACCTCCGTACTTATCTATTCTCGTGAGAACGATTATTATTTCTTCATCTCTCGAACTATCAAACATACTCTCTTATTTTAATTGAAAGGTGAATATAAGTCAACAAAAATATTTGCATTTCTACATTTTTTTTTGATATTGGCCTGCTTTTGAAGTTGCAATCACTATTAATATTTTCACCAAATCTGTTTATACTAATAAAAACAGTTTAAAAAGCATATGAGGTGCAAAATGCAAAAAGAAAACAACAAAGAACGTTTGGTAAAAAGTAATCATCAAGACCAGAAAGAGATCATCAGCGTCAGGACAGACCTGGCATTAGAGGCGCGTGAGATGGCCGGTGACATTAAGACCGAAATTGAAGGTATTAAGGTCATTGTTCGAAAAATTGACGATTTGAAAATGCATATAACAAAAGTACAAGTACTTAATGAAAAGGGTGTTAAGGAAATTAACAAACCAATTGGCAATTATATTACCATAGAGTGTGAAGGCATCAAACGAAATTCTACAGATGAGAAGAAGGATATTGTAGAAGCAGTGTCTAGGGAATTGAGTCAAATTTGTGATTGGAAGGATAAAACGGTTTTAGTCATTGGGTTAGGTAACCAAAATGTGACACCTGACTCCTTAGGCCCTAAGGTCGTTAGCAATCTTATTGTAACGAGACATCTATTTCAAGAATTTGAAGGCATGACAGATGATGTGCTTCAAAGAGTAAGTGCTATCGTTCCCGGCGTCATGGGGCAAACGGGTATGGAAACAGTGGAAATTGTAAAAGGGATTGTTGATACCATAAAGCCGGATCTTGTTATTGCTGTGGATGCCTTAGCATCGAGAAGGACAAATCGAATTAATTCAACCATTCAAATTGCTGATACAGGTGTTCAACCAGGTTCAGGGGTAGGCAACAAAAGAAAAGCCCTCAATCAAAAAACCTTAGGGATACCAGTTATTGCCATTGGTGTCCCAACAGTTGTAGATGCAGCAACAATAGTCAGTGATACGATGGAAGAAATACTCCTTCAGATTAAAAATATGTACCATGGCGATGATGGTGTCATTGATGAAATTATTAAAATGGATGACGGTGAAAAGTACCAGCTCATCAAAGAAGTGTTAACACCTTACGTGGGAGATATGTTTGTAACGCCCAAAGAAATTGACGAGGTTATTGAGCGCATCAGCGATATTGTTTCTATGGCGATAAATAAAACTCTTCATCCTAACATGTCCTATGAGGAGATGCAAAGCTGGTTATCATAAAAAATTCTTCTTTGTCATATAGTGATAGAAGCAACACTACACTCGACAAAGGTAAGGAATTTTAATGGAAAAAATTGGTATATACAGAAAAGGTCGGAGGGTTATCCATCTTTATGTGGCCATTGTCATGATTATTTCAGCTTTACTTCTTCGCCAATTATTGGGGTTGATCAATGTAGAGGATTTATCAACTGAATTTAATCAATCCTTTGATAAATTAGGTGTTAATGTGTTTATTGAAGCTGTATTTTCCATTAGCCCAAATCTGAAATATTTATCCTCTAAGGAAACGGATATTACGTCAGAAAAATTGAATGGGATCATGATTTTTACTAATCCATTTATACCGTTTATAACGTACTTGGCGAATATGGATATCATGAGCTATGATTACATGTATGAATTAAACCCTTATTTAGAAGCTCAAGAGAAAGAAATGAATGCTCAGGAAACTTTTCCAGAAGATGAGAAGTTTATTGTCAAGGATACCACCGATTCTATTGCGGTACAAGCTGCAACCT
>CAZJIO010000030.1:35186-37628 GCA_964546035.1 uncultured Eubacteriales bacterium | reverse complement strand
ACGGGGACGGAGAAATTGACAACCTGAAGGTTGTCAATTTCTCCGTCCCCGTGACCATTTTCTGTTTTTGTATTTATTTCATTGAAGATTTCATTCTGAATTGTTTTGGCGTTGTGCCGGTGTGCTTTCTGAAAATCGTTGTGAAATAGTTTTGATTGTTGAAACCAACGGCAACCGCGATATCTACAATTGAATAATCTGTTGTTTCGAGTAAAAATTGACTTTCTTTAATTCTAATTTCGTTGACGTAATCTGCAAATGCGATGCCCATTTCTCGTTTGAAAAGAGAGGAGAAATAGTTAGGGGATAAATCTACATATTCTGCAACATCATTCAAACGAATTTGTTCAGATAAATGACTGTGAATGTACTTAGATACTTTTTTAACCACGCTCACATGGTTAACTTCAGAAGTTTGAAGCACATAATCTGTAAATTGAAGAACCATTTGCTCAATAACATTTAAAAGTTCATTGTAACGATAGATGTCTTCGATTTTACGTGTATATAAATCTGCAAGTGATAAAGCGGTATCTGGTTCAACGCCACCATTAATTGCTGCTCTAGCAAGTAAAGTACCGAAAACAATACCATTATTCTTGACTGGTCTTAAGTTTTCTGTTCCTAAATTAGTGAAGTAAAGGGTTTTGATTTGATCTTTAAATATGTTCTTAACGGTCTCCACATCTCCAGAGGAAACTTTGCTCATAAACAGTCTTTCTAAACCATAGTTAAAGTTAGCAATTTCAGAAGAATTATCTAGAATATAATCATCTTCATAATCTTCAGGTTTTAAGTGAATACCAAAGCTGTCTTTTTCAATAAGTGGTGTAGAAGAAAGAATACTATTGAGCAGTTTGCAAACATAAAAGTTTCTAGCATTATTAATGACTGCAATTTTTTTGATAGCATTTTCAACGATGGATCTCTTGGAAAGAGGTAAATTGTTTCTCTTTAAGATTTCATTGATAATACGTTCACTCGGTTGTTCAGTAAGAACAGGACCTAATAAAATAGCGCCATAATAATTGTTTTCATTTGCAATAATGGCTGTAATAAAAGAGAAACCATAAATTGTTGTGAAAGTGCTAATGCCGTTAATTGCACGTGCTTGAATCTTGTAAATGTGATTTGTAAGCCCATGTAAAACATCATCAAAGGAATCTAGAATAGAAGTGTTTCCGCCAAAGCTGTAAATCAAAGCATTGGATTCATTCAAAACATTAACAGAAATGCCTGTTGAGTAGTAGAGTGTTTTGCTGATGTCTTCTAAATATTCAATGTTGAGTTTTTCCCCTAGAAGTAAGTTAGTAATATTGTACATTTATTCATCTCCGTATAAAATTATTTTGCAATACAGCTCCCTATCTTATTTTAGCACAAAATCAGTATTTGTACACTTGTTTTTATTAAATTTATCAACTTTTTTATGATTAAAGGATAATAAAGGTTAGAATAACAAATAAGGGTTGACTTAACTGCTATTATTCATTATAATTTAAATCGGTTTATTACCTAGAAGGAGCACACCATGAAGCTAAGTGATTTTAGTTTTGAACTACCAGAAAGCTTGATTGCACAAGAGCCGCTTCAAGATAGATCCGATTCGCGGCTACTTGTTTTAGATAAGAAAGACGGCACGATTGACCACAAAAAATTTAGAAATATCATTGATTATTTGGATGAGGGAGACTGCCTTGTGCTTAATAATACAAGGGTAATCCCAGCTAGACTTATTGGGGAAAAGGCTCTGACTAAAGCGAGAATTGAATTTCTGTTGCTAAAGAGATTAACAGAAAAGCAATGGGAAGTGATGGTTAAGCCTGGCAAGAAAGTTAAAATTAATGATGAAGTCGTTTTTGGTAATGGCTTGCTAAAAGCAAAAGTTTTAGACATAATAGAGGGTGGTAACAGAGTAGTCCAATTGGAATACGCAGGTATTTTTGAGGAAGTATTGGATTTATTGGGTGAAATGCCCTTGCCACCTTATATCACCCACCGACTTGATGATCAAGAGCGCTACCAGACGGTCTATTCAAAGCACAGTGGCTCCTCAGCAGCTCCGACAGCTGGATTGCATTTTACACCGGAATTAATGGCAGATATAGAGCATAAAGGTATAAAGATTGCGTTTGTTACCCTACATGTTGGTCTGGGTACTTTTAGACCAGTTAAAGTAGAAAATATCTTGGAACACAATATGCATTCCGAGTATTATTGGATTGAGCCAGACCAAGCTGAAATCATTAATAGGGCTAAACGGGAAGGCCATAGGGTAGTTGCTGTGGGAACAACGAGTTCAAGAACGCTGGAATCAGCAGCAAATCAAGAGGGTTTGGTTATAGCTACAAAAGGATGGACCGATATTTTTATCTATCCAGGATATACTTTCAAAGTAGTAGACTATAGGGAGACTCCATGAAATTCCAAAACTCCCTATAG
>CAZJIO010000030.1:34939-35176 GCA_964546035.1 uncultured Eubacteriales bacterium | reverse complement strand
TTTAATTACCAACTTCCATTTACCTGAATCGACGCTGATTATGTTGGTCAGTGCGTTAGCGGGTAGAGAGTTGGTTTTAGAGGCATATCAAGAAGCTGTAAACCAAAAATATCGCTTTTTTAGTTTTGGCGATGCCATGTTAATTAAATAAAGGAGCTCCTATGGCTAAAAAAATTCTTAAAGAAGTATTGGACTATATAAAAGTCATTGTAATAGCAGTTGCTTTTGCAACACTCA
>CAZJIO010000030.1:32836-34907 GCA_964546035.1 uncultured Eubacteriales bacterium | reverse complement strand
CACAGGTACAACAAAGGTCCATGGAGCATACATTAGTCGAAGGTGACGCTATTTTAATTAAAAAAATCACATTACCCTTTTATGAACCTAAGAGAGGAGAAATCATTGTACTTCTTGAAGGTATAGAGGTGAATGATTCTTTCTTTGGCAAAATTGAAAGACTTTATGTGGATATGTATAATAAATTTCGTAAGATAGATAATGAAGGCAGATTGGTTAAACGTGTAATTGGTCTTCCCGGTGATGAGATTGACATCAAAGAGGGTCAGGTTTATCGCAATGGCGTAGCACTGGATGAACCTTATGTAACCAGCGAGACTTTTCCAAGGAGAATTGAAATGCCTATTGTCGTACCCGAAGGGCAAGTTTTTGTCCTTGGAGATAACAGAGAAGTCAGTCAAGATGGTCGTGAATTTGGATGTATTGATTTAGATCATGTTGAGGGGATTGCAGTTTTTAGAATATTCCCACTTAATAAATTTGGTCGGATAAAAACGGTAGAAGAATAGAAAAAAAACAAGGTCACTTTAAAACGTGGACCTTGTTTTTTTTGTTGATTTAATAGGCTTTTAGTTCTGACCATTTGTCATTATAGAGCTGAGTAGTTGCAGCATCCAGATTCACATAGACCTCGCAACGATCTAGCACTTCTTGTGGCGGGTAAATCGATTCGTCTGAGAGCAATTCAGGGTCCATTAAGGATTTAGCGCCAGAATGGGGTGATGCATAATAAATATAGTCAGCATTTAAAAAGGCAATTTCTGATCCATTCATAAAATTAATAAATTTTTCTGCCGCAGTTTGATGTTTAGAGGTTTTGGGAATACACATAGCATCTACCCAAACATTACTGCCCTCTTTAGGAACGACATAAGTTAGATTTTCATTTTCTTCCTTGGTATAAAGTGCTTCACCGGAGTAAATAACGGCGAGGGCAGCTTCATTGCCAATCATTTTATCTTTTACTTCATCGATGACATAAGCTGAAACAAGGGCTTTTTGTTCAATCAAAAGTTGAGTTGCTGCTTCAATTTCAGCTTGATTTGTTGTGTTAAGAGAATAACCGAGGAGCTTCAATGCAACGCCAAGGGTATCTCTCACGCTATTTTGCATAATAATCGAGTTCTTATATTTCTCATCCCATAAAATGCTCCAACTATCTACCGGTTCATCTACGAGGGTGGTATTATATAAAATCCCCACAGTTCCCCACATATAGGGTACTGAATAAGCACTCTCAGGATCAAAAGGTAGGTTTAGAAATTGAGCTTCGATGAACTCATTATTAGGTAAATTATCTTTATTGAGCGGTAAAAGCATGTCCTCTGAAATGAGTTTTTGGATCATATAATCAGATGGAAAGATAACATCATATTCCACGGCGCCAGATTTTAATTTTGTATACATGGCTTCATTTGTGTCGAAAGTTTCGTAATTGACTTTTATACCCGTTTCTTTTGTGAAGCTTTCAATAACGCTGGGGTCAATATAATCTCCCCAGTTATAGACATTAATGGTTTCTGTTGAAGAGGAAGGGGAGCACCCTACAAAGCAAGTAATGAGCAAAGCAACTAAAATGGAATAAATGATTTTCTTTTTCAATAAAGGACCTCCTAGGTGCGATTAAGCTTATTGGTTTTGTTATTTTTGTTGAGCCGGCTGTTGACGATCAGTAATAAAATTAAAACAGATAAAAACATAAGAGTGGATAAGGCGTTGATTTCTGGCTTTATACCTCTTCTGGTCATGGTATAAATCGTGATGGACAAATTTGATACACCATTTCCAGTTGTAAAGTAACTGATGATAAAATCATCTAAAGATAAAGTGAAGGAGAGTAGTAAACCAGTGACAACCCCTGGCATAATTTCAGGAAGAATAACTTTATATAAGGCTTGTATTGGGGTAGCGCCCAGATCAATTGCGGCCTCGTATACGCTATTATTCATTTGTTTAAGCTTCGGCATGACACACAAGATGACGTATGGGATATTAAAAGTAATATGGGCTAATAACATGCTGGTCATTCCAAGTTTTAAACCAATTGCAATGAAAAATAGCATAAAGGCAA
>CAZJIO010000030.1:27141-32796 GCA_964546035.1 uncultured Eubacteriales bacterium | reverse complement strand
ATAAGTAAAATTCATCAATATCTTTTTATGTGTTGATTTCATAGAGTAAATCCCTATTGCGGCCAGCGTTCCAATAAGCGTTGCGATGGTAGCCGACAAAAGGGCGACAATCAATGTGTTGTATAATGCAGACTTTATAGTGGGATCATTTAACATGGTTTGATACCATTTGAGAGTAAAACCAGACCATTTAGCCCGGGATTTTGAGTCATTAAAAGAAAAGACAATTAACGTGACAATGGGCGCATACAAAAAAATAAAAATAGAGAGCATGTAAAACTTCTCAAAGAATAATCCTATCAGACTTGTACTTTTATGTTTTACCATAGCGCCACCGCGTCATCCTCAGACTCGAATTTAGAAAATATGGCCATGCTCATTAGTATGATGACCATGAGTATCAGTGAGAGGGATGAACCGAAATTCCAATTATAGGACTGCATAAATTGTTGCTCAATTAAGTTGCCAATTAAATTAACCTTTCCTCCACCAAGTAGGTTGGGAATGACAAAGGAAGTAACTGCGGGCATGAAAACCATGGAAATACCACTCACCATACCTGGAATACTCAAAGGAAATACCACTCTTCTAAAACGTAGAAAACTATTAGCGCCTAAGTCACTGGCAGCTTCGAGAACAGTAACATCGATTTTTGCTAAAACATTATAGATGGGTAAAACCATAAAGGGTAGAAAATTATAAACCATTCCTAAAATCACTGCATAGGGCGTGTTCATAATATTAAGGGTTGGTAGATGAATGGCTCTGAGTACAGTGTTTAGAAAACCATTCTGAGTTTCAAGTAAAGACATCCAAGCATACGTCCTCAAAAGAAAATTCATCCACATAGGTAGAATAAATATAAAGAGAATAGAGGATTTTCCAGCATGATTTTTTGATAAAATTAAGCCAAGTGGGTAGGCTAAAATGAGACAGATTAAAGTGCTAATTCCTGCATAAAAAAGTGAACGAAGGAGAGCTTTGAAATAAATGGGCTCAAACATTTTGAATAGATTTTGGGCAGAAAACACAAAACTACCGTCTATTTGTTTAATGGTAATACCATAGTAAAATATCATACCTAAAGGAATAACAGTAAAAACAACGATCCAAAATATGTAAGGTGAAGCAAAATACTTTCTATTCATGGGCTACACCACCTTTTTCATAACATGTATGTTGAAGGGGATTACACTTAAACCGACTTTTGTACCCACAGGATGTAACTGCGTATTTTGAACCAGCCAGTTAAAATTCCCCGCACAGATGGACATCTCATAATGAACACCTTTAAAAATGACAGAGGTAACTTCTCCCACGATTAACCCTTTTTCAGGTACATCGAGAACGATATCCTCAGGTCTTATAACCACATCAACGCCTTCATTAGGTTGAAAGCCAATATCTGAACACTCAAAGTCTTTACCTAAAAAATGAACTTGATAATCTTTCTTAAAAGTGCCATCAATAATATTGCTTTCTCCAATAAAATCCGCAACAAAGGCATTAGCTGGCTCATTATAAATGTCTTGAGGAGTACCCATCTGCTGGATTATCCCGTTATTAAGAACCACAACCGTATCTGACATGGCTAGAGCTTCCTCTTGATCATGGGTCACATAAACAAACGTGATGCCAAGCTTTTGTTGCCATTTTTTAAGTTCATATTGCATCTCTTTACGTAATTTGAGATCTAATGCACCGAGGGGTTCATCCAATAACAAGACTTCTGGTTCGTTAACTATTGCTCTTGCAATTGCTACGCGTTGCTGCTGTCCCCCGCTTAAAGAATCAACAGAACGTTTGACAAAATCGTCTAAGTTGACGAGCTTTAGGGTTGTAGCAACTTTTTCTCGAATTTTATCTTCGCTCATTTTTTTTATTCGCAGACCAAATGCAACATTTTCATAAACATTTAAATGTTGAAATAAGGCATATTTTTGGAAAATGGTGTTGATATGTCTTTTGTAGGGGGGAACTTTTGTGATATCACGATCGTCAAATAGGACACGACCTGAATCGGGTGCTTCAAAACCACCAATGATTCGAAGGGTTGTTGTTTTACCACAACCACTTGGACCAAGTAAAGTTAAAAATTCATTTTTTTGAATAGATAGATTTAAATCTTTAAGAACCATATGATTGTTAAATGATTTATTGATATTGTTAAGTTGAATAAGACCTTCCATTAGTTGATTACCTCCGTTTACTCCCCAAATTACATGCATATTCTTTAGTTCAGATGGTTATACATATGCAGTAGGGAGTCTTCTTTATAGTTCAATAATTCCTATATTTTTTTAGATTGTCTGACCTAAATTATATATTTTTTTAATCAAATGTCAAGTAAATAGGATAAAAAAAGAAACCCTTATATGGGCTTCTCTTTATGCAAGTTAATTTATTCTGCGAGGGTAGAACCGGACCAAGCTTCAAACTTTTCCATGGTTAGTTCATAGGTCTTCTTTGAAATTTCAGGTAATTCGCCGCCCCAAATTTTTTCGGCTTCGGCATAACCTTTTTTAAAGGCATCCATGAGCATTTCAGCTTTTGCAGGATCATCACCTGACAAAGCTTTGGCAAATTCAATGAAACGATCAGAGGTGCTTTCAGGACTCCAATAACCACCAGGAGCTACATCTATCTTTGCTTTTTCAATGGTATCAGGAGTGACTTCGAAGTTTTCATCTACCATTTCACCATTAATGATTTTTTCGAGAACACCTCTTAAACCACCTAATTGTTTTAACAAGCCTTCCGAAGATGTTTTTGTAAATAAAGCAATAAGACGTTGATCAGATTCTGATTTCATAGCTCTAACTTTATCCATATCAACTTTATAAGGTTGCGATTCAGTAACACTTTGATCAGAATTGGCATCGTAGGTTGCTGCTTCTTGAACCTGTTGGATGTCGACTTTTTCCTCATGAGTTGTTGTCTGTTGAATCGTAGTTATATTGGTAGAAGAATGACTAGATATTTGTTGAATGTTAGACATAATATACCTCCTTGTAGTGCAAATACAATCCGTTGATTAATAAACCTGTTATTACTATATCGGATTAAATGGATAACTACTTTAGTGGTATTTGAATAAACTATGATTAGTATGTCTGAATCTGACGAACGCATTAAAATATCATTAGATATGTATCAAATTATAGACGAATCCTTTTAAATGTGTTAAATTAATGAATACACTATAGGCAACTTTTCTAGCTTATAGAGTTCATACGAGGAGTGATGATTATGAAATGTTCTATGTGTAATGAAAATACAGCGATTATCCATGTGACGAAAATCGTTGATGGTAGACAAGAAAAAATGGGACTATGTCTTCCTTGCGCCCAAAAACAAGGGATAGCGCCATTAGATCAAATAATGGAACAAAGCGGCATGACATCGGAAGATTTTAACAATATAAATGAACAAATGCAAACTTTATTTGAAGATGTCGATATGGAAGAACTCACAGAAACAATGCATCAGGAGAAAAAAGCAAATTCTAAAAATCCATTCTCTAATTTGTTTAATACGGCATTTGCCTCCTTTACGCCCCATCAGGAAAATGAAGAATTAACCGATGATGAGGAAGATGAGGATGTCGGTGCAAAAGGTAAAACAAAAACAAAAACGAAGGCACAAAACCGTAAAAAGAAAAGAAAAAACTTAGATACATATGGTTTGAACTTGACGGACAAGGCAAAAGAAAATGCAGTGGATCGCATCATTGGAAGACATCGAGAAATCGATCGTGCCATTCAAATACTCAATAGAAGAACTAAAAATAACCCGGTATTAATTGGTGAGCCAGGTGTAGGTAAAACAGCCATTGCTGAGGGTTTGGCCGTTAGAATCGTTGAAAAACAAGTGCCTGCTAAGCTTTTAAATACAGAAATATATCTACTGGATTTAGCAGCTATTGTTGCTGGTACTCAATTTCGTGGTCAATTTGAATCACGTATGAAAGCCATTTTAAAAGAAGCAACCGATGAAGGCAATATCATTTTAGTCATTGACGAGGTGCATAATATTGTTGGCGCTGGGGATGCAGAAGGTGGCTCAATGAATGCTGCCAATATATTAAAGCCTGCATTAGCAAGAGGTGAGGTGCAAATTATTGGGGCAACCACTCTTAATGAGTATAGAAAACACATCGAAAAAGATGCTGCCCTTGAACGACGCTTCCAGCCTATTATCGTTGAGGAACCTTCTGTTGAAGACTCCATTGAAATATTAAAAGGGATTAAAGATTATTATGAAGATTATCATAGAGTAACCATCTCCGATGAAGTTATTGAAACCGCTGTCATGATGTCAGAGCGTTATATCAGCGATCGTTTCTTGCCAGATAAAGCAATCGATGTCATTGATGAAGCAGGTTCAAGAGCTAACTTGAAGAATATGGGACTTGTTGAACTTGAGGCACTAAAAGATGAACTTAAAGAAGTGGTCATTGAAAAAGAGGATGCTGCACTTAGCGATGATTACGAAAAAGCTGCAGAGTGTAGAGTGAAAGAACTTAGAATAACAGACAAAATCACTGCCATTGAAAATCAATGTAAAAATGTAGCAATAACCATAGATGATATTGCCTTTGTTATTGAAGCATGGACAAAAATTCCAGTCCAGAGTATTTCAGAAGATGAAGCATACAAACTGCTGCATTTGGAAGAACGACTTCATAGAAGAGTCATTGGACAAAATGAAGCAGTCACTAGGTTATCAAAGACCATTCGTCGTAACCGCTCAGGATTTAAAAAGAAGAAAAAACCTGCTTCCTTTATTTTTGTTGGCCCTACAGGTGTCGGTAAAACTGAATTGACCAAAGCCTTAGCAGCCGAACTTTTTAATAATGAAGAAGCGATTATTCGTTTCGATATGTCTGAATTTATGGAAAAACATACTGTTTCAAAACTGATTGGTGCACCTCCGGGTTATGTGGGTTTTGAACAAGCAGGACAATTAACTGAAAAAGTCAGAAGAAAGCCGTATTCAGTCATTTTGTTAGATGAAATTGAGAAAGCCCACACGGATATCTTTAATCTGCTTCTGCAAATTCTCGAAGATGGACGGTTAACAGATAGTCAAGGTAGAACGGTTAATTTTGAAAACACTGTGATCATCATGACGTCTAATGCGGGTACTAATATCAAAGGTAATGGGATCGGCTTTGGTAAGTCGGGTTATGATTCCTTAACTGAGAAATCTAATGATGCACTGAAACAAATATTCAGACCGGAATTTCTAAATAGAGTTGATGAAACGATAGTTTTTACAGAACTAGATAAAAATGAACTCAAGCAAATTGTTGAATTGATGATTAAAGAAGTTGCTCACGATGCAAAAGAAAAGAAAATAGTCATTCATGTGTCAGAAGAAGTTAAAACACATATTCTTGAAACGGGTTATGATATTAAATATGGGGCTAGACCTTTAAGAAGAACCATACAAAAGTTAATAGAAGATGAGCTTGCTGAAAGATACATTAAAGGTGAAATTAAAGAGTTTAGCGAAGTGAAAATTACCTTTGAAGAGGGTGTAGTTCGTTTTAATATTGTATAGTTAAACGACAAAAAAGAGAAACTGGGCGGTTTCTCTTTTTTATTGGCTATAATGAGAGGGGATTAAAATGATATTGCTATTAACTTGTAA
>CAZJIO010000030.1:19330-27104 GCA_964546035.1 uncultured Eubacteriales bacterium | reverse complement strand
GTTTTGGATATGTTTTGAGGGTGTCATATTTGTGTCTTTGGCGATTAATAAATAAGAACAAAAAAATAAGAGAAACTTGGGGAGTTTCTCTTGGCTAAATGAGAGGGGATTAAAGTGTAAATCCTATTAACTTGTGACTTAAGTATAGTAATAACCTGTGTCATGTATATGTTGAGCTTGTGTCTAAAATGTGTACAGTTTACATTAAGATTTTTAGAATTTACTTTCATTTCTCAGGATAATTATGTACAATAGATTTATTATGAAATAAGGGGGGGAAATGAATGTTTAAAGGGTTCACGAAAGAAGAACGTAGTTGGATTTTATACGATGTTGCTAATTCTGCATATACGCTGACTATTGTAACCGTATTATTCCCGATTTTATTTATGAATTTAGCAAAAGGAGATCTTGGTGAAGCGACAGCAACTGCCTATACCCAATATGCTAAGTCCATTTATTCTGTCATTGTTGCATTGCTAGCACCTATATTGGGAACTTACGGTGATTATAAAGGTAAAAAGAAAAAAATGTTCATGTTCTTTTTGATTGTGGGAATTGTAGGAGGCTTTTTACTTTGTATACCAAACTTAAGTTGGCAAGTCGTAATTGTTACATATATTTTCGCTACAATTGGTTATGCAGGAGCAAATGTTTTCTATGATGCCTTTTTGACAGATGTTACGACTGAAGAAAAAATGGACACGGTCTCTTCGACGGGATATGCTTTAGGGTATATTGGTAGCACGCTCCCTTTCTTAGCAGGTATGGCATTTTTTGGTTTAGCACGATTTGGCATCATTAATATTGAAGAAAACTTGGCTATTTCTATCGCGTTTTTTATAACGATTATTTGGTGGGCTGCGTTTTCTGTGCCGCTTTTAAAAAATGTAAAACAGCTTTATTATATCGAAAATGTAGATAAACCCTTTAAAAATTCCTTTGTAAGACTTTACAAAACTTTTAAGAACATTAAACAATACAAGAAAATATTTATTTTTCTTATTGGCTATTTCTTCTATATTGATGGCGTTGATACCATCATTACAGCTGCAATTCCAATAGGGATGGCGCTACATATCATAGATGATTTTTTACTTATGGGTATTGTTTTAGTGATTCAATTTTTAGCTTTTCCTTTTGCAATATTATATGGTAGATTGACTAAAAAATTTGGTGCCACAGTGATGATTACAGTAGGAATTATTATCTACATCATCGTTTATCTGATTGGTGCAAATATCAAGACTGCTTTAGATATTTGGATTCTCGCCATATTAGTAGGTACAGCTCAAGGCGGTATTCAATCCATTAGCAGATCTTACTTTGGTAAATTACTTCCTAAAAATAGTTCCAATGAATTCTTTGGTTTCTTTAATATATTTGGAAAATTTGCAGCAATATTAGGACCGTTTTTAGTGGGTGTAGCAACTCAAAGTACAGGTAATCCTAGAATTGGCATGTTAGCGGTTATTCCAATACTGGTTATCGGGTTAGTTGTATTTCTGATTTCAGTTAGAATTCCAAATAATATAGAAGCGTAATTGTAAGCGTTTGAGCCTCAATACTCAAGCGCTTTTTTTTTGCTCTCAAGGCATTGACATTGACTCGAAAAAATGTTACTATTTTCTAAATCCGACTCAAAAGGTAGGAATTGAAGAGGTGGAATATGAAGCTATCAACTAAAGGAACTTACGGCCTAAGAGCTATGATTGATCTTGCCATTTATGGTGGTGAGGGTCAGATATCCATTAAAAATATCAGCGAGAGGCAAAACATATCAGAGAACTACTTGGAACAGATTATTGCAGTGCTCAAAAAGAGTGGCTTTGTTAAAAGTAGCAGAGGTGCCCAAGGGGGCTATTCTCTCAATAAACAAACCATTGAAATATCTGTAGGAGATATTTTGAGAGTGTTAGAAGGCGATCTTAATCCAGTAGATTGTATTGTTGTCAATGAAGATAAGCAATGCTTTGAATCAGAGTCCTGCGTGACAAAATTTGTATGGAAGAAAATTAGTGACAGTATTAACGAAGTCGTAGATAATATCACCCTAGAAGACTTAGTTAATGAGCAAAAGAGAATTGATCAAATTAGCAGTACAATTATCAAGTAAATTCAGGAGGCTCAACAGAAATTATGAACAATATATACTTTGATCATGCAGCAACGACATACACAAAGAAAGAAGTTTTTGATGAAATGGTTCCTTACTTCACAGAAAGTTTTGGAAATCCTTCAAGTATTTATCAATTTGCTTCAGAAAACAAAAAGGCCATTGACCTTTCTAGACAGCGTGTTGCTACGGCAATAAACGCAGCAGAAAACGAAATATTTTTTACAAGTGGCGGTACTGAAGCTGACAACTGGGCAATTAAGGGAGTCGCAGAAAGTTATCTTTCAAAGGGTAATCACATTATTACCTCTACAATTGAACACCATGCCGTCCTTCACACTTGCGAGTATCTTGGTAAAAATGGATTTGAAATCACCTATCTACCGGTAGACGAAAATGGACTCATTAGTATTGAAGATCTTAAGGCTGCTATTAAGCCTACTACGATTCTCATCACAATTATGTTTGCCAATAATGAGATAGGTACCATTCAACCCATAGCTGAAATTGGTGATATAGCCCGTGAAAAGGGCATACTTTTCCATACCGATGCCGTTCAAGCTGTAGGACATATTGATATCGATGTTAAAGAAATGAAGATAGATCTACTCTCAATAAGTGGACACAAGTTATATGGTCCAAAAGGTATTGGCGCACTCTACGTGAGAAAAGGTGTTAAATTAAAGGCTGTTATGCACGGTGGCGCACAAGAAAAAGGGCGAAGAGCAGGAACGGAAAATGTTCCGGGAATAGTGGGCTTAGGAAAAGCTATGGAACTGAGTATTGAGCACCTAGAAGCAGAAAGTAAAAGACAAGCTGATTTGAGAGATTATTTGATCGAACAAGTATTAGAAACAATACCCCATTGTAGAGTCAATGGACATATCAACAAGCGACTCCCAAACAATGCGAACTTTAGTTTTAGGTTTATAGAAGGTGAATCCTTACTCATCATGTTAGATATGAAGGGGATTTGTGTTTCGAGTGGTTCTGCTTGTACCTCAGGTGCATTAGATCCATCACATGTGCTTTTGGGGATTGGCTTACCACATGAAATTGCTCATGGCTCCCTTCGCATTACTTTAGGTGAGAAGAGCACTAAGGAAGAATTGGATTACTTAATTCCAGCGCTTCAGGCAATAGTGGCTAGACTTCGAGAGATGTCACCTTTATACACAGACTTTCTCCAAAAGAATGCATAGATAAGCAATATAATGACTAACAACTATTTAAAATAAAAGAGGTGTCATCATGTATACAGAAAAAGTAATAGACCATTTTTCTAATCCTAGAAATATGGGAGAAATTGAAAATGCAGATGGTGTAGGTACAGTAGGAAATGCAAAATGTGGAGACATTATGCGGATCTATTTGAAAATTGAAAATGAAATTGTTGAGGATGTTAAATTTAAGACCTTTGGATGCGGCGCAGCGATTGCTACAAGTAGCATGGCTACGGAATTGGTTAAAGGAAAGAGCATTCAAGAAGCATTGAAGATTACAAATAGAGCCGTTATGGATGCTCTGGATGGCTTGCCAAAGGCTAAAGTTCACTGTTCTTTATTAGCTGAAGAAGCACTCCAAGCAGCGCTTTGGGACTATGCTAAGAAAAATAATATCGTTATAGAAGGTTTAGAAGAACCTAAAGAAACGGATGACGATCATGGCCATGATTTAGAAGAGGAAGAATAAAAAGCTATGGAAAAGAAAAAAGTAGTTGTAGGCATGTCGGGTGGCGTGGACTCCTCAGTTGCTGCTTATTTACTTAAGGAGCAAGGATACGACGTTATTGGAGTAACCATGCAAATCTGGCAGGATGAAGATAAAGAACAAGTACAAGATAATGGTGGTTGTTGCGGATTAAGTGCAGTGGATGACGCTAGACGTGTGGCAGATGCACTGGAAATTCCTTATTATGTTATGAATTTTAAAAAAGAGTTTTCTGAACATGTCATTTCTTATTTTGTAGATGAATATCTTCAAGGTAGAACACCAAATCCATGTATCGCCTGTAATCGATACGTCAAATGGGAATCTTTGCTTCAAAGAAGTTTGAATATTGGCGCAGATTTTATTGCCACAGGCCATTATGCCAGAGTGGTCCAACTTGAAAATGGCAGATATGCCTTAAAGAAATCGGCTACTACTGCTAAAGATCAAACCTATGCTCTTTATAATCTGACCCAAGAACAACTGAGAAGAACGTTAATGCCAGTTGGCGATTATACAAAAGATCAAATCAGACTAATGGCTGAGAAAATCAACTTGAGAATTGCGAATAAACCAGATAGTCAAGAAATCTGTTTTATTCCTGATGATGATTATGGCCGGTTTATAGAAGAATATTCTGGGAAGAAGTTTCCTAAAGGGAATTTTGTCACCACTGATGGGAAAATCTTAGGACAACATAAAGGTCTTTTACATTATACAATCGGGCAAAGAAAGGGCCTCGGTTTATCTTTAGCAAAACCGGGATTTGTTGTTGCCATTAAGACAGATACCAATGAAGTTGTTATAGGCGATAATGCAGATGTATTTTCCTCTAAATTAATTGCAAATGGACTTAATTTTATGTCGATTGAGGGATTTACAGGTGAAATAGAACTTGAAGCGAAAATAAGATACAGTCATCCTCCTGCAGCATGTACCATTAAGATGATTGCTGAGGATACCTTAGAATGTACCTTTAAAGAGCCACAAAGAGCCATTACACCAGGACAAGCCTTTGTATTATATGATGGCGATATTGTTGTTGGTGGAGGAACTATTGTTTCGTAAAACGGATAAAATGGTCACGGGGACGGAGAAATTGACAACTTGCTATGCAAGTTGTCAATTTCTCCGTCCCCGTGACCATTTTATCCGTCCCCACGACCATTTTCTCCGTCCCGAGGTCCGTGAATCTATATGAGTTTAATAAACTCGGGTTTTCTGTCTTTAAAGATCGTATAGTACTTAAAACCGGCATCTACTAAGATGTTCTGTGCTAAGTCAAAATAATTAAGCAGTTGTACTGGGTTATGAGCATCAGAGCCTACTGTAATGATTTCACCACCAAGTTCCTTATACCGTTTAATGACCTGTGAGGAGGGATGTGAGTCTTGGAGTTTGTACTTGAATCCCGAGGCATTGAGTTCAATACCCTTACCATTTCGAATAATCGTTAAAAGGATTTCATCCAATACATCTTGATACGTTGGATAAATATAGGCTTTATCTTCATAGGGTCCATAACGAATAACATAATCCAAGTGACCATAACTATCGTAGTTTTGATAATTTCTAACATTATTTAAGATATCATTGAAGTAGGAGAAGTAGGCTTCCTCTTTGGTTTTTCCTTCGAAAAATGCAGGGAAATAGGGGTCTATACCATTTACTACATGATTGGAACAAAGAACAAAATCAAATGGATACGAATTCACAATGCTATTTAAGGTGCTATAAAGATGCGGCTGAATGCCTAGCTCAATTCCAAACATAAGTGAAATTTGCTTTTGGTCTTCTCGCTTAAGTCTGAAAAACGTTTCCTGATAGGCAGGGATATCTAGTAAAAAGCAAATATTTGAGGGTGGGAGATCAATGTCATGATGTTCTGTAAAGCATAAGTTATTAATGCCTTTGTACACGGCAGCATCTATAACAGTTCTCATCTCGGCTTGACTATCACCAGAAAAAGAACTATGTACGTGGTAATCACTTAAAATCATGTCATCACTTCCTTTTATTCAATAGATGTTCATTGTAGCATAATTTGTGATGAGTGAAAATAAAATTTGCAAAAATTGTCGGTTTTAATTGTCAGCCAAATTGAACTTATGTTATTATAGGAGGTGTTGAATTTTAAATAGGGATATATTTTTGCATAGGAGGATATGGCTATATGTCAAAGCTTGATTATTTATTTGTCGCATTCGTGTTTATAGGTGGCCTAGGTATGTTTCTTTATGGCATGAATATTATGGCTGAAGGTCTTCAGAAATCTGCTGGAAACAAAATGAAAAGCTTGTTGGGGGTTCTTACCAACAATCGGTTTGTAGGTGTTTTGGTAGGAGCGTTAGTTACTGGCATCATTCAAAGTAGCTCAGCATGTACGGTAATGGTGGTAGGTTTTGTAAATGCAGGCCTTATGAGCTTATCTCAAGCAGTTGGGGTTATTATGGGTGCCAATATTGGTACAACCGTTACCTCATGGATTGTTTCAAGTTCGGAATGGTTTGCGGTATTTAAACCATCAAAGATAGCACCTTTGGCAATTGGAATTGGTGCAATCATGCTGTTTTTCATTAAAAACAAATCAAAAAGACAAATTGGTGAAATTATTATAGGCTTTGGACTACTTTTCATTGGACTTGAAATGATGAGCAGTTCAATAGAACCATTTAGAGATGCTCCAGCATTTGCGAATGCATTTTTAGTCCTTGGTCGTAATCCTTTATTAGGTATTTTAGCCGGGGCAGCTGTCACTGGTATTATACAAAGTAGCTCCGCCTCGGTGGGTATTTTGCAGGTATTAGCTATGCAAGGGTTGATTCCTTGGGATGCAGCTGTTTATATTATTTTGGGTCAGAATATTGGAACTTGTGCTACAGCCCTACTATCAAGTATTGGGGCGAGTAAAACTGCAAAGAGAGCAGCCATGATTCACTTGCTTTTCAATGCTATCGGTACAGTGGTATTTGCTATAGGAACTGTTATCTACTTTAGATTTATTAACCAGCAGATTGGAGAAACTTTTATTTCTTCTACACAAATCAGTATTTTCCATACTGTTTTCAATATCACAAATACAATTATGTTATTTGGATTTGCTGATAAATTAGTAACCTTATCTGGTAAAATCGTCAGAGGTCCAGATATAATAGATACAACAGAGCGTGCGATTGCCCTACGACACTTGGAAGAGCGTATCTTAGAAACGCCAAGTTTTGCAGTTGAAAATGCTATTAAAGAAGTTGTTCATATGGGTGAGCTAGCACTTAATAACACAAAATTGGCTATGGAATCTCTACTAGAAAAAGACGAAAGTAAAGTGGAACAAGTATTTAAACAAGAAAAAGATATTGATAAGCTGGAGCAATTAATTACAGACTATCTCATAAAGATGAGTAATGTTCCTTTGAATGAGCACCAAAGTAAGGTTGTATTCAATATGTTCCATATCATTAACGATATAGAGCGCGTTGGTGATCATGCAGAAAACTTATCCGAACTAGCGAAATATGTCATTATAAATGATTTAACTTTTTCTGAAATTGCAATTTCAGAAATGAAAGAAATCTTCGACAGAACTATTTGTGCCCTCGAAAATGCCATTAATGCGAGAAGAAGTGCCAACTTAGAAGAAATTAGAAAAGTGGAGCAATATGAAGAACTAGTAGATGTGCTTCAAGAAGAATTAAGGGAAAAACACATTCAAAGATTGTCATCTAAACAATGTGATGCAACAACAGGTGTTGTTTACTTAGATGTTATTAACAATTTAGAAAGAATTTCTGACCATGCCCTTAACATAGCTCAATTTGTGAAAGATGAAATGTTCTAAAAATAGAAAAAAGACCTTGATATTTTTGGAAATATTGGTATAATAAAAGATGAGTCAATAAACATTGATTCATTTTTTTAAAGCTAACGGGACTAAAAACGTAATACAGGGCC
>CAZJIO010000030.1:16121-19307 GCA_964546035.1 uncultured Eubacteriales bacterium | reverse complement strand
CTTTTAGGATACCGGAGACGAAAAATGAGAGATATTGCTAAAACACTTCAAAAGTTAATACCAAAAGAAATGGATACCTTAGTAAGACGCTATAATATTTTAAATTGTATCCAGCTATTTCAACCCATTGGTAGAAGAAGTATCGCTCAAAGATTGGATGTTTCAGAAAAAGCCATTCGATCAGATACGGAGTATTTTAAAACAGAAGGCTTCATCCAAGTAACCTCTTTGGGGATGGAACTTGAATCAGCAGGTACTGATATGCTTAATCGTTTAAAAGAATTTATAAAACATTTAGAAGGATTAAGTAATATTGAGGAAAAAGTACGCCAGATTTTAGACTGTGAAGAACTCCTCATCGTTTCAGGAGACGCAGATGTAGGTGAAGAATCTAAAATCAATATGGCAAATGTTGCAGCTAAGGTGTTACTAGATCACATTCAAGTGAACTCCATTGTTGCTCTGACAGGTGGTAGTACAATTCATAAAGTGATCAGTCAGTTAAAACCGACACACATGTTTTACCCAGATGTTGTGATTGTGCCAGCGAGAGGAAGTTTAGGCAATAACATTGAATATCATGCCAACACTTTGGTGTCTGTTTTAGCTAAGAAAATTAACAGTCAATATAGATTACTTAATATTCCTGATAATTTAAGTCAAAAAGCCTTAGAAAGCGTACGACAAGAGCCAGATATACAGCAGACAATCGCATCTATTTTAAAAGCAAATATTATTGTTTATGGTATTGGTAATGTAGACGAAATGGCCGTCAGAAGAAGTTTGGATGAAGAAACCATTAAGTATTTAAAAGATCACGCAGCCGTTGCTGAGGTCTTAGGTAATTACTTTGATCAATTAGGCCAGGTTGTTTATACTTCAAGGTCCATAGGTATTACAATTGAAGAGATGAAAGACTTGAATTATCCGATTGCGGTGGCAGGCGGTTCGAGTAAGGCAGAAGCAATACTCGCTGTTAGAAAGTTTGTTGCTAAAGGGTGTCTGATTATCGACGAAGGTGCAGCAAAACGGATCATAGAGGTCTACGAAGAAAAAATGTAAGGCGCATTAAAGGTTTTCAACCTTTTTTATGATAGAAACTCAAAAACACACGATAGAAGGGAGTAACACAATTATGTTAAATAAAAAATCGGTAGATGATCTACAAGTAACGGGCAAGAAAGTATTGGTGCGATGTGATTTCAATGTTCCAATTATCGACGGTGCAATTACAGATGTTAACAGACTTACAGCAGCCTTACCAACCATTCAAAAGCTTATTTCTGACGGAGCAAAGGTTATTTTATGTTCTCACCTTGGAAAACCAAAAGGCGAACCTAAACCTAAATATTCCCTTGCCCTTGTTGCAACGAGATTAAGCGAACTTTTAAATAAAGAAGTTCTATTTGCAGCAGATGATAACGTTGTTGGAGAAAATGCAAAAAGTGCTGTTGCTGCAATGAAAGATGGCGATGTTGTGTTATTAGAAAACACACGTTTTCGTATCGAAGAAGAAAAAAACGAAGAAAATTACAGCAAAGAACTTGCAAGTCTTTGTGATATATTCGTAAATGATGCTTTTGGTTCAGCACATAGAGCGCATTGTTCAACAGCTGGCGTGACTCAGTTTGTAAAAGAATCTGCAGTTGGATACTTAATGCAAAAAGAAATTGAATATCTAGGAAATGCAGTTAATAACCCACAAAGACCTTTTGTTGCAATTCTTGGTGGTGCTAAAGTTTCTGATAAAATCGAAGTAATCAATAATCTTTTAGATAAAGTTGACACCTTAATCATCGGTGGCGGTATGTCATACACGTTCTTAAAGGCTTTAGGTAATGATATCGGAATGTCCTTACTTGAACCTGACAAACAAGACCATGCAGTAAGAATTATTGAAAAAAAAAAAAAAAAAGGCGTGCATTTATTATTACCTGTTGACCATGTAGTTGCTCAAGACTTTAAAAATGACACACCTTTCAAAACAGTACCAAGAGGCGGTATTGAAGCTGATTGGGAAGGCATGGATATCGGCGATAAAACGAGAGTGCTTTTTGAAAATGCTATTAAAGGTGCAAAAACAGTTATTTGGAACGGACCAATGGGTGTATTCGAATTTTCAAACTTCGCTGGTGGCACAATCGCTGTAGCTCAAGCAATGGCAGATGTAGATGCGACAACTATTATTGGTGGTGGAGATTCAGCAGCAGCTGTTAACCAATTTGGTTTTGGCGATAAAATGTCACATATTTCAACAGGTGGTGGTGCTTCTCTAGAGTTTTTAGAAGGCAAAGAACTACCAGGTGTTGCAGCAGTTAATGACAAATAAATTTTCCTTAGGAGGAAATTAAGATGCGTAAAAAAATTATTGCTGGTAACTGGAAGATGAATAAAACATCTAAGGAAGCCGTAGCTCTTATTAATGAATTAAAACCTCTTGTTCAAACAGATGAGGCTGAAGTTGTTTTCTGTGTACCTGCTGTCTCTTTAACAACAGCTATTGAAGCAGCTAAAGGGTCAAACATTAAAATCGGTGCACAAAACATGCATTTTGAAGAAAATGGTGCTTTTACTGGTGAGATCTCAGCTAGTATGTTAACAGAGATCGGTGTTACACATGTGGTCATTGGCCATTCAGAAAGAAGAGAATACTTTGCAGAAACAGACGTAACAGTGAATAAAAAGGTTCTTAAAGCGCTTCAACATGGGTTAGTTCCAATTCTTTGCTGTGGAGAAACTTTAACACAAAGAGATCAAGGGGTTACCATTGATCATGTGAGAACTCAAATCAAAATCGCTTTACAAAGTGTAACAGCTGAAGATATTGTTAAAGTAGTTATTGCTTACGAACCTATCTGGGCTATTGGAACAGGAAGAACAGCTTCATCAGAACAAGCTGAAGAAGTATGCGCGGCTATTAGAACAGTGGTTGAAGAATTATATGGCGCATCACTAGCTAACGAAGTGCGCGTTCAATATGGTGGTAGTGTAAGTGCTAAAAATGCAACAGAACTTTTTGCAATGCCTAACATTGACGGTGGTCTTGTGGGTGGTGCTAGTTTAATAGCTGACTTTGGTAAGGTTGTTAATTATAAGTAAGGTTATTTAATAGAGGCTGCAATTAATAGAGGAATCTATTAGGCGCAGCCTTTTTAAAAGGATAAATAGTCTGTTAAAATAAGGACT
>CAZJIO010000030.1:13742-16099 GCA_964546035.1 uncultured Eubacteriales bacterium | reverse complement strand
TAATAACCACATATCATGTGACTTAATTACAAAAGATAACTGTAAAAGTAGAAAGGAGTTTTAATATAATGAATAAAAAACCAACAGTATTAATGATATTAGACGGATACGGATTGAATAGAGAAACTGAAGGAAATGCTATAGCTCATGCGAATAAACCAAATTTGGACCAATTATTTGCGAATTACCCCTTTGTAGAAGGTCATGCAAGCGGTCTGGACGTTGGGCTACCTCATGGTCAAATGGGGAATTCTGAAGTAGGGCATCTCAATATGGGTGCTGGTAGAACTGTATACCAAGAACTTACTAGAATTACAAAAGATATATTAGATAACGATTTTTTTGATAATAAAGCTTTTTTAGCTGCAACCTCAAATTGCAAAAAAAATGAAACGGATCTTCATTTATTCGGGCTCTTATCTGATGGCGGTGTGCACAGCCATATTACCCATCTTTATGCATTGCTCAGACTTGCAAAGCAACAAAATGTACCCAACGTATATGTCCATTGTTTCTTAGATGGCAGGGACACACCACCCAACTCAGGTAAAGAATTTATCAGAGAATTAGAAGAAACGATGAGAGCCATAGGCGTTGGTAAAATAGCTACTATTATGGGGCGCTATTATGCAATGGACCGTGATAATCGTTGGGATCGAGTAAAGCTTGCATATGATGCTATGGTTAACGGGGAAGGCAATCAAGCTGTTACGGCTCAAGAGGCTATTGATGCATCTTATAGTGCGGGTATACAGGATGAATTTGTTTTACCAACAATTATTCTTGAAGAAGGCAAAATAACGGCTACTATTAAACCTAATGATAGCGTCATTTTCTTTAATTTTAGACCAGACAGAGCAAGGGAAATCACGAGAACATTTTGCGATGAAATATTTGTGAACTTTGAAAGAACATTTATGCCGTTAAAATTTATTACATTTAATGATTACGATATAACAATTAAAAATACAATAATTGCTTTTGAAAAAGATTCCTTATCAAATACTTTGGGTGAATATCTGGCTTCAAAAGGGGTTAAGCAACTAAGACTCGCTGAAACTGAGAAATATGCTCATGTAACTTTCTTCTTTAATGGTGGCGTTGAAGAACCTAATGAGGGAGAAACTAGGGTATTGGTAGCGTCTCCAAGAGTGGATACTTATGATCTTCAACCCGAGATGAGTGCTTATAAAGTTGGCGAAGCATTGGTGCAAGCCATTGAGTCCAAGTCTTATGATTTTATTGTTGTCAACTTTGCAAATCCTGATATGGTTGGCCATACAGGTATTGAAAAAGCTGCTATTGAAGCAATCGAAGTTGTGGATCAGTGTGTCGGAGCCGCTATGAAGGCATTATTGGATGTGGGTGGAAATATGTTCCTTTGCGCAGATCATGGTAATGCAGAGCAACTTATTGACTATGTAACACACGAACCTTTTACAGCTCATACCCTTAACCCTGTGCCATTCTCATTATTTAATTATGAGCCAGGCGTCACGCTAAAAGAAGGCGGCAAGCTAGCAGATATTGCACCAACATTACTTGAAATGATGGGCTACAAACAGCCGAAAGAAATGACAGGTTCTTCATTGTTGCAGAAAACAAAGTAAATTTAAATGATCAAGGGCTTATCTGAAAAGGTAGGCTCTTTTTTTGTTCGTGGGAAGGAGAAATGATAAAATAAGAATGATTCTCATAATGGGCTTGATTTTTCCCGATAAGTGGCATATGATTAGATTATGAGATTTAGGAATATATTCCTATAATTCTGACATACTATTAAAAGTTAAATTGAAAGGAGAATTATTATGAAAAGGTACTATGAAATTACTGATATTCTCGCAAGAGAAATTTTAGACTCAAGAGGTAATCCAACTGTTGAAGTAGAAGTAACGGTTGATGATAAATATGTAGGTAGAGCGGCTGTACCATCAGGGGCATCTACAGGTGCCTTTGATGCAAATGAACTAAGAGACGGAGGCAAACGTTATTTAGGGAAGGGTGTTGAAAAGGTTGTTCACCATATTAATCATGAAATAGCAGAAGAACTTATTGGCGTAAATGTACTCGATCAACGTGGCATTGACTTGGCTATGATTGAACTGGATGGTACAGATAATAAATCAAAACTTGGGGCAAATGCGATATTAGGTGTTTCAATGGCAGTTGCACGAGCAGCAGCAGAAACTCTAGGCGTGCCACTTTATCAATATTTAGGCGGTTTTAATGCGCATGTAATGCCTACACCAATGATGAATATTTTAAATGGTGGAGAACATGCAGATAACACAGTCGATTTACAGGAATTCATGATTATGCCAGTTGGTGCACCTACATTCAAAGAAGCACTTCGTTAT
>CAZJIO010000030.1:7707-13677 GCA_964546035.1 uncultured Eubacteriales bacterium | reverse complement strand
GATGAAGGTGGTTTCGCACCAAATTTGGCGTCTTCCGAAGAAGCCATACAAATTATATTGGATGCTGTAGTCCAAGCAGGATATAAACCTAAGGATGATATTAGAATCGCCATTGATGCAGCCGCAAGTGAATTATATAACCCTGAAACTAAGAAATATCACTTCCCAGGTGAAAGTAAGATGCTAGGTAAAGAAGTAACCCGTACGAGTGAAGAAATGATTGATTACTATGCTGACTTATGTGAAAAATTCCCGATCATATCTCTTGAGGATGGACTCGATGAAGAGGATTGGGCTGGTTGGAAACTCCTGACTGAACGTATTGGTAAGAAAGTTCAGCTGGTAGGCGATGATTTATTTGTCACAAATACAACCCGATTAAGTGAAGGTATTAGTAAGGGAATTGCAAACTCTATCTTGATCAAAGTAAATCAAATAGGTACATTAACAGAGACTTTCGAGGCGATCCAAATGGCAAATAGAGCAGGCTATACAGCCGTTGTTTCCCATCGTTCAGGTGAAACTGAAGATACGACAATTGCGGACATTGCTGTTGCAGCTAATGCAGGACAAATCAAAACTGGTGCACCTTGCCGATCGGATCGAGTAGCGAAATACAATCAACTTCTTAGGATTGAGGAAGAGTTGGATGAAGATTCTGAGTATCTTGGTATTAAAGCTTGGTTTAATTTAAAAGATTTATAAAAGAAGCATAATTAATTGTTGATTACAGACTACATTTATGCTAGAATGATAACGTTGATTAGGAGGTGTAGTCGTGGCAACTTTTATATTTATTCTTAAAATATTATATTTCTTTGATTGTTTATTCCTTATCGGTGTTGTTCTGTTGCAAAAAGGTAATGCTGCAGGTTTATCTGGAGCAATTGGCGGAGCAGGAGAAACGTATTGGGGTAAAAACAAAGCACGTTCAATGGAAGGCGGACTTCACAAAGTAACTGTAGCTGCAGCTGTTTTGTTTATTGTCATTTCTCTTTTATTGAATATATTAAAATAATTAAAGAAATCATTAAAGTGTCCTAAAGGGACACTTTTTTTGTGCCACAAATGGTGCAACTTGTAATAAGTTTCATTATTGAATTATTTATGATATAATTGAAATAATATATAATACAACTAAGAAAGCAGGTGACATAATGGAAGTACAAGAAAGAAAGGAAATAGTCTTAGATTTGATTGAGCACCAAGATTATAAGCCTATGAAAATAAAAGAAATAGCCATGGTGTTGGATATTCCTATGGAAGATAGAGAACAATTAGAGGAAATCCTTGAGGGTCTTTGTAAAAAAGGTAAGCTGATCAAAACAAAAAAAGGTAAATTTGTCTTGCCAAAAACTTTGCTCATGATTACAGGCAAGTTTATCGCCAATCCAAAAGGATTCGGATTTGTTGAAATTGAAGGGGAAGATGAAGATGTGTTTATCCCTGGTAAATATACCAATGGCGCTTTCCATGGCGATCAAGTAGCCATTAGATTGGTGAAAGTGGCTGAAGGTGGTCGTAGGAAAGAGGGAGAAATCGTTGAAATTCTCAATAGAGGTAAAAGCGAGATCATCGGTACTTATCAAAAGAGCAGAAACTTTGGTTTCGTGATTGCAGATAATAAAAAAATCGCAAAAGACATATTTATTTCCAAGGAACACGCTATGAACGCAGATAATGGCGATAAAGTTGTTGTTAAGATCACTTTTTGGGGTGATGAAGATAAGAAACCTGAAGGTGAAGTTACGGAAATTATTGGTAACATCACAGATCCTGAAACGGATATTTTAGCAATTGTTAGAGGACTTGAAATTCCATCTGTATTTCCAGAGGCTGTATTAGCGCAAGTAGACAAAGTTTCTAGCGAAGTTTCTCAGGAAGAAATCAGTAATCGCTTGGATTATAGAAATGTACAAACAGTAACCATTGATGGTGAAGATGCTAAGGATTTAGATGATGCGATCACCATTGAAAAGAAAGATGATCGATACATTTTAGGCGTGCATATTGCGGATGTTACGCATTATGTTACTGAAAAGTCACCCTTAGATATTGAAGCAATTAACAGAGGGACTAGCGTTTACCTAGTAGACCGTGTTATTCCTATGCTACCGCGTAAATTATCAAATGGTATTTGTTCCCTTAACCAAGGGGAGGACCGTTTAGCACTCAGTTGCATTATGGAGTTGGATCTACAAGGGCATGTTTTAGGTCATAAAATTGCTGAAACCATTATCAATGTGGATAGAAGAATGACCTACACCAATGTTAAAAAGATTTTAGAAGATCAAGATGAAGAAACAATCAAGGAATATGAAGCACTTGTACCTATGTTTAAGGAAATGGAAGATCTTGCATTATTACTTCGTGTCAAACGTAAAGAGAGAGGTTCTATTGACTTTGATTTTCCAGAAGCAAAGATCATTATGGATGAAAAGGGTAAACCGATTGATATTAAAGCTTATGACAGAAATGTAGCCACTAAAATTATCGAAGAATTTATGCTATTAGCCAATGAAACCATTGCTGAAAACTTCTTCTGGCAGGAACTACCTTTTGTCTATAGAACCCATGATGAGCCTGATGAGGCTAAAATCAGCAATCTAAGCGCTTTTATCTATAATTTTGGATATCATATTAAGGGACAAGGCGAAGTGCATCCAAAAGAGCTTCAAAAGCTTTTGATTGATATAGAAGGAACCAAGGAAGAAACCATTATCAGTCGTCTAACCTTGAGATCTATGAAAAAGGCACAATATACCATCACAAACGATGGTCATTATGGACTGGCAACCAAGTATTATTGCCACTTTACATCACCTATCAGAAGATATCCTGATTTGCAAATTCACAGAATCATTAAGGATACACTTAATGGAAAAATGTCAGATGGCAGAATTGCCCATTATGACAAAATTCTAGAACGTATTGCAAAGCAATCTTCAGAGACAGAAAGAAGAGCAGAAGAAGCAGAAAGAGAAACTGAAAAGCTTAAAAAAGTGGAATATATGCAAGATAAGATTGGACAAGTCTTTGAAGGGGTTATCTCTAGTGTGACTTCATTCGGGATGTTCATAGAATTAGAAAATACAGTCGAAGGTTTAATTCATGTCACCACCTTAACGGATGATTATTATATTTTTGATAAAGACCACCATTGCTTTATTGGAGAGCATTTAGCGAAAATATATAGAATTGGCGATATCGTGAAAATTGTAGTGGTAAATGCGGATAAAGCTCAAAGGACCATTGATTTTGAGTTATCTAATGAACCACTTGAAAGTGTGAAACTTACATTATAACGAGCAAAGGCTAGGACGATTTTTCTAATCGTTTTAGTCTTTTTTTGATGATGATTAATCCAAATCCTAATAAATGAAATAATAATGAAATACTTGCTACTTGAAAAACTATTTTAATGTGTTATAATTGTTCTTGCAGCTAAAAACAAGGATGGGAAGCGTATGGCAAAGGACAAAAATTTATTTAAGCTCGTAGCACAAAATAAAAAAGCATATCATGATTATTTTATCGAAGAAGTTTATGAAGCAGGCATTGTTCTTTCTGGAACGGAAGTTAAGTCGCTCCGAATGGGCAAAGGCAGCATCAAAGAAAGCTTTGTTAATGTCATGAACAATGAAGTCATTATCCATCATATGCATATCACACCTTAGGAAAAAGGCAATATTTTCAACAAAGATCCTTTAAGATCGAGAAAGCTGCTGCTAAACAGAGTTGAAATTAATAAGATTAGAGCTGCCATTGAAACGAAGGGGTATACGCTAGTGCCTTTAAAGATTTATCTTAAAGGAAGCCTCATGAAAGTTGAAATTGGCATTGCAAAAGGTAAGAAGAACTATGACAAGCGGGATGACATTGCGAAGAAAGATGCAAGACGTGATGTTGAACGAGATTTTAAAGTCAAAAACTTGTAGCGACCGCGTTTCGTTATGAACACGGGGGTGTACTGGTTTCGACGGGGACATCAGAAGTTAGATAAGCCATTCGCAGTTTCTGGGGCTGCGTCACCAACCTGGTACAAAATTTAAACGCAAACAATAATAAATTACAATTCGCTGCCTAATGGCAGCCGTCTAACCTTAGCCACTCGAGACTGAGCAATTAGGCGTAACCTAAGTCGAGGCACTTTTCTATCAAAGCTTTGAGGTAGAAGAAGAATTCATGAAGCTACTGAAGGTATAAGCCTGTCGCTGGGCGTTTACTAGAGGGAATGTCAAAACAACGACTCTAATGGGAGAAAGTCTAATGGATGGGTTTTCGGACAGGGGTTCAATTCCCCTCACCTCCATACTCTGTAGCCATGTCCACCACGACATGAACTGCAATTGTTTCATCTGAGACAATGATTTCATCAACAAATGCGTTGATAATCATTGTCTTTTCTTTATCTGTCTTATTTTTAAGGTCCTGACCTATTAAAAGCATATCTCTAATTTTTTCTTTAGTAAGCTCATTCTTACTTCTAACCTTTTCACGTTTGATTTCAAAAGTAATAATTTGTTTTTGATGCTCAAGATCTGAAAGTTTGTCATGCAAAGATTGAAATTTAGTTCCAGATGCAATAGCATCTACTACATTGGCGATCTGTCTATTTAAAGACTCCAGTTTAGATGTATAAACATTAATGCTATCAGTGTTCTCGCTTTTATGTGCAAGATAAGCCTTATAAACTTGATCACAGATATAATCGATCTTTTTATCAGTAAAAAGTGATTGTTGCAATTGATCATAGACATTGTTTTCAAGAGTATCTTTATCTATTGGCTTTTGAGTACAATCATTAATATGCTTCTTTCGTCCTGAGCAAATATATTGCACGTATTGGTGCTTATTTCTACCGCCAACATAACTATTACCATGCATTGAAGATCCACAAGAGCAGAAAACCTTGCCAGATAATATATAATCGTGCTTTGCTTTGAATGTCTGAGAATTAGCTTGATTATTCTTCATAATACTTTGCACCTCATAAAATAATGATTCGTCTAAAATTGATGGAATACCGCCAACAATTTCAACTCTATCGGGATTATCTATATCTTGGTAACAGCCATCTTTAAATATTCTTTTCTTATTTCTATAAGTATAAAGACCGATGTACTTGACGTTGTGAAGTATAGAGTTGAGACTGCTTTTTGTAAATTGCTGCTTATACTTTGTAGTATAGCCGTTATGATTGAGCCAATCAATAACATCGTGATAAACTTGTCCATTATGATACATTTCAAAGATCTTTTTAACTGCAATAGCTTCAAGTTTATTTATGACATAAAACCCTTCGGAATCAACATCATATCCAAAAGGGGGCTTACCGCCATTATGCTTAATTTTACCAATTTTATCAAACTTAGATATATTCGCGTTTTGGCCCTTCTTGACTTCTGTTGAAAGATTTAAGCTATAATACTCAGCCCAACCCTCCAACATTCCCTCCATAACAACTCCAAATGGATTTCCAACAATAAAAGCTTCTGCTACAGGAATAACTTTAACACCTTGTTCTAATAATATACGTTTGTAAATAGCTGAATCTGCTTTATTCCTAGCAAATCTATCTGTTTTATGAATTAATACAAGTTCAAAAAAATGAGACCGACTGTCATCAATCATGCGCTGAAAATCTGGTCTCCTGTCATTAGTTCCTGTAAGCTCTTTATCAGAATAAATTCTGATTATATTTATGTTGTTTTTTTCTGCATATTCTGTGTTGGCTTTTATTTGTTCTTCTAGGCTCTCTTCACGCTGATTATCGCTAGAGTATCTAGCGTAAATTACTGCATTCACTAATCCTCACTCTCGCTCTCATATTTTTCTGATCTAAGAATTACTTTTTTCCAAAAATCAATAAGCTTTTGTTTCTGATCATCGGGCATTTTCATTAATTCAATGATTATAGCCTTATCAGTTGAAGTCATTTTAGTAGCATACTGTCCAAGATCATAAAAG
>CAZJIO010000030.1:5127-7685 GCA_964546035.1 uncultured Eubacteriales bacterium | reverse complement strand
AAGAAGTCGTTTTCTATAAATATTTCACCATTCCCAGTATTAAGCCACTCTTCATTTACGTTATATACTTTACTGATTAATTTGACCATCGTCTCTGTAACGTTGTAAGTACCTAATTCCATTTTGCTTACTGCTGTTTTAGTAACACCAAGTGGTAAACCAAACTTTTCTTGGCTCAGATGTAAACCATCTCTTAATTCCTTAATTCTTTCATTCATTATATTCACCTCCTTGAATCATATTAACAAAATAAGTAGCGTATGTCAACAAAAAACTATTGACAAAGTAGACATAGGCTACTATAATGTGTACATAAGCTACAATTTGCGACACGAAAGGAGATGATTCTATGAAGGAAGCTGTAGAAAAAGAAATTATTGAGTTACTAGAAACTACAACAGAAGAAGATAAACAAAGACTTTTACTTATTCTTCAATGGGAAAATGCAAAACAACAAGGCAACAAAGCTTCTTAGAAGATGAGGTGATAATTAATGAGCGTTATATCAACATGCGATTTAAAAACGGGAGAAATAAAAGTTAAGCATATTAAAGATGGGAAAAAGGCTGATATTAGTAAGCTAGTTAATTTTTACGTGAACATGCTCGTTGAAATGACTGGACCAGATCAAAAAGATTAAATGGAAGGAGGAAGACTAAATGTTAAATCGAGAAGAGTTAGAGGCGTTTTTAAATTGCAATGATGCATCCTGTGGGGATTGTCCTATCAGTGCTATATGTGAGGAAAGTAATAACATATCTGATGATGTAGCTCGAACAGCTCTTGAATTAATGGACAAGCTTGCTAAGGCTATAGCGTTCATGAAGTCCTGTGAAATTTGCTTATCCTGTGTACATAACCAAACCGAATGCATTGCGTCATTGCCTAGTGATCACGTATGTGTAATGTGTACCAGTATGATGGACGGGGACTTGTGGGTGTTCAATGAATCTTTGTTAGATGAACAATAGAACGATAATTAGAGGAGATAGGAATAAAAAGTGAATGAAAATACTCGTCTGAAGAGGCTTGTTGGGTACAAGCCGAAATCCCTCTAAGAAAAGGGGGATAACGGGAACCCGTCGCACCAGTGGAGAAAATGCGCCACTTTAATATATACGAAGTTAAAAACAGAATAGGCTGGAAGTAAATAAATTCTCCTCCCTTTTGAATATAAACTTTAAGCAATTAAAGAGCAGCCTATTCTGTTATTTTTTATACCCAAAAACAAGAAAGGAGAATTTTTGTTTTTTTTAAGTAGAACTTGAAAGGGATAGAGTTCTATATCAACAATTTGGTAAGTGTTGAAAGGAGAACAATGGATAAAGAAAAAGTTAAGAGGCTAGAAGAACTCATTCAAACAAATTTCAAAAACGGTGGTCATCACGTAATACTAACTTATAATGAATCACCATTTGAACCAAGCAAAGACTTAGAAAAATTCATTAGAAGATTAAGAAATTCAGAACAGGATATTAAATTCATTTATACAACTGAAATCGGTATAAGAATACATCATCACATCATCATAAACAAAATTGATACTGGATTAATCTTTACTAACTGGAGAGGCGGAGTGTCAGTTGTAACCATAGAAAACCTTATAGAAGCGGCACATAACCTTGCTAAATACCTGCTAAAAGAAAGTAGCAGATATACAGCATCAAAAAATGTTGTACATAGCAGTTGTCTTAGAAAGGATAAATTTGAAGAAGATGAAGTTCATATTTTATTAAAAGAGATAAAAAAAGAACTCAAAGATATTCGCAGTATCTTAGAGCCCAATGAATTAATTTTCTCTGTAAATATTAAGACTGATTACGTTACCAAGGATTTAAATCGCACTTTGAAAGAAAGGGGTACAGGATGTCATACATAGTGAATGAAACGTCTAAAGTAGGATTTGTTAAACGTGAGTCAAGTAAGTACAGAAGAAGATTTTGTAAAGGAAAAACACTTTTTGAAAGGTCAAAATATTTTAATCCCAATAATCTATTGATGATAGATAAGCGTCAAGGGCAAGCCACAAGCGATCTATCTTATATCCGTATTGGTGCGGAGTATTAAGAGTGTATTTTCCAACTGGACCTTCATTTATCAATTTTCCTAGATGATGTAATGAAAGATGCATGATGAAACAATCATCATCTTCAAAATAACCATGACGACCATCGAACTTTTGTATGGCAGAGATGGCTGTAATATTATAGTCAAGCTTTAAATCAAATGAAATAACATCAAGAGTGCTTTTAATAAACAAGTCTAATGCGAAATGTAGTATTTCAATATCTTCATCAGATAAATCAAAACCAGGTATATGAGTATTCAATATGTAATTTACACCTCCCTTCATGGAAAGGTTATCACAAAACGAGAAAAATTACAAGAAAGTACATATTAGTGAGATAGGAGGTGGGAGTTTGAAGGAAAAGGCAATTGAAATAGTTATTGTATCGGGAATGGTAGTTACAGCAGCGTTATTAATAAACGTTTTGTGTTCAGTAATTAGCTTTGCAATAAAATATTCATAAAAAAAGACACCTTTAAGGCGTCAAATA
>CAZJIO010000030.1:1715-5096 GCA_964546035.1 uncultured Eubacteriales bacterium | reverse complement strand
TCTTTAGAAATTATATCACAGAAAGAAACAGGAGGCAATACGATGATAAGCCCTGAAACACGCGATGTACTAAGAATACCATTTGGGTTTATGTTCATTAGCACAATAGAAGTGGCAATAGAGGAAGTTAAGAATGATACCGGGATGGATGTTGGATACGAAATAGAGGACGGGCAATATGCTGTTCTCCAAGTAGACAACAATTATCCTAATTGCACTTATAAAGAAATCGCAGCACAGGTCAAGAAAAATGATTAAACTCATCATTACAATTTGAAAAGGAGAAATGAAAATGTTTGATAAATTTGGAGAATTTAACTCAGTAGAAGAGTTGAACAGAGCGGCGGCGGCCCAGGAGAAAGAAGGGGACGAAGAGGCTTTGATGGCACTCGCAATTGAAAACGGACTCGATAAAGAGGATGCAGAAGATTACATAGATGGAGTTACTCAAGAGTTAGCAACTCCGATCATGGCGGCAGTCGGAAAACTGAAGGTAGAAACAGATGATCTAAAACTAGAAGGAGTTCTAGTTGATTGGAAAGATGCCATAGTGGAAATGTGCATGGATAGTGAAGAGATGCAGCTGGCTGTTCGTCAGAAAGGGAAATATCTCAAAGATTGTTTGGCCTTAATGCTTAAATTTGCATTCGAGAACAAGGTGCAGGTAAGTGAGAAGGTGGTCAAGGTAACGAAGATCCTTCACAACGGACACGAGGAGCCAATGAGAAGCCCATTATATTTGGGTATACCCAACAAGAACGAAGTGAAACAGATCATCAGAAAATATTATGGTTTGGGGGTATAAACTTGATTGCCTATAAGGGATTTACTAAGGACCTGACAGCAAGCATGGGACGTGGTATATATCGATTCAAGCCAGAAGAAAAGCACGTTGAAGAAAGCAGCAAAACAGTTAAAAGCGGATTTCATTGCTGTGAGAATCCATTTGAATGTCTTACATACTATTCGCTTCAATCGAACAATCGTTATTGGCAGGTGGAGGCATCTGGGAGCATCGATGAGGATGATTCAGAACGCATTGCCTGCACAGAGCTGACACTCATCAAAGAACTCAGCATTAAAGAGCTGGCGTGTTATGGAATGGCATATATCATCGAGCATCCCATGAGAGACAAGTGGAAGCAGTCAATGAGAGGGATTGAAGTAGCTGAGAACAAGGCAGAAGGTACCTGCAAGGATTACATTGCTATTGCTAGAGGGAACTTACCAAAGGTCAAAGGAACGGAGGGAGCCATACTGGGATTAATCATGGAACCTCAAAAGGGAATCATTACAGGAGCCAAGCTATTCGTGGCCACAGCAGAACAGGCAGGGAAGTGGTACACGATAGGAGAGGACAGGAAGCTACAGGAGGTACACGATGAAAAAGAAGGCGATTGATAAAATTGCACCGGTGCAACCAATACAGAATGGTAAATACATCACAACAGTACAGAAAATGGATAATATTCTGATTTTGAATGTCTACATAGATGGAAAGTTAAAAGGAAGACATGCTCTGAATCCAGAGACTGGAGAGTACGAACAATACAGGGAAACCGAAAAAGAATGGAATATAAGAAAGTTCGGGGTCCTGCTGAGATTGGATTGCACGATGTATGGATACTATTCTTCTAGTGATGCGAACAAAAGGACAGTATTCGATACTCCGGAGCAGGAACAAATTGTGAGGGAGGCACTAGGCATGAGCAATAAGAAAGTACCTTGGCATACTAATGCATTTGATTTGATAAATGATGCTGAGCAGAAATATCAGAGAAATAAAAGAGAGAAGACAGAAAACAATCGCATTATAAAAGTAAAGGACAAAATGAATCTTGTGCCGAGACTGCCTGAAGATGCACACGAGTGGATATGGCAACAGTCTGGGGCCGAAGATTTTGCGTTTTATAATAAAGAGACTAAAAAATGGTACTGCACAGCTTGTAAAAATGAATATGAAGAAAAGAAACTAAAGAGAGTGGACGCGGGAAAGAAAATACGTCATAACGACTTGGTAATCTGTTCAGAATGTGAAAAACCAGTAGTGGCCAAGACTAGAGTGAATGATATAACGAAAAACACACACTTCTGTATGGTCCAGAAGATAGATGACAGAATGAGCGTGTTAAGACACTTTGATGTAAGAATGATGTGGGGCAAAAATGGGAGAGGTGTTCGTATAAATGAGGCAATGAGGCTTATCATGTACCATACATCCACGCTTCCAAAATATTGCGGAGAAATATTTTATAACCAATATAGCAATAGTGGAGCTTACGGATTAACAAAAGGATGGGATTACGAGTACGGATCTTTTGACAACAAAAGTAATCCAGCGGGAAGAAGAACATTTTCAGGATTCTTATATCCAAAAGGTATTGAGGAAGCACTTGATGACACTGCATATCAGGCATGGGGAAGACTATTTACTAAGATGGCTACAGCGGGCAAGGTGCTAGACTACAACAACCTACTGCGTACACAAAACGATGTAGAGCTTATCGGAATGGTAGAGTTTTTGCTCGAGGGGAAATTTAATAAGTTGCTTTATGAGACATCAGTAAATGCAATATATGGAGCATATAGAGGGCCACTTTGCAAAAATGGAAAAGACATTGAAGAAGTATTTGGAATACCTGACAGGCAGATGATCAACCGCATAAGAGATATAGATGGCGGAGTAAAAACAGTAAATTGGTTGAGTTGGAGCTACATAAATAAACAAAAAATATCACAAGAGGCTCTTGAGTGGTTAAATGATAATGAAATAACTCAGGATGATGTAAAATTTATTAGCAAAATGATGAGCATACAACAGATCATGAATTACGTGCGTAAGCAACAAGCAGGTACCTACAAAACTAAGACGGCCAAGGCAATATTAAGCCAGTGGAACGATTACATGGACATGTTGAATAAGCTTGGAAAAAAGACAGATGATGAAATGATGTATCGCCCTAGAGAGCTGAAACTTAGACATGACGAGTGCGTGGAACAAATCAACAAGCAGAGAATGCTTGAAGACATGAAACGAAATGCCACGCAAATGGCAGCTGAAGCAAAAAGGATGCGGGATAAATTTCCTGGAGCAGAGGCAATCTTAAAAGAGATCAAGGGCAAGTATGAATACAAAGGTGAGAAATACATGATAGTTGTACCGCAAAAACTGATCGATATTGTTTCAGATGGACAGGCTCTCCACCATTGTGGGGGATCATCAGATCGATATTTTGATAGAATCATGCAGCATGAGACCTATGTCTGCTTTTTGAGACTAGCAGATGATCCAAAGGTACCATATTACACGATAGAAGTTGAACCAGGTGGAACTATCAGGCAACACAGAGGTATATGGGACGAAGAACAGGGAATCGAAGA
>CAZJIO010000030.1:0-1705 GCA_964546035.1 uncultured Eubacteriales bacterium | reverse complement strand
GGCGATAAAACCCTGTCTTAGAGAGTGGCAAAAAGAAATAAAGAAGCGGATGAGTAAGAAGGATCATGAATATGCCAAGGTAAGTGCTGTGAAGCGGCAATTGAACATTGAGGAGCTGCGGGCAAAGAACAATATCAAAGTCTTAAATGCTCTCATGGAAGACTTAATGGAAGTAGTATAGGAGGAAATTATGGAACAGATAATCGAGTATAACAAGACCTATCGGGAATACAAAGCGGAATTAGATGCAGAGCTTGCCAAGACTGCGGAGGCATTTGTGAAAATTGGGTACCTGCTCAAAGTGGCCAGAGACACAAGTATTTTACATGAATCCGGATATATATCCGTTACTGATTTTGCGAAGGCCGAATACAACATAGACAAGTCACAGGTATCACGCTTTATCCACATCAATGATAAATTCTCTGAGGGTGGTTATGGCGATCGTCTGATGGATAACTACAGAGGATTTGGTTATGCAAAGTTAGCTCTCATGCTTCAGCTGCCTGACGAAATTAATGAGGAAATAACTCCTGATTATAGTAAATCAGAAATACAAGCGATTAAGGATGAAGTGGACGCTGAAAGAAAAATCACAGATATTGATGTGTTACTGGAAGGTGAAAGCCATGCAACGTCAATAGTGGATGATGAACTAGGTAAAACCATCAAACAGATGGGAGAGGATGATCCGCAGCTATATGCAGATATTTGGACAGGCATACGTCGAACGGATTGGTCGATAGAACAGTTGCAAATAGTTCTCTCACCTTCAGGTCAAAAACTTTACAGCGTCCGCATAAGAGGAATAGGAAGGAAGCAGTTGATTGCCAAGGATAAGGACAATGGCAATGAGGTTGTACTTATAGACCTTAGATCAAGCGATAAAAAATACTATACATGGGAAGATGTGAATCGTGCATGGTGGGGAATCACAGTTCTGGAATCAGAAAAGGGGTTCAAAGGAGCATGGGAGTCAATTTATTTCATGGATTGGCCAATAAAAGAGAAAGTTGCACCGGTGCAACAGCCTTTGGAAGAGAAGAAGATTGCTCCTAAAAAAGAAACGAAAGTACAAAAGGCACCAATCAAAGAAAAACAAAAGGAAAAAGAAGTGAAAAGCAAGAGTGTGCCAGAAGAAGTAAATAAGGAAGAGGTAGAAACAGCAACTGATATTATTGATGGACAAACAGACATTGAGAAAGACTTCATTGATTGTATAAAGGAACCTGAAGAAAAGCAAGCCGAAGAAAACAATAAAGTCGTTCTCGAGGAGATCATACAGACTACATCAGAAGATAATGAAGAACAGAGAAACGGGTATATGGTCCTAGTACGCACATACGCAGAAAATTTAGTGAATTATGCAAACATGGGGTTATATGAGGACGCAAGACACGCGCTGAAAGACCTTAACAAGTTTATTGACATGATGGAGGAGTTACATGGAGTGTCAAAAACAGAAGAGCTGTGATAATTGCAACAATCGAAATAAAACATATTATTGCAAATGGAATTGCAAACAGATTAACGTAGGCCATCCAGGATGTGCTGTTTGGTCAGAAAGGAATGAAGATGATCCAATTCACTATATGCAAGAACTTGAAGCGAAAGAAAAGAATAAAAAGAAAGAGGTGTAAGATATGCCGTTAAAAGAAAGTGATAAAGTAGCTCTTCTTATTTTATATATCTTATCAATTGTTGG
>CAZJIO010000029.1:10059-38350 GCA_964546035.1 uncultured Eubacteriales bacterium | reverse complement strand
GAAAGAAAATACGGTGAGCGTCAGTATGAAGTTGATTTTATCAATCATATGGCAAAATAAATAAATCTGTATAGTATTAGTGTTCGCTAAAAGGTGGTTCAAGGTTAAAAGGCTATATGGCTATATGCTTGTATTTATCTCGACTGTCGTTACTTTATTATTGACACTAATGGGTATGTTTGCCAGAGGTTACAAATGGAAGAAATTGCTAACTGTAATAAACCCGTCAATTGACCCCACAGGTGCAGGTTATACCAGCTCAATGGATCAAAGTTGTTTGGACGTGGGGATATGCCTACTGAATATGAAATGTCAGTTTTCCCTATGCAAGCATTGATACAGATTTTCTACTGACCTATTTAATTTTCAATGTCGGTTGGATTTCCTTTATCATCATTATGGGTGTACTGCTATTTTTTATCATCAAAGGCTTTATGCTTTGCTTCAAGCAAAAAAGCAGCTTAGGCTTATTTGTATCGGTATCCGTCATGCTAACATTTACAATGCAGGTAATCGGTTATGTTGTTGTTAATTTGGGTGTTCAATTAACTGTACCTATTTCTTTGCCGCTTATATTATACGGAAATGTTGCAACTATTATCAATATGTTGTCGGTGTTCAGAACCGGAGATATTGTTAAAGATAATAACGACAACATAATTCGTAAGGATAACCTTATTACGTAGATAGAAAAATATTGGTATGTGACAACTGAAGAATAATAATCATTTGCGTCATAAATTAAATAACTTTTATGGCGCATTTTTGTTCCATGAATATAGTTGAGGCTGTTAAGCCATGATTCACGATGTTATAATGATCATTACACGGGATTAGAGCAGAGTGGAACAATGAGGAGTTTATAGGATGGACACTATTTTAATCATAGAAGATAATAAAGATGTTAACCTTATGCTGGCAGAAGCGCTAATAGATGCAGGTTACGAGGTTAAATCGGTATTTACAGGCACGGACGGTATTCGCGAAATCAAAGATCATAGATATGACCTTGTTTTATTAGATATTATGCTCCCCTATAAAAGTGGAGATGCAATTCTAAAGGAGATGCGGAAGTTTTCTGAAGTCCCCGTTATTGTTATTTCCGCAAAGGATAGGGTTGGCACTAAGATAGACCTATTGAAGCTGGGCGCAGACGATTATATGACCAAGCCTTTTGATCTAGGCGAGGTAGTGGCCAGAGTAGAATCCAATTTACGGCGTTTTCATAAGCATCTACAGGAAAACAGGGTTTTTAAGTATAAGGACTTGACTCTAGACGACTGTACAAAGCGCGTTACTGTAAACGATGCACAACTTGAGCTGACAGCAAAGGAGTATATGATATTGGAACTGCTAGTAAAGCATCCTGGCAAGGTTTTTACGAAGGCAAATCTTTATGAATCGGTCTGGCAGGATGAATATCTCAGTGATGAAAATGCAATTAAGACGCACATCAGCAATTTGCGTAGCAAGTTAAAGTATGTAAATTCAAAAGAAGAATACATCGAAACGGTATGGGGCTTAGGTTATCGCCTATGCAAAGATTAAATTATCTATTTCCTGACAATTTTTTTGCTGTTCTTAACCTTTTCTAAACCTTTTCACTTTATACTAAAGAAAGAAAGGACAGGTGAACAAAAATGAAAAAAGAATATATTTTGAAAACAAACAATTTAACAAAAACTTATCATGGTGTAAATGCGTTAGATGATGTGTCAGTCACTATGGAACGGGGCAGGATATACGGATTGATCGGCCAGAATGGTGCTGGAAAAACAACGCTGATGCGAATTGTAGCGGGACTTACTTTTCCGACAAATGGTAACATCGAACTTTTTGGTCACAAGGGCGAAAGGGCTTTACAAGCTGCACGAAAAAGAGTCGGCTGTATGATTGAGAATCCTGGCTTTGTTCCCAATATGACCGCAAAAGAAAACCTCACATTTCATAGAATTACGAGGGGTATTCCAAGTAAGACGATTGAGGACGAATTACTAGTATTGGTAGGCTTGAGTAATACTGGGAAAAAGAAGGTAAAGAACTTTTCTCTTGGCATGAAGCAGAGACTGGGCATAGCTTTTACACTGCTCTCAGATCCCGAACTGCTTATTTTGGATGAGCCAATCAATGGGCTTGATCCATTGGGGGTGGTGGAGATAAGGGATCTATTGATAAAGCTCAGTGAGGAGCGTCAAATGACTATTCTCATATCTAGTCATAATTTGCCGGAGTTATATCGCCTTGCAACCGACTACATTATCATCCACCAGGGGAAGATTAAACAATCCATTACCCTTGCAGAGCTTGAAGAAAGTTGCAAGCACCATATCCTGATAAACTGCGATCAGCCAGAAAAACTAGTGAGTATTTTGGAAATGCAACTAGGAACTACCAATTACAAGGTCATGCCAGATAAGACGATTAAATTATACGATCATTTGGATGAAAAGGAATTAGTGGCAAGGGTGATCATGGAAAACAGAATGGTGGTTACGAATTTTACTGTCGAGGGAGATACGCTTGAAAACTACTTTATTTCTGTTATAGGAGGTGGAGATCATGTTTAATTTAATTCGAGCTGATTTATTTAAATTACGTAAATCAACGGCAATTAAGGTTCTATTTGGCATTACAACTGTAAGTGCGTTGATCATGGCGATCATGGCATATCTGATACCACTGGGCAAGGTTGAAGTAAGATTGACTGGACTCGGGTTCATGTTCTCGGATATGAACATGATTAGTATTCTTGGCGCTGTGATCGCAGGCATTTTAATCTGCGGTGATTTCGATAATAAAACAATCCATGATGCTATTGCAAATGGCTGTAATAGAGGGGCCGTTATCATTGGTAAGGCGACGGTATTTTTCTGTGCCATATCGTTCATCCTGCTGCCCTATGCCATTATAGTGGGTTTTGCTCTTAGTGCAGGTTCGAATTTCAGTATGGGTTCAATATCAATAGGCTTCCTGAATATACTGACCTCAGCGGCTGGTACAGCCTTTTCTGCAGCAGAGATATGGAAACTTTTAGCGGTCATGTTGACCATGATGATTGTGTATTTGGGTCAATTGAGTATCTGCGTCCCACTAGCCTTTACGCTTAAGAAACCAGTATTTGTGGTTGCTATTTATTATGGGTTTTCAATTTTAAGTGGGCAGTTGAAGGGATTAAGTGATAGTTCTGAAGTGTTTAATAGTATTTTCTCAGCTACGCCATATGGTGGTAACTATACGCTTATGTCATTGGATACGTTATCGGGAGACATCTTAAAGGCAATTTCTGTTAGTTTGGTATTTATGATCGTAATGCTTGCTATTACGTACTTTGCATTCAGAAAATCGGAAATTAAGTAGCTGAAAGGCTGGTGAAAGCGTTGGTATTTACGGTTTGGCTTTTGGTCATTATTATTATTTTGCTTACTTTCTATATCATCTTTCTCCAGCTGCAAGTACACAGCATTAACCGACAGTTGGACAAGAGGCTGGCTGAAAAAACGCGTCAACCGATCAGTTTACAACTGCTCAATAATGCACTTAATACGTTGGCTATCAACATCAACAAATGCCTAAAGGTGGAGGAAGTCCTTCGCCTTAATGGTATTCGTGAAGAAAAACGATTCAGAGAACTCATTGCATATATATCTCATGATTTGCGGACACCCCTTACTGCCATTAAGGGATACCAGCAGCTTATGCAAAAAGGTGAATTGACTCAGGATCAGCAGAAGAAACTCCAAATTGCCCAAAAGCACGCGGACGAATTGGGCAGGTTAATTGAACAATTCTTTGAGTATGCTTATCTCTTAAATGTGGAACAAGAAATTAATCTAGAACGCATTAACCTTACAAATCTTGTGACTGAGTGCCTAGTAGCGTCAGTTCATGCAATGGAAGAAAAGAATCTAGAGGTACACCTTGAGGAAACACCATCTGTATTTGTCCACGTTGATAAAGAAATGGTTATGAGAATTCTTCGAAATTTAATTGGCAATTGCGCTGCTCACAGTAGTGGAGATATAGTGGTGCGGGTATTGATTATGGAGTCTGCAGTGATATCCTTCAGGAATCCAGTAAGAAATGCTTCTGAAATGGATGTGGAACGGCTTTTTGACCGTTTCTACACCGGTGATAAGGCAAGGAGCAATACTACGGGGTTAGGCCTATCCATTGTAAGACTACTTGCTGAACAAATGGGTGGTAGTGCAGGTGCCACGTTGCAGAATGGATTATTGGATATTCAAGTGAAGTTGCCCTTGTTTAATGAATAGAAGGTAATTTGCTTAAATTCATATCCCCATGAGGGGTCAAAGGCATTTTCGTTGATATTTGAGGAGGACATAATAAAGATTGGACAAGTACTAATCAGAGCTACTTGGACCGCTTGAAACAACGATCTTTATTGTCTCATTGATCGTCACAGAGCTATTCTTTATGGATTGGCTGATAATTTTCCCAGCATCAACGGTGTCGGAAGTAACCTCTTCGAAGATGAGCTTGATATTTGCATTATTGCCATTGACTTGGTTTTGCCAGGTTTGTACAGCAGTTTTACTTTGATTGGTGAAATCATCAACTGTGACTTGGCCGAGTGAGAGATAAGCCCTTAAGAATTCACCCTTTGGCAAGTAGCTGTTGGCATAGTCATGCCGAATGATTTTACCTGCTTTGTAGGTGTCACTATAGCTATCAGAAATGGAGTAAGGAACACCCTGGCTATTGCACCAAAGCTTGAATTCGGCTTCGTCCATATTGCTTAAATCAGGGATTTTGACACCGGTGTTATCACTACTTGAAACCCAGACGACAATCTTTTCATTGATCTTGATGAGATCAGACTTGATACTCTGATTGGTAATCGTACCTCTGGAGAAGGTTGTCGAGCTGTCATCATAGAAGGTTAAGGTAATCGTCGCTCCTTTGCTATTGATGTCTGTCAACCAATTCAACAGCTCTAGCTTGGATTTACCGACAAAGCTATCGATACCTACTTTTCCAAGGGAATGATAAACATGGATACTGCCAATTATAGGAACAAGTTGATGGAGCAGGCTTTGATTGTACAAAGTGCCGGTAGGAAAAATGTCACTGTATTGATCGATGAGATGTAAGGTGATACCATTTTCAGAAGCCCAATTTAGTGCATCTGCTTTTGACAATTTTGTCAAATCCTCTGCGATGACACCGCTATTAATGGCAAGATCGAGGAGCAGTGTTTTCTGAGTATCTAGTGAGGCACCGGGTAGTATGCTTTGATGGATGATGCTGTTGTTTGGGGCATTGGTTGTGCGAACTTCGTTAAACACGACAGTGATACCTGCGTTTTGCGACAGGACGGTTGCTTCATTTTTAGAAAGTCCCTTAAAATCCGGCATCGAAACAGCGCTGGTTGAGGAGGTTGTCAACATGACGATGGTATCTTGTTGAATGGATTTTCCTGCAGCAACAGATTGTGTGATGACGGTGCTCTTGTCATTATTACCACCCTTATTTTTTATAAAGATTTTAATACCATGGAGGTTGGCTAAATTACTGGCCTCATTTGAAGTCAGTAAAGAAAAATCCGGAACATTGATCCAATCCGTTTCTTGAGCGGTATAAAGGGTAACGATTTGAGTTTGATTAATTTCTGTATTGGGTGATAAATCCTGACCGATAATGGTATCTATCGGCTGCGCACTTATTTGATGGCGAAAGAAAATTTTGAGCCCTAACAACGTAGCCAAATCCGTAGCCTCTGCCCGGGTAAGCTCTGAAAAATCGGGGACTTTGATGGAGGCGCCTAGAGAGAGCGTGATGGCTATAACCGTTTCCTTGGTAATTTTTGTCTCTTTCTGAATGCTTTGCTTGATGACGTACCCATAGTTAATATAGGGGTTATAGACCTCATCTAGGACTACCTTAACCTGCTTTTCCTCTGACCACTGGAGGATATCACCTTTAGTTTTACCAGAAAAGTCTGGCATCACGATGGTTTCACCAGTACTTTCTGAGCCTTCGGAGGCGTAGATGGTGATTCTGTTTTTACGGATAAAGGTGTCCTCGGTTCCATCGACGATTTCATAGTTAATCACTGTATCCTTTGGCACGACAGTACTCGATTCGTATTTAATATGGATACCTGTTAATTGATTGTCTGAAGCCCAAGTTTTGATTTGTTGAACTGTGTTTGATTTCAAGTCAATCAGTTCAATAACCTCGTTAGGGTCGCCACCCAGCGCATACTGGATGGTGAGAGGTGTTTCTTTTTTTATCTTTTTGCCCGCAGACTGATTTGCTGAAATGAAAGTATTGATGGCATGATTTATGCTATAGCTACCCTTTACAATTGCATTAGAATGATGTTCGCTGACCCAATTTTGAATCTCTTCTAATTGCCATCCGGTCATGTCCGGAAGGACAGTCCCGCTGATGATACGTAGGGATAAGATCAAAAGGAGCAATCCGAAAGCAAGAGCGCCTAGGTAAATGAAAGGCTTGAAGTTTTTATTAACAGATACAAATACCTCTTCCTTGAAGCTTTCAGGCACTTCGGCTGAGAGATCCTCAAGGAAGTTTTTTTGTTTCTCCATGGTATTATACTCCTTTGACCTGTTCCAGCTTTCCATTATGTAACTTTAGGGTGATATCGCTACTCCCTGCGACATCATCAGAGTGGGTCACAAGGATAATGGTTTTACCATATTCATGGGCTAAACGTTTGAATAAATCGATCACTTCGTAGGCAGTTGCTGTATCTAGTGCCCCTGTTGGCTCATCTCCGAAGATGAGGTCTACATCTTTAGCAAGGGCTCTGGCGATGGCTACTCTTTGTTGTTCGCCACCAGATAGCTTAGTGACGCGGCGGTTTGCTTTAGACTGTAAGATACCCATTGAAGCAAGAATTTTATAAGCCAACTCTCGATGATTGCCTTTGATTTTCTTGTCGGTAATCATCATATTGGCTTCTACATTTTCGACACCAGTCAGATAATCCGTCAGGTTGTATTTTTGGAAAATAATTGCCATAAGGTTGCGCCTAAACTTGGAGTAGCCAATGGTTGAAATATCTGTTCCGCCATAGAGGACACATCCTTTTTCAGGGATATCAAGTGCGCTGGCTAGGGCTAGTAGAGTCGTTTTTCCAGAGCCAGAAGGTCCAAGGATGGTATAAAATTTTCCTTTTTCAAATTGAAAGGATAAGTCCTCTAAAATCATCCGTTTCTTACCACCGTCGATATAGCCGTAACTTAAATTCTTTATTTCAAATGCTATAGGATTCATTGAATATACCTCTCTTTTTTAATCTTGTAAGGATGCTCGTGGCTTATAACTCATGATGATAAGAAGTGGTGCGCTGGCGGATAAGAGGATGAGGCCAAAACTCATTAGAACTAGATTTCTAAGGATTTTTGCATCAAGAGAAATATTAAAATCCTTAGCCACGTCTGCCATTTTCAATTCTTTTTTTGTGCCTTCATCGAACATAATGAACGTGTTATCTGAAGGGCTGTCTGCTTCCTCAATCAGCTGATAGTTAACAATCCAATTGGCTGCAACATCAGATGATAAGCGACTTGTACCTGCTGCAATAATGAAAGCGAATAAAGCAACAACCGTGATTTCTAAAACAAATTGTGAAACAATCTTGATTTTCATTTCACCACTTGAAAGGAGTAGGCCGATTTCAAACTTTCGGTCCCTGACAAAAATAGTGATGATGGCAATCATGATGATAACACCGGCGATGAACACAACACATAGTAACAAAGTGGTGATGGTATCCATTAAATCCAGAGGGCGTGTTAGCTTCTTATATTCTGAATCCCCGGCATCGAGATAAAGATATTCTGAGGGGAGCTGGTTCTTATGGCGTGAAATGAAAGAGTCGACGGACATAGGATCACGGAGTAAGAAGCTGATCGACGAAATCTGGCCATTTTCATTCTGGGTATTAGCCATGGTTTTGGCGTTTTCCATATCGGTATACATAAAGTCGTTACCCATAGAGGCACTTCCAGAGTAAATGCCGATGACCTCAAAAGTATAGGCTTCTTTGCTGATCATTGAGGTTAATTCGACAGTATCTCCGACAGAGAGGTTATTCTTTAAGACGAATTTCTCGGATAGGAGCAGGGTATTTTTGGAAGCATCTTCATCTGTTCGATGGCGGCCCTTGATTATTTTGAGGTTTCCGGTTTCAAATTCAAGAGGAATGAACTGGTTGCTACCCATTAATGGAAAGGGTGATCCCAGATTTTGACTATCACTTGCAACAGCTGTGGAAATCATACCACCTTCTTGAGCACTGACAAGTGTCGGGCTCATACCAGTAGACATTTCGGTAACGTACAGGGTCTTGACCTCAGGGTCCTTTGCAATTTCCTGAGCGAGTGTCGGAGACAATTGAAGTTGTTCGTCGAAATCAGTCATAGAGAGCTGATCGTTCATGGCCTTCATATAGTCTGCTTTCATTTCTACGACAGCGCCGAGCTCACGCCGAACAAATTCCTTGGACTTTCCGATACTGTTTTGAATGATGATGCCTGTGAAAACGAGTGAAAAGACCACGAATAAAATGATGAAGATCATAATGGCTTTTGTGGGCTTTCGCAATAAACTTAATAATGCATGCTTAAATAATCTCATTTGTTTCCTCCAAATTGTAGTGTTGCGTTGACGCACTCTATTGATAAGTATAGAAGGTGGATGTGAAACCTCTGTGAAGTGGGCATGGGACTTCTGTGTGACTTGAATGACCAAGGTTTCACACAATCGACACATCCATTCGATATAATAGAGTCAATAACACTCCAAATGAGGAAACCGATGAAAAACATATTGATTGTAGAAGATGATAAAAGGATGAATGAAATCATTCAAGATTATTTTGAGATGGCGGGGTTTCTAGTTTGGACAGCTTACGATGGCGTCGAAGCTTTAACCATCTTTGAGCGTGAAGCCATTGATCTTATAATACTGGATATTATGATACCAAAACTGGATGGTTGGTCTGTTTGTAGACGCATTCGCCAGAAGTCTGATTGCATAATCGTAATTCTCAGCGCGCGAAGTGAAGATGAAGACAAACTTATGGGTTATGAGTTAGGCGCAGATGAATATGTCACCAAACCGTTTAGCCCCAAGGTTCTGGTGGCGAGTGCTCGTGCTCTTATGAGAAGAAGCCAAAAAAGTGAAGTGAAAATGGAAACGGTTAAATTTCAAGACATTCTCTTGGATAAAGAAAAATATGCCGTGACACTAAAAGGTCAACCCATTTCTTTGACAGTCAAGGAATATGAATTGTTGGTGTTACTCGTGGAGAACCCCGGGAAGGTCTTTAAGCGAGAAGTGCTCATTGAAGCCATCTGGGGATACGATTATTTTGGTGATGGTCGTGTTGTAGACACGAATATAAAAACCTTACGAAGAAAGTTAGGAGACCAGGCTAGATACGTACAAACGGTGATTGGCGTCGGATATAAAATGGAGGATCGACCCTTATGAAAAAACTTTCCCTAAAAATGTTATTATTGACTTTGGGTTCATTTTCTTTGTTGATTTCAGGAATTGTAGTGTCCTTGTATATTTACTTCAATCATTTTTATGAACCACTCAAAATTAACGAGATGATTCAGGATATCAATGCTTTTTCAGCGGACTACACAGCAAACAGCTGGAGTGATGAAGAATTGTACCAAGAAGTATCTAAATTCATGAAAAACCATAATGCAACCATGAGTATTATGTCGCAAATACAAATTGATGGCAGTAGCGCTGCTTATAACGTAACAGTCGGTAACTATTCATCAGCTTCTGTGTCCGCAAGTATGCCTTTGATGTGTACTGCTGGGATTACCACGGAAGTGGACCTTCAAGCAACAGCTTCGCCTTCGATGGATTCGTTTTTTGTGAGTGCCGCTATACCAATTACGGAGGATATCGTGATTGTTGGTAACAAAATGGAGCCGGATGGTACGAGCATTTTGACCGAAGCGTCTGAAACGAAGCCCTATGATATGGGTACGTCGACCCTTATTGATGGATCACGGATTATCTTTCCACTAGGAAGTACGACGCTTTCACTTAGTAAGGCGATTGAACCCTATGAAAAAATGGGTGTCAAGTATGTGCTCAGCGATATGCCCTATACAAACTTCAAGCAGGTGGATTTCATCAAAGAGATGGTCAGGAATGATGGTGAAATCAAAGAAACATTCGTGAATGTATCTTTGCAGTCCGTAGATGAAGTGATTCGAACCCTCAACCGATTTATCCCATATTTGATCGTCTTTGCGGTGCTACTCTCTGTCGTCATGACCTATGTGTATTCGAAAACCATTACACGGCCCATCGTGGCGGTTACAAATGTAGCAAATCGTATGGCGAATATGGAGCTTGGTATTCATTCGACGATGCATCGAAAAGATGAATTAGGAGAATTATCGACGAGCCTTAATACGCTCTCGACGAATCTCAAAATTGCCTTAGATGAATTAGTCGTTAAAAATAAGCAACTTGAACTGGATTATGAAAATGAAATCAGACAAGAGGTTTCAAGAAAAGAATTTGTTGCTAATGTTTCTCATGAACTGAAGACACCACTAGGGGTCATCAAAAGTTATGCAGAAGGCATTGAGGATGGTGTTAAAGCAGAGAAAAGGGATTATTATGTGCATGTTATTCTGGATGAAATCGATAAGATGGATCAAATGATTGGGGAGATGCTGGAAATCTCCAAATTTGATGCAGGGGCCGTCACCTATCAAAAGAACATGATCCATCTGGAATCACTCATGGAAAGGGTATTGGGGTATTTTCATGAACCGATTCAAATGAAAGCAATTCAAGTTGTTAGTGTGGTAGCACCGACTGAAGTCTTGATCGATGAGGAGAAAATCGCGAGAGTACTGACAAATCTTATTGGAAATGCCATCAAGTATTGCCCAGAAAAGACGGTGGTGACAATTACGTCCGAAGAAGTCGGTGAAGGGATTAAGATAAGTGTTGAAAATGCGTGTTTACCATTTTCTGAGCAGGTTTTATCGAAGATATGGGATCGCTTTTATAAAGGAGATACATCCCATAATCGGGAGATTGAAGGCAGTGGACTGGGACTTGCGATTGCAAAATCCATCCTTGAAGGCCATGGTTGCTCTTATGGCGTAGAAAATATTATGGGCGGTATTAAATTTTATTTTGTTTTGCCGAAATAAATCAGGCAAATTAAGCTGGTTAAGGAGTATCTGCAACAGAGCTGTTGCCAGTCATTAGCGCTGAAATAGTTCCTATGATGCTAAGACGATTTGTTAAAATCGTTGTTGTGAAGCATTTTAATCATACAGGTTCAGCTTGTTTGTTGTAAAAAAATAAACTACAATAGTATTAACTGTAAAGTTACCCTCAGTGGGCTTTTGAATAACTTGAGGAGACAAGTCAAAGTGTTGATAGTCTAAAGTTTATTGGAATGATGAAGTTTCAAATGAAGCCAGATGATAGAATTGAATATGGTGGATTATATGCTGGAAAAATCGAAGTATATACAGAATTTGAAGAGAATGAAGAAGCGTCAAAGATAGTATTTTGGGATAGAGTTGAAGCCATAGGATATGTTAATGAAATTAACATAATTGGAGAACGCATGAAAAAAATATATATAGTAAATTATTGTAGTCAAGGATGCGAACCATTAAAGAGTATAACATTATCCAAAAAGAATTCGTACTGAAGAATGGTTATACGATCGTTTTGTCTCATTAGGAGGGGAACCGAAGACTCATCATCCCTCATATTTTGTTGTTCATGGCAGCGAGTACCTAAATAAATGGTTTGGTGAGGGTAAGATAACAAGGCTATTATTGAATGGTATAAGTTCAAAAGATATAAGCTCTACATTTGGTGATAGTATGTCAAGAATGGATAAACCAGAAAGGCAAGATCCCTTTTTGAAAGAAACTTTATTTGATTTAATGGAGAAATATGACGGTAACTTTGACTTATTTATTTCCGATACATGTAAACAATTTAACTATATCGAGGTACAGCTTTGGAATGATAAATACATCAAAGACAGTATCATAAAAATGAGTAATTCACATAATATTGATTGTTCACATAGTGAGAAATATATGATAGGCAAAATGTATTGATGATTTAACTAAAATGAACAATGCAAAGTCGTTTGTCATGGTAAGTTGAAGTTCAGAATGAATACATCCCGTTTTGAAGATATGCGAATTTTTGTTAAAGCAATAAACCGAGGAGGCTTTTGATATCGGATCATGTATTGGTTCTCTTGAATATTTTGAACACGACTTTGTTGAAAAAGCACTTATTGAAGCCCACCGAATTATAAAGCCTTATGGGAAGTGTGTTCTTGACGTGCCAGATCTTGGAAGTCCTGAGCATCGAATTACAATGATTATAGAGGAATATTTAGGCAGAGCTGATAAATACAATATGACATCTCAAGAATTTGAAGATCTGTTGGACAATTACTTTGAAATAGAAACAAAAGAAAAAGTAGGGCCAATGATTCAGTATTTCTTGAGGTGTAAAAAATAAAGGGCTAAATATGTGAAAAGGATAAAAGCATATGTGTAGAGTAAATATTTTGCATCTGCTTGAAGGGGCAAAACAGGCTAAGGGCCTAACGGTAATTATTGATGTATTTCGAGCCTTTTCTATAGAATGCTATTTATATGACATGGGTGTAAAAGAAATACGACCCGTTGGAACCTTAGAAGAGGCTTTCCGTTTAAAGAGAAGCATTTTAGATAGCGTTCTCATAGGTGAGCGTCACGGAAAAAAATGTGATGGATTTGATTATGGTAATTCACCCTCAGTTATATCTAAAGAACATGTGGTCAGAAAAACGATTGTACATACGACGAGTGCAGGAACACAAGGAATTGTTAACGCTTGTAATGCGAGTGAAATTATTACTGGGAGCTTGGTAAATGCGAATGCTGTGATTAAATATATAATGGAAAAGCAACCAGAAGTAGTGTCTTTGGTTTGCATGGGAAATGCTGGCATTAGACCTTCAGAAGAAGATGAATTATGTGCAGAGTATATTAAAAGTTGTATAGAAGGTAATGAACTGACAGATTTTAAAAAGAGAGTTGAGGAACTTCAAATTAGTGGTGGCGAGCATTTCTTTGATAAGTCTAGACAAGACGTGTTTCCAGAGGCAGATTTTTGGATGTGCGTAAAATGTAATCGATTCCCTTTCGTGATCAAAATCGAGAAGGATGCAATGGGGTATATTACATCTAAAGAAAACGTATAGGATGTACAGCTAATGGACTAAATAATAAACGAATGATATGAGGATGAATCTATATGGCGAAATTATCGGGAATGGTTAGGGATTTTAAGGGTAACCTGCTTAATGATGCAGATGTACAATTGAAAGATGAATATTTTCAGATTCTGTATGAGACTAAAACAGATGAACAAGGTTACTATGAATTAAGTGCAGACGATGGTTTATACCCTTCATTATTTATATGCAAAGATTATTCGATAAACTACCTTGAATATTGGGCTTGGCAAGTTCCTCTTTTTGAAGATATCAATATTGATGCAAGAATTGGTGGTTTAGAGTTATATGCTATAAATGCTTTTAAAATTCAATTGGGGATTCCTACATTATCAATTTACTTTAGACCGATGAGTCTTAAGAGGTTCAGCAAAATGGAAACCATTAGCACGACAGTGTTGATGAAAGAATCAAAGATATTAAATATAGCCCCTCAGATAGAGGCTGATAATCTTTACGTGGAATTGAATGGTGCTAATGTTAGGGTAGTTGAAATCAATAAGGTTTTAGAGTATGGTGGAGTCCATGAAGAGGTAGCTCAACATTTATATGGATACTTGATCCAAGTTGACATTGAAAATACTGTAATTAAGGATCAATATAATAAAATTAATATAATCATTAATGACCACGGGACAGGTGAGTATGGCGAAGGCACTGTGTTCTGGAAGAAATGAGCCCCCACAATGACAAAATATTATTAATATAGCTATTTTTACGGGTGCGCTAATTATCCATCATGCAAAGAAACCAAGAAGATGGTGAACTAACGATGGGTGGGTATAAAACTTGGGATCGGAGGAACTCTTATGAACTATAAGATTGCAGTATTTACAGATATTCATGCTAATATCGACGCGCTAAATATTATTTTATCGGATGCAAATGAAGAATGTTGTGATGAGATGATACATCTGGGCGATGCTATAGCAATTGGACCTGAACCTTGTTTGACACTTGATTTATTAATTAAGTATAACGTGACGCAGATCATGGGGAACCATGAGCAGTATTATTTGAAAAAAGGAAATGATTTACCTGACTATATAAAAGATAGTGAGCTAGAACATCAAAGGTGGGTCTATCAAGAAATAGGGGATCAATTTTTGAGTCACATTGCACAATTGCCATATCGAATAGAACGGGAAATTGGCGGCAAGAAGATAGTGTTCATGCACTATCCTTTGAATGATAACGGAATAACTAAAGAATTCAAAGGGTTTTTAAAAGACATCAGCTACCATAATGTGGATGATTTCTTCTGTGAGACTGCAGATATTGTTATGTTTGGACATTTTCATAGTTTTATTGATATTCAATCTGAGGTAACAGGAACAAGATATATTGACCCTGGTGCAGCTGGATGCTCGAAAACAAATATGACTAGATATACAATTTTGACATTTAATGATGAAGGTTATGCCGTCAAGCACAAGTGCTTGAAGTACGATAAGATGAATATGGTCAATAGATTGATTCAAAAGAATGTGCCAGCAGCCGATTTCATTATTCCCATATTCTACGGAGTATGCACAAATTGATATAATAATAAAGGTAGCAAGCATGAAAAATAAGACGAAAATAATCATTCTTAGAGGTAACTCGGGAAGTGGTAAATCAACTGTAGCAAAGTCTCTTCAGAATAAATTTGGACACGGTACATTCCTTATATCTCAGGATGTGATCCGAAGAGAAATGTTAAAGGTAAAAGATGGAATGGGAACAAAGGCACTTCCTTTACTCATAGAACTCGTAAAGTATGGCAAGGAAAATTGCGAGGTTGTTATCTTGGAAGGGATTTTAAATGCCAATTGGTATAAAGAACTCTTTGAGCTAATAAAACTAGAATTCAACTTGATTTATGCTTATTATTATGAAATACCTTTTGAAGAAACTCTGGTACGCCATCAAAACAAACCAAATTGTAATGAATTTGGGGAAGAAGCAATGAAGCATTGGTGGAATGAAAAAGATTATATAAGGATCATCCCAGAAAAAACAATTACTGCAGACTTTAGCCTAGATAGAACCGTGGATATGGTTTTTAAAGACGTGATGAATGATTAAAATTCCAAATTGGGGTATATTAAAGTTAGACTTTAATTAAAGGAGGATTTACCTATGAACAAGTTTATATTCGATGATTATTTTCATGAGCCACAGGGAAAAATCGCCAAGCGGATGCTGTTTAAAAGCGATAATGTAATTGCCTTTGTTCTAAACATTGCAAAAGGTGAAATACTACCGGCACATACACATCTACAATCAACCCTTTTCCTGCAGGTCATGGAGGGTTATGCCAAGGTTGTCACAGATGGCAATGAAACTTCGTTGCAGGTGGGCGAGTTAATGCAGATTGATGGGCAGGAAAGTTTGCAGGTTATAAACACCGGCGAAGATATCTTGCGTCTTTATGTCACAATTTCACCAATTGGTTCAGAGGCATTTGCAACAGATGCAAATGTTTGATATCTTTTTTTAGTTATACCATATGAAAAGTCTTCATAATTCCGATTTAAACCCGTCCATTTATACGGGTTTAAGTGGGAAGCAGGGTGTTTAGTACTATTGAGCAAAGAATAAAGTTGAATGGGGGATAACAATGGCATACATAAAAAGAGAGTTTACACAACAGGATTTTAATAAGGTGAGTATGTTTTTAATGGAAACATATCGTGATCAATCAAGCAATTGGCACATTGATAGATGGAATTTTTGCCGGTACTGTGCACAAACTTGGGAAGAAGTATTTGATATTTGGCCAAAAAGTGTTGGTATGTGGGTGGATGAGAAGGATGATATTATGGCGATTGTCCAATCAGAGTCGAAAAGAAATGGGGAAGTGTTCTTTCAAATGAGAGACATCGATTATTCGGAAAGCTTTTTGAATGAGTTACTTGACTACGCAGAGATGAATTTTAGTATTCAAAAAGAAGGAGAAAATCACTTATACGTAAGGGTGAACAATGCATGTAAAGAGAAATTCGAGAAAATGCTCGGTCAACGTGATTACATAAAAGAGTTAAATATGGATATCGAATGCGCTATGGAGCTAAATCGTGAATTTAAAGTTGAATTACCTGAAGGATTTAGTATAGATCAGGCGTCCCTATATAGTGCCGAGCTAAGGGCAATAGCCCATGGGAAGTCTTTTGCCGATAATGATTCTGAAAATCCACCGCTTCTCGAAGAAAGAATCAGAGCATTTAAAGGAATTGTTACTGCCCCAGATTATTGTGAGAAACTAGATTTTTGTATCATCGATCGAGAGGGCAAGATTGCAGCATTTACCACTCTATGGTTTGATGAATACAACAAAATTGGAATCGTTGAGCCAGCTGGTACAATTTTAAAATATCGACGGATGGGCTTAGGGAAAGCTATCATCTATGAAGGCGCCAATCATTTAAAGGCATTAGGTGCAACTAAGTTGCATGTCGGATCAGGTCAAGACTTTTATAAAGCAATAGGATTTAAGGTTGATTTAGTAACCAATATATGGCACAAGGTAGTATGATAAATTTACATTGTCATTAGAATTGTTCCTTCGTAAAGGAGCTCAACATCAAGTTTGATATTGAGCTCTTTTATCACAATTCCTTCTTCGCCTTCCACTTCTTACTCTTCAAATGCATCAACGGTTTTATTTCTTCATCACTCAACGCTTCATTGCTGTACCGAGCATGCTCATATATAATGGTTGCCACGTCCAGTGATGCCTCATCAAATTTACTTTGTATTTCTGATGGGGTTTCATGTGGATTAATTTTTTTATGTTGCACTTTACTGACTGCTTTGATGAGATGCTTATAAACTTTTCTTGCCAATTCATTATTTGTTGCGATTTTTGAGGACTTGAAATATTTTTCAGGAAGTAATTGCTCTTCTAGATCGTTTATTTCATTAAAGGAAATATCACTATAATCTCGTTTAGGAAGACGAAAATATTTTTTCAATACGCTAAATAAACCATATAACAAGGCAAGTCCAGTCACAACTAAAAGGATTGTTTGAAATAATAAGCCATACTTAAAGTTGTTCACTGGTAGATCTTCATAATTAGGGAGTGCATAATCGACTGGTTCCTCCAGAGCCATCTCATCTGTAGGATCTTCTGTATTATGAAATAGAATAGGGCGCGAAAAATGGATGTCAGGCGTATTTTGGGAAACGATGTGGTTTACACCAAGACCAAGCAGCCAAACAAGGATTGCTGTGAACATGACAATATACAGTCCATAGATACTGGTGCCAACCATTTTCCTAACGGGTATATTTTTGGCGTTCTTATTTATATCTAAAAAGTCTGTTTGATTTTTAACGTATAATTTAACATAATACACAATAAGATAAATGATGCACATGCCACTTATCCAGTTCGAGGATCTTTGATAATGAAATGCTTTGGTGAGAAATATGAAAACAATCAATAAAAGGATAAAAATGGTTGATATACCTTGTTCCATCAATAATTCTTTTTTGTTATTGGAAGCATCTGAGAAGTTCTTTCTGCGATACTTTTCTAACCCTAACAATGCATACATGACCAGGAAAATCTTCTCGTAAAAGGGAACAAATATGACCATTCCAAGGCATGAAAAGCGTAAAAGAAACAATAAAACCCTCCATCTAGAAAAAGTAAGAATGAGATAATCTATAGAAGGCGTAATGATGATTAGTAGTGCACCTACTAATAAAGGATTAAAACGCTCTTGAAAATCCAGAATATAAGAGACTTGATAAGCAGCTAAGCTTAGACAGATTTTCATAAGAATATAGAGTAGATCATTGGCGATCTGAAATCTTTTAAGCATCTATCTAAACCTCCCATCTATAGATTATATCATTTTGTGTTAGATCATTATGTGAAATAGGTTTACTTATATGGATTGGAACAATAAACACAATGTTATAACCTATGCTCCTTAGCGACTTACAGTACTCAAGGCAACTTGGGTCTAGAGAGGGAGAAACAACAACAAAAACATTGTTTCCAGGCTTTTCATGGGCAAAAACATCTTTTAGAACTGCAATAAAATCATAACATTTCTTTGTTAAATCTATGTGCGCAAAATTATAGTCCAGGGTATTCATATGATTTTCAGTAGCTCCAGCCTTTTCCATAATTCTTTCTCCGGTGAAGTAATCACGTGCATTCGTTTCCAAACCAACACTGATGCGATCGGATATGAAACGTTCTGATAAGGAAGCAGTAATGCGAATAGCGGATTCAATTAAGTCCTGTCTAATTCGATTCATTTCATCCGATACATTCAAGCAAAAAATAAGCTTATTGTTAGAGGAAACTGGGTTATGCTTGTTCACAAGCAAACACATATTTCGTGCAGAGGCCTTCCAATTAACATCACGCATGGAATCGTAGGGTTGATAATCACGCATACCATTGAATTCAAAGGGATCTTCATTTAAAGCCTTTTTGACGATAATATCCTCTAAAATACTCTGATAGATCACAATAAACTGATCAGTGGGTAAACGACTCGGATACACCTTGATGACATTGAATAGCTTTTGTTTTTTTATAAATTGATCTGTCAATAAAAGATCACTAGAAACCAAGCTAGCATCATAAAGCGTATAGCAGCCCCTTTTGTTACAGATAAAGGGCAGTGTTCGAGTTACTTTTTGCCAAGCACTCATTGTTATTTTGTCGTCTCTATAGAAATGATCAGTAATATTTGTGCTTTCTTCTTTTTCAAATATAAAGCTCCGGGGGGCACAAAATTTTACATGCAAGACTGGAAGAGGCAGTTTTTTTTTGTTATACACTTCTTCGGTAAGGCAATTTTTATCGCCTTCCATGACAATCTGCTTATCAAATTCAATCTTTAACTTTAGCCCATGACTCCAATACCTTCTGTAGACGATCCGTTGTAATTCAAATAGTGAGAAGAGACAAATCGCCAATATAAGGACCTGCATTATCGTGTCTCCCAATTTTCAGTAGGTACTGTGATGGTACTAAGGATCTCGTGAATAATGTCATCGCGCCGGCTAGTCTTTGATACATTTGCATAAAGAATTATTCTATGTGATAGAAGTGGTATCGTCAACATTTTGATGTCCTCGGGGGTGACATAGGTTCGGCCCATGATTGATGCATAGACGCGTGCTGCCTTAACAAAAGCTAGGGTGCCTCTTGAGCTGACACCAATAGCGATGGAGGGGTGATTTCTGGTGGCATGAATGATTTGAACGAGATAATTTCGGATTTCTGGATGCAAAAAAACTTGTTCCACAGCAGCTGACATTTCAATAATTTCAGCGCTTGTACAAACAGGTATAATATCGATTAAAGGGCTTTTTCCAATAAAGCGGTCAATCATATCTAACTCTTCTTTTTCAGAGAGATGCCCTAGAGATAATAGCATCATGAAACGATCAATTTGTGCTTCTGGAAGGGGATATGTACCAGCGGTTTCAATAGGATTTTGAGTTGCAATTACAAAAAAGGGTTTTGTAAGCGTCCTTGTGACACCGTCTGTCGTCACTTGTCTCTCCTCCATAGCCTCGAGCATACTAGACTGGGTTCTGGGCGTAGCCCTATTTATTTCATCTGCTAAAATAATATTAGCAAAAATTGGCCCCTTAACAAAATCAAATTCAGAAATTTTTTGTTTGTAAATGTTGAGACCAGTTACATCTGCAGGAAGTAAATCAGGAGTAAACTGAATACGCTTGAATTCGGTATCAATAGATTTTGCAAGGGTCTTTGCCAGTACAGTTTTACCTGTTCCTGGTAAATCCTCCAATAAAACATGACCTTCCGCTAGAAGACAGGTTAATATCAGATTTATTTTATCTTCCTTACCAATAATAACCTTACTAATATTTTGTCTTATTTCACTGGCAATTTGATGAACTTTAATAATATCCATTGTTCTAATCCTCATTCTACAATAGTATTTTTTGGTGCTTATGTCTCGTTATTATTTAAAATTATAGCATAAAGACTTTTTAATATCTATCCTTATGTAATCTAAATCAGTCTGAAAATATAAAATTATCTTGTGAGTTGTAAGAAAATGTAATATAATTTTCAGATAGAGATATATTGTACGCCAGTGGGTTGTTACTGAACGCGTGGAATAAAATGCTGTCGTAGAATAATTTATGGTATCAATACTTGATATAGTAAAGATTAAGAGTGATATCTTAATCTTTTTATAATATAAGGTTATCAGCAGCAACTCAAATTTTCGATTTAATTTCATATGGCGTTAAATACATAATTGCATGTCATTATATAGAACCATCCAGGACAATTAAACTTTCACTTAGAGCCATTGATGCGATAAAGAAGTCTGCTAATTTAAGGAATATTAAGTTTGAAGAATGTAAAACGTGGACAACTGATGGGTTTTATAGAGAAACTAAAGAAATGGTAGAATATAGAAAGCAAGAAGGATGCTCAGTTGTTGAGATGGAATGTTCAGCATTAGCAGCATGTGCCCAGTTCAGAGGAGTGGTTTTTGGTCAAATACTATTTGCTGCAGACATCCTTGTTAATCCAGACCAATATGATGAACGGGATTGGGGAAAATCTTCATTTGAATTAGTATTTGCGTTATCATTAGAGGCAATAGGGTATCTATAAAGGAGTGGAATTAGCAAATATACTTATAGGATCGAGGAGGGAAAGATGGATAATAAGCTTGTATTGTATTCAAGAAGTAAGGACTTTTTGTGGACGGATCCCCATATAGCCAACAACATGCTGTTAGCACATTTGGATGCTGATCATGATGCTGCGTCTAGAAATGCTCAATCGATTCAAAAAACCGTCCAATGGACTAGTCAGGAAATAAAAATGGACAGTACAATTATAGACTTTGGTTGTGGCCCTGGTTTATATTCTGAGAAACTCGCTTTATTAGGGCATGCTGTAACAGGGGTAGACATATCCAAAAACAGCATTCGGTATGCCCGTGAATCGGCAAAACGAAATAATCTTCCCATTAAGTATCTAAACGAAAATTATCTAAGTCAAATAGATCTTGGCATATTTGATGCTGCTTTGTGTATCTATTGTGATTTTGGTGCACTCATTCCAGATGAACAGAAAGTCTTCCTTAAAAATGTACACGATTCATTGAAGGAGAATGGCGTATTCATTTTTGATGTATTCTCGGAAGGATTATCTGCAACCAAAACCGAACAAAGGGACTTCGAAGTCGTTCATAACGAAGATTTCTGGAGTGATCAACCGCATTTTATTCTCACAGAAACTGCATTTTTTGAAGAAGAAATGACTTGGGGTCAACGGAACATCATTATAGACCAGGGATCGGGAAAACAAAGAGAGTTTATCACTTGGGATACTCTTTACAGCAATACTAGAATAACAGGACTTTTAGAAGAAAACGGCTTCATCGTTGAAAAAATTGAACAGGGTCTTGTTAACGAAAATTCTTTTACCAGCAACGATGTTCTTTTTGTAAAAGCTAGAAAAAAATAATGGAATATGTGATATTGATGAGGAGGTATTTAAGTGAATACAGATAGAAATTGGACAATTTTATTTGTTGGAGGAGCTTCAGGATGTGGAAAATCAAGCATAGCCTATGAAATTGGTCGATACTTTGGTGTTAATGTCTTAGAAGTAGATGATGTTCATTTATCCGTAGAAACGGTTACAACGAAGGAAAGTTTTCCTGCAATACATTATTGGAGTACTGGTGTGAATTGGAAGGAGATCGGAGTTGCGGGCAATGTGAACTGGTTAATTGATGTAAGTAAAGAAATGATTCGGGTATTGAAAGAGCTTGTAAATAGGCATATTGAAGATAAAGTACCTATTATTATTGAGGGTGATTTTATTGATCCCGAATTCACAATATCTTTTGATAATCCTGAGGTAAAATCAATCTTTGTGTGTGAAGCAGACATTAATCAAATAGTTCAGAACTATTCACTAAGAGAAGGTGGCGATTTACAGAATTACAGAGCTGAGATAAGTATAGCATATGGAAAATGGATAGCAGATACTTGTGATCAGAATGGTATTCGTGTGATTGAGTCAAGACCTTGGGATACGGCTTTATCAAGAGTTCTAAAAAGTTTATCGTGATGCAGATGATTTTCATTATACATTTATCATTAGACGTGAATACATATAAATCGATAAAAATATGGTCTGAAACTTTAAGTTTAACTTGTGGATTGTAAGGATATGTAATATAATTTTTGTTAAATATATAGAAGTTATGGTCCGGGAGAGGGTATTGACAGCGAGTGAAATTCTATAATTAGTGTTTGCAATTTTATAAAGGTATGGATTGTAAAGTTACCCTCAGTGAGCATTTTGATGGTTTGTGATTGAGAAATCGCATGCTATTAGATTGCTGGAAATGAGGGTTTTTTGTCGTTTCAATAGTTGAATTAGGAGAACATAGACATGGAGATTCTTTATTTAGCTGCATTGCTTTTTAGATATTTCATACTTCCAATATTTCTGCTTTTTTTACCTAGTTTTCTTTTTTATCTTTGTATGAAACTTATCTATTTATGTAAGTTTCGCAACATGTTTGTGCATATGATTCCATTCGCCATTATTATAGGAGTGTGTACATATTATTTCTATATTTCAAGTGTATTAGATTATCAAAATTCATTTGGAGCGGTTTCAGCAATAACAGCTGTGTGTTTTGCTGTTTTCTATACATCCGTTAAGAACTGGAACGAACCAATTTTTTCTTTTGATTTGAAGCGGTTCATATTTGGTTTCCCGCCTGTTATTATTAGTACAATAACAATTGTATTTATTGTATTCATAATGTTCATGCCATTTTCAATTGGAGACTTTACTTTAAGTGCTCAGGGAGGCAATGATTTAAAGTTTTTTAGTAATGAAAATATGATTAATGAAACAAGTGATGTTATAGAATACATTAAGGCAAATTATCCAGGGATAAAAGATTATATTGATAATATAGAGGAGTATCGAGAAAAATATAAAGATGTAAAACTGGACTATGTAGAATCATGGGCTGAATATGAACGACTGATTCAGGTAAAACAAATTTTCTGGCACAAAGTCTACGTAGTAGAATTAAGAGAAAATGGGATGGGGTATCGTTTATACTTATTGGATAACGGCAAAGGACAAGAAGTATCATGGTGGAAAAGTGTTTGAGTAATTTCCGTTGTATCTTAGTTTTAAGTCAATCTTATATGTAATAATCAGGAGGTATATCATGGAGATTAAAATTATAGAACAAAATAAAAAAGATTACCTTGATTTGTTATTATTAGCGGATGAACAAGAAAGCATGATTGACAGGTATCTAGATAGAGGACTACTATTTGCACTGTTTGATGATGATTTGAAAAGTATCTGTGTAGTTACTCAAGAAAAAGAAGATGAATACGAGATAAAGAATCTAGCCACATATGAAAAATATCAAAGACAAGGCTATGGTAGCAGCTTGATCAAGTATATATTTGACTATTATAAAGGACGGTGTAAAACCATGTTTGTAGGTACAGGCGATGATCGTTCAACTATTTCCTTTTATGAGAATTGTACTTTTGAGTTTTCACACATAGTGAGAAACTTTTTCATTGATCACTATGATCAACCTATTTACGAAAATGGCATACAACTTATTGATATGATATATCTTAAAAGAGTATTTGAAGATAAGTAACAAAAATTGGGGGATTTATATGAGAATACTGATAGGTCAGCCAAAAAGAAGCGACGATATGGACGAACTGGTTAAGGTTATAGAAAATAATGTATGTGATTGCATTTTGTTCCCCGAAGGATATCTGAGTTCTGACTATTTTTTGAATAGAGCCAGTGAACTAGCAAAGAAGTATAAGACTGCAATAGTCTCTAGCTACCTGGCAGATGAGGACAGAAAGGATAGAGGAGCAGTAATAGATGAATTCGGCGCAATAGTTTTTAAGAGAATGAAGTCTGGTTTGGATTCACCCCTATTGGAACCATCAGTGGCCATAATCAGCAATACTCGAGTCGGTTATTTACTTTGTAGAGAGATGTTTTTAGATTATCATAAGCTATCTGATACGGATATTGTTTTTAATCCTATTGGAGTGGGGATGTTTAGTGAGGAACAATTTGATACGTGGACAGCACGTGCAAAAGAAATAGCGATAGAATTAGGAGTCATTATTCTTGGTGCCAGTCATGCAGATGGTTCATATAGAAATTGTGGTGTTTCTATACCAATATCGTATGTATTTGATAAGGATGGGAGTATCATTCATTTAAGTAAGAATGATGTAAGAAGCGTGATTATTGATTTGGATACTAAAAGTGTTACTTATTTATGACAATTGCTTATGGTCTATTTACAATCACATTTTCTGCCATTACGTACTAGCTTTTGCACCACTATTGCATTCCCTCATTAGTGTTTAAGCTACTATAAATTGAGAGGTTACTATGAGAAGAATAATTTTATGTTTTTTAATAAATTCAATATTACTAATTGGTTGTTCAGATCCAAGGGATATTGAAGGTAATTCAATAATTGACTGGACAAACTTCATTAAGGTTAAGGGCATTGTTTATGATTCTCGTTATATGGAAGATGGTTATGGAATTGACGAGGATGATATCGGCGATATTTATTCAACAGTTAAATTCGAAGTGGCTGATGTTGTTTTTAATCCTTCATATGAGACGCAAAATGGAGATGCTGCATTTTTAGAAAAGGGAACAAAAATCTATAGGGTAAAGGGGTATTCACCTGAATTTAGATTGGTTGCTTATAGAAATAATCAAATATTCCTTTACGAAGCGAATACAAACCCTAAAGCAATAAAGGGTGAAGATTTATTGCCAATTAAGGATCTAATTGAGTCTATTAATGTTTATTTGGAAGAAATGGAAGGTACTATGAAGAGTTATGTTATAGAAGATCAAGTTGATATCCAAAATTTAGTCGAACAAATCATGGAGTCAAAAATTAATTATGAAATGCCTATATCTGGTGGAGATAATTACATTTTGCACTTCAACTTAAAGGATGGAACAAAAGTCATTAGAAGTTATTTGATCCAAGATAATATGATTATTTATGGAATTATATTACCAGAGGGTTTTAAACAGGAATTCTTGGAGGCTATAGGAGAATAATTAAAGTTCGTCACTATATTTGAAAGGAGAAATAAGCAAATGATGAGTATAGTATCTGAAAACAATAATTTCGATATAGATGAGTTAAAACAGATATTCAGATTTGACTTGATAGGCCACTGGGTTTCGTGTCAAGGAACATTTGAAGCAATAATGAGTGAGGAATGGATATTTTGCCCTGATGGTTCGGGATCAGTAAGAAGAAGAAGTGTTATGATGCAGGAAGATCGAGAAAGCATTAAGTGGAGAAAAAAGGGCGAATTTTCCATAGAAATTTATGAAGATGATATAGGTTGGAAAACAGTAAATTATGATTTTTGTAGAGTACCTTCTGATGGCGGTTTTATGACTGCATTGATAGAATTAGATATAGAAAAGAAACAAAGAAACGGTTTTGGTATATCAAATGTGCCATTATCATATTTAGGCACACCAAATAGGCAAAATAATCATTCAGTATCGGGATAACTTATTTATTTAAGGAGAGATGATTCATGGGAAAAGAGAAAGAGGTTCAAATATATGAAATAAGTAAAACTTTAAGCCTAGGATCGGTAATAAGGGAGCCCGTAGAAATTAAAGGTGGTTTATTACACAAGCTATATAGAGTAACTACAAGCAAAGGTGATTATGCTGTCAAATGCTTGAATCCATCTATCATGAAACGTGGAAGTGCTCTAAATAACATGATCAATTCAGAAAAAATTTCTGTAATACTTGGGTCAATGGTTCCTGCTATTATGGCAATTGAAATTAATGGTAGCCATGTACATTTATTTGAAGAACAATACTTTATGGTTTTTAATTGGCTCGATGGAAAATCAATATTTCCTCCTGAAATTAAAGAGGAACATTGCCATAAAATTGGAGATATACTTGGAAAGATACATAGTTTAGACATTTCTGTGCCTGGGATAGTTTTCAAATATGAAGGGCAACCCTTATATGAATGGGAAAAATATCTTATAATGGGTAGAAAAGAAAAGTCAATGTGGATCTCTGTTTATGAAGAAGCACTCGGGGATATTATGAAGTGGAATCAAAAGGTGTTAATGGCTCTGTCAGAGCTATCTGCAGATCAGGTTATAAGCCATAGGGATTTAGATCCTAAAAACGTGATGTGGCAGGGAAGTAATCCCTATTTAATTGACTGGGAAGCGGCAGGTTATGTAAATCCTTCTCAAGAATTATTAGAAGTGTTAAATTATTGGGCAGATGATGGAGCTGGAAGTTTAAACAAAAATTACTTCATGACCCTTCTTAATGCATATAAGAAAAACAAGTCTGATATTAAAGTGAATTGGGATACTGTATTAGATAGTTGCTATGAAGGTATGCTCGGATGGTTGGAATATAACTTAAAAAGAGCGCTTGGTATAGAAGCATCAAATGAAGATGAAATAAAGATGGGTGAACAACAGGTGATTGGTACCATAATGGAACTAAAACGTTATCAAGCGAAGACGAAGCTCCTTAAGGAGTGGTTGTGCAGCAATGGATCTATATAATAGGAGGGTATTTGTATGAAGTTAGTATTTATAATCGGTGATGCAGCGGTAGGGAAGATGTCAGTGGGACAAGAACTTATGAAAATTACAGATTTACGCTTATTTCATAATCATATGACTATTGAACCTGTGATTGAAATATTCGGCTTTTTTCATGGGAAATCAATACATCGATTAAGAGAAGTTATTTTCGAAGAATTTGCCAAAACTGATAATTATGGATTAATATTTACATATATTTGGGCTTTTAATGAAAAATCTGATTGGGATAGTGTAGAGCACGTATCAGATATCTTTAGAAAAGAAGGTGCTGATATTTACTATGTGGAACTTGTAGCGTCGCAAGAAGTAAGATTAGAAAGAAATGTTACTGAGAATCGCCTTATGAATAAGGCTTCAAAACGAGATATCGAAAGTTCAAATCAAAGGCTTTTGGATATTGATAAGGATTATCGTTGCGTTAGTTACGAGGGTGAGATAACGTTCGACAACTATATCAAAATAGACAATACTCATATTTCAGCGGAACATTGTGCAATAATGATAAAAGAACATTTTAGTTTATAATTTCTATGCGTTAATACAATTGGAGGAAAATACTTTTGAAGATTGAGCACATAAAAGCTAGCTATAACAGCGTAGCAACTAAATATACAGACGCATTTTTCAATGAGCTTGATCATAAGCCCCTAGATAGACATTTATTGGAGGAATTTACATCAAAAGTAAGATATGACAGTAAAATATGTGATTTGGGATGTGGACCAGGACATATTTCAAGATTCTTGAAGGATAGGGACAAGGATGTGTTTGGCATTGATTTATCAAACGAGATGCTCAATATTGCAAAAGTTAAGAATCCTGACATTGACTATAAGATTGGGAATATGATGGACTTAGAGCTTCAGGATAATAGTTTAGGTGGGGTTGTATCATTTTACTCGATCGTTCATTGTACAATTAATGAAGTTGAAGGGGTATTTAAAGAAGTATGGAGAGTGTTGGAAAAGGACGGATTACTGTTCTTATCATTTCATTCCGGAACTCAAATATTACATGTGGACTCACTTTTTGACGAGAAGGTTAACCTTGATTATATGTTTTTTGATACTGAGGAAATAGTTGGTATACTAAAGAGGGTCGGGTTTAGAATAATGGAAGCAGTAACAAGATTGCCCTATGAAGATTATGAATATGCCAGTAAAAGAGGATATATTATATGTCAGAAGGTTATTGAATAAGCATTAAGAATTAGGAGGATGACAATGACAGATATTAAATTAATTAAGCCAACGATTGACTATGCTAATGATATTATGAGTTTTCGTCAAGAAGTTTTAGATGCAAATG
>CAZJIO010000029.1:6632-10021 GCA_964546035.1 uncultured Eubacteriales bacterium | reverse complement strand
CGGTAGTTTGAGAAATTGCGCATCAGCAAATGAATGGATTGAAATTCTCGACAACAAGGAAAATGAAGAAAACAACCCTAAAGGTGGGGTAGCATCCAATAGTTATATTGCTGTTCGTTTGGCTGACAATAAAATAGTAGGTATTATTGATCTTAGACACCATATTAATCACCCTATTCTAAGTGTTTGGGGTGGGCACATGGGATATTCAGTTAGGCCATCGGAAAGAAGGAAAGGTTATGCAAAGGAAATGCTACGACAGAACTTGCAAAACTGTAAAAATAGAGGACTTATTAAAGTTTTGATAACTTGCGATTTTGACAATGTTGCCAGTGAAAAAACAATTATCGCTAATGGCGGTGTGTTTGAAAAAGAAGTATGTGTGGATAACAATAGGATCAGGCGATATTGGATTCATTTATAAATTTCTTATAGGTATTTGGTATGGAAATTTATGAAAGCCATGAAACATTAATACTAGGTTATGAAGGAGATATTTACATGATTTATGATATTATAAAAGCAGAATGGGAGCATCTTAATGATTGTGCCATGGCATTACAGAATTCGGATTTAGGAAGTGTCTATTTTTCACAAGAAAATAAGGTCGTCCAGGCTATAAGTGAGGGTATTACAAAGCAAGAAATCTTAGTTGCACTAGATAACAAAGGATTATGCCTAGGTTTTATATGGTACATTCGTAATGGTGCATTTCATAGTTTTCCCTATTTACATATAATTGCAGTTAAGGAAGAATTCAGGAATCTTGGTATAGGGAAAGAATTATTAAGTTATTTTGAAAAGGTAATTGCTCAAAGTTCAAAGGTTTTTCTTGTTGTGGCTGATTTTAATCCAAAAGCTAAGCTGTTGTATGAAAATTGTGGTTATAGTGAAGTTGGAGTTATTCCTAGTTTATATAAAAGTGGAATCACCGAATATTTAATGATGAAAGAATTACAATAGGTCTCTCCTTATGCTGCATGTTCCAAAATGATAAAAGAACATATCTGCCCAATTAACTATTGTCGAAAGGATAAGATTAAAATAATGGACATTAATAAACTGCTTAAAAACTTTCTGGATGACCAAAATAGGTTGTGTTCATATCCTGCTAAAAGAAAACTTAAAACAGTCGTATTATTTTTTATTGCATTAAAGTTTGATCTGAATAAATTCTATTCTGAAAAAGAGATTAATCGAATTATAGAAGACTCCTGCCGCTTCAATGATGTGGCTCTCATTAGAAGAGAATTGTATACTCACAAATTTATAAACCGTAAAAATGACGGTTCCATATATTGGCTAGAAGAAAATCAACCTACCCCACAAGATTTAGGTCTGGAGGATTGACGATGATCAAAACAATACTAGAATCTCCAGTATAGGATGAATGTAGCTAAAGGAGGAGAAAGGTTATGGCACATATTTATAAAAGTGAGGACGTAATTTTTGAGCCAAAGACATCTCCAATACCGGAGTTTTCATGGCATACCAGTCCTAAGTTATCTGAAATTGCACAATCTAAGCATCTTCATTTTGATATGAGACAACTAGATCCAGATAAGTACTCATATCCGTATCATTTTCATAGGAATTCAGAAGAAATATTTATAATTCTTAGTGGGAAAGCGATGTTGCGGACGCCTAAAGGGTATGAAGAGTTAGTTAAAGGTGATATGGTTTTCTTTGAGTTGGGTCCTTCTGGTGCACATCAACTTTATAATCATACACTAGAACATTGTACATATATAGATATCCGGACAGAGGCGGGGATTGACATATGTGAATACCCAGACTCGGGAAAGGTTAATATCCTGCCTGCTCTAGAGATTTATGAAACAAAGGACAAAGTCAATTATTTTAAAGGTGAAAGTAATGTAAAGGACAAATGGCCAACAGGAATATGAGGAGAGTAAGATGAATTATGTAATTGAAAGTTATGAAAAATATAAAGAAGAAAACAGGTTAACAACCAATAATTCAAGGAAAATAGAATTTATAACTACTATAAGGGTGTTAACTGAGATACTTCCCGTTAATGGAAAGGTTTTAGATTGTGCAGCTGGAACTGGGATTTATGCATTTCACTTGGCTGACAAGGGATATGATGTAACTGCGCTTGACATCACACCTCGGCATATTGAAATAATCAATGAACAACTAAAAACTAAAGATTACAATATGATAACGGGTATCAATGATGCTACTAATTTAAGTCAATTTGAAGATGAAAGCTTTGATATTGTTTTGTGTATGGGACCCATTTATCATATAACGGATAGTAATTTAAGAGATCAATGTATCAAAGAATGTCTGAGAAACAAAAAAAAAAATGGCCGTCTGGTAGTAGCGTATATCAATAAATTCTTTATTTTTCCTTTTATTGCTACAAGTGACTCGAAGTTTCTTAACAGAGAATTTGCAGATCAGCTGCTAGATCATGGGATTATAACCCACGATGACCCAAATTGTTTTTGGACAGATTCTTATTATACAAGCCCAGAAGAGATCGAAGGTTGTCTTGCTTTGAATGGCATGCAGATTATAGATCATATAGCTGTTGATGGTCTAACACCATTATTTTTAAGAACCCAAGTTGATGAAATGAACGATGAAGAATTTACTATATGGTGTAATTATCATTATTCAATCTGTAGGGAGAAAAGCATTTTAGGTGCAAGTAATCATGGGTTAATAATAGGGCGTAAGTAGACGTCGTGTATGGAATAAAATTAATCTGACGGAGGTGTTCGTTTTGGATGAGTTTAGTGATCTTCAAAAGATGATATTTGATAATAAATTACAAAAGGGTTTTAATACCACAAATGTTGAACTGGAATTCTGTTTTATTAATGGAGAGCTGGCTGAAGCATTTGAAGCATATCGAAAAAAATTACCCTCTGTTGGTGAAGAATTAGCTGATGTTGCAATTTACTTATATGGTATTGCAGAAATTTTAGGTTATGATTTGAATGAAGAAATCTTGAAAAAAGTATGCAAAAATAAAAAGCGTGTATACAAAGAGGTTGATGGTTTTAATGCCAGGATAAGTGAAGAGTAGTGATCTTATCATACAATCTTGGAATTTTAAGAGGGAAAGGGGATTATTGATATGATAGAGATAGGTTGTTTAGCTAGATTCTTTAATACATATAAAGATGAGGTCGAATTTTCAAGGACGAATAACTTCAAACTTATGCAGATATGGTATGACAAAGATGGCATCGCTTTACATAAAGATAAAAATCCTCTTGAAGTAATTAAGTCTTCTAATTTTCCAAGTATTATTCATGCAGTACTGGATATCAATGAATTCGAAGAACATATTCCAAAGCTTACTCAGATACTCAATTATTTAAAACATGAGGAGTTAATCATTCATCCCGTAT
>CAZJIO010000029.1:3674-6622 GCA_964546035.1 uncultured Eubacteriales bacterium | reverse complement strand
AAAAGTGAAAAAGTGACGGATAAGTCTATTATCAAGCTTTCACAAAAGATTAGATTTGCATATCAACGATTATCTGACCAGAATATTAAAGTATATATTGAAAATAATAGTAAGTTAGACCCAATGTTCAATTCTATTGAAGATATTGAGTTTGTTTTTAAAGAAAACCCTAATGTAGAACTGATTTTGGACATCGCTCATATAGATGATTATGATCATTTACAAATGATTGTAGATTTGAAGAAACCAAGACTTCTTCATGTAGCTGATAGACATTTCGATGTCATACATGAGCATTTACCTATCGGAGAAGGAAATATCGATTTTAAGTATATTTTCAAGGAAGTTCTAAAGGACTTTGACGGTAGGATAATATTAGAGATTGTTCAAAGCTCAAAAGATATAATTGAGTCGAGAGATAAAATAGCCTTGTATTGTGGGATATAAAGAACCACTACGACGTTATCCAGCAAGATCCAACAATGTTACTATTATATTTTAAGGTCATTATTTAAGGGGGAATCAGATAATTGGTTGAAGCTAAAATGCTTAGAATGCTGAACAACATGTATGATATAAAAGTTAATTCACTACAATTGCTACGTAAAGGTGGTTGTGCCTCTTATAGTGCTACTGGTACAAGTGGCGTATACTTCATGAAGATTATCCCCGCTGCTTTCATGGATACAGTAAAGCAATCTATCGATATTTTATTATTCCTTGAAGAAAAGGGATTTCCATCACCACGCATTATTTCTACAAAGAAGGGATTTCGGTACGTTGAAGTAGACGAACTCGATGGAAAATACCTTTGGGTATTGTTTGATTTTATTGAGGGTAGTGAACTGGAAGAAGGGGAAAATGTTGAACAAATTGGAGAACTTATCGGCCAATTGCATAACATTATGCGCGAGTACAAAGGGATACTGCATATACGTCAAAAAGAATTCTTTATTGATCGTTACATAAATATTCTAGGTAGAAAGAATTACAATACGAGTAAAACAAATTTGTTCCGAGAATATGGTGATACACTTTGGAAAAGAGTAGAAAACTTACCGCGTGGCTTCTGTCATGGAGATATGCATAGGGGAAATGTCTTAAAGACATCTACAGGTAAACATTATCTTCTAGATTTTGACACTTCATGCAATGCTTTTCCAACCTATGACATAATGATCATGTGCAATTCAACAAACTACTTTGATTATGATGAAAAGGGCTATTCAAATGCGAGCCATACATATGAAGCCTTTCTTAAAGGATATACAAAACATTGTACTCTAAGCGATATGGAATATATGGCATTTTATGATCTAATTGCTATATATGACTATCAACTTCAAGCAACAATAATCGAAATTTATGGGCTAGATTGTGTTGATGAGCAGTTTCTTGATAAGCAACTAGATTGGTTAATGAGATGGCGAGAGCAATGTGAAAATTAATTTTTAAGAGGTGAAAGATGAACGATTTCCTACATTTGTTAGTTGAAGAAATGGTACAAAAGTATAGTGGTATAAAAGCAATTTTGCTCAAAGGATCTAAACTAAAGGAAGTCGAAATAGATTTTTGGTCTGATACTGATTTATGGGTCGTTCTCGAGCCCGGCATAGATATCAACGAAGAAAAAGTTAAAGATGCTGTAAGTGGCCTTGGGGCGACAATAGGGAGTGAAGTTTTTATTGAAGCTGATTCAATTGTTTACCGGACAATTATTGATGCACTACATTCAACTGAGCTTTTGGATATAACAATATATACATATGATAGATGGCTTGCAAAGGAATCGGGTAATGGTGTTCAATCAACCTTAATTTATGGGGACATATTATTTGACAAAAACAAAGTTAAAACCAGTGATGAGTATTCGGTTCAGTACACAGATAAGCATATTGATGAAGTTTGGTTCAAATATTTCATGACGATTAAGAAGTTTGCGCGTCATGACAATCTTATAGGGATGCACATGCTGTTAGACCTAATCAAAGAGTATTTGGTAATAGCCATGGTTGAAAGGGATATGGCATATAAAACTAATATTCATAGATACGGAGGCAATGAGAGATTACCTGAATGTTTGAAGATTTCCAAGATTGATGAAATGAATGCAAATGGAATTTGTGACTATATAAAAACATTAGCTTTTGAATATGACCTGAAGTTGCAAAAACACATCGTAGATTATACTAGTCGGTATGAAAAAGTTGCATGTTATATAGAAGAGACGAAAATACGAATGATTTAAGTGAGCGGTGTTGGAGGATAGTATGAAAAATTATGGCCAATCTGTGTCGAATAAAGAAAAGGTAGAAGAGCAATATAAAGACGGAAAAAATCTATCACAGAGAATATCTATTCATGAGAAATATAGTGCAAATAAGGAAGGTCTAGCTAATTGGTTATTTAGGCAATATGATTTCTCTAGAGGATATAGAGTGCTAGAACTTGGCAGTGGTACTGGAGATTTATGGATAGGAAGACTTGAAGGGCTCCCTCGAGAAGTAGAAATTTATCTTTCAGATTTTACAGAAGGCATGGTAAAGGAACTATCAGAAAAGTATAAAAACTTGTAAGAATACAAAAAATTGATATCCAAGAGATTCCTTTTGAAAGAGGCTTTTTTGATATTATTATAGCTAACTTTATGCTGTACCATGTTCCCAATATAGATAAGGCTCTAAATGAAGTTTTTAGAGTGCTAAAACCTAACGGAATATTCTATGCAGCTACAGTTGGTGACAGTCATTTGATTGAAATTAACCGGTGGGTGAATGAGTTTGATCGTAATTTGGATGTTTTTAATTCATCATCCTTATCCTTTAGATTACAAAATGGAAAGGATATTCTTCAAAGATTATTTGATAAAGTATCTATGATTGAATATTTTGATCATTTAGAGGTTGATAGCAATCAAGATTTGATTCAATACATATGTACATTTAAAG
>CAZJIO010000029.1:0-3655 GCA_964546035.1 uncultured Eubacteriales bacterium | reverse complement strand
TATGTCAGATATAAGCAATACAGCAATAAATGGACTGTCAGAGTTTCTGGAAAACAAAAGGAATGTAGATAACGTGTTTAGGGTTACAAAACAATCGGGAACATTCATCAGCGTTAAGGGTATGACTGCTGGAGGGGAGTAATATGGAACAATTTACAATTACAGAAAGATTAAAACGAATTATTTCACGTTCTATCAACCATATAGAGCACAATAAGTATGAGATTGTATATCCCATTGATTTGTTTATTGCGGTCTTGCAAGAAAAAACAGGGGTATTGGGTGAACTAAGTCTAAAATTGAATATTAATTTAGATGAACTTAATCAAATAGCAGCTAAATTAAACAGGTCTGAAAGAAAAGCACATGACCTTTTTAGTTGCAAAGTTTCTAATGGAATGGTGGAGATTATTGAGAAGGCACAGTTGATCATGAATAAGTATGGGCAGGTATTCATGAACGAAGGGCATATTATACAAGCTTTATTTTCACTAAATAATGAAGTTAGCAATTATGTTAATGGGGAAGATAGGTCATTGATCCTTGATATTACAACAACTTGTCGTGATCTAGCAGTATCGTTAGAGACTTATGAAGAAGTGACGCTAGCGCATATTAATTTTGAATTAAAGCGAGCTGAAAAAGCGGATTTTGAAAGAGTGTATGATTTTATATTAGGGGAATTCAATCAGGGGTGGGCCGATAATGTTAAGAAAGGGTTTGATATGGAAATCATACCCGTATACATTGCTATTATGGATGAAAAAATAATCGGATTTGGAGCATATGATTTAGCGAGCAAAGGTTTATTTGGTCCTATGGGCACTAAGAGAGATAATAGAACTACGAAAGTTGGGTATTCCATTTTACACAGCTGTCTTAAGGATATGAAGCGTATAGGTTATAAGTATGCAATAATTGATGAAGCAGGACCTGTAGAATTTTATGAGAAATCATGTGGAGCTGTTCCGATTTTTAGAAGTGTTTAGTGGATGTTGTATGGAGGGATAAATTTTACGATAGAGTTGAGTATGAGGTAATGCGAGTTCTATGGCTCGAGATGCAGAATGGTCAAATTGATATTAAATAGAAGATAGGGGTGTTTGAGATGGAACGTCATATGATTAATGATATGATTCGAACATATGTATTTGAGGATACGATAGTTATAACTGCCTTAATTAATCAACAGAAGGCAATCTTAATTGATTGTGGAATGGTAGAGCATGCAGAACAAGTTAAAATGGAGTTGGACAACGAGGGAATAATAGTGAATGCCATTATTTTTACTCATTATCATCCTGATCATGTCGCTGGTTCAGATGTTTTTGGAAAAGTTGATTTGATATGTAGCAGCAGGTATGAAGAGAACTATAAATATTTTAGCGAGCATAATGAGGAGCATATAGTATTGCATGAGCCTACAAGGTTAATAGATGAAGGGTGCTTTGAATTAAATGGATTTGAAATAAAGATATTTAATGGGGAAGGTCATTGCTGGTGTGGTTCACTAATACTAATAAATAATGACACACTCTGTGCAGGTGACCTAATGATGCAATCACTTGATGATGAGCCTTGCATACCATCTTTGTGTTCTGATGGAAGCATTCAAAAACATAAGACAAGTTTAGAGAAAATAATTAATCTTGAACCAAAGAACTTAATTATCGGACATGGACGTCCTATCAAAAGCAAAGAACACGTAATTTATGCAGTTAATGAGAGATTATATTACTTGAATAAATTTATAGAAAGTGATGGAAACAGTTTAATAGAGGATTGTATTCTGGGTGATGTGAATAAGTGGGTGCTTCAAAGAGCTCATGATAGCAATATTCTGGTTTATAAAGGTGAAGCTTAGGTATTCTTATGAGGTGGGTGGCACATGCCGAGAGGAGTGAAAATGAGTATTTATAATACAAAACGCTTGAGTTTTAGACCGATAAGTATGGATGATGCGTTCTATATGGATGTATTATTAGATGATATTGATATTGCATCAAATAATTATAATGTTCCCTATCCATATACTGTTGGATTTTCAAAAGGGTGGATAGAAAAAGGCATTAAACAGAGTAATGAGAATGAATTAATGAGGTGGGTTATTCAACGTACCGATCATATGCAGGTCGTTGGTATTATTGAACTTAGAATTAATAACGAGCATGACCGAGCTGAGCTTGGTTACTGGATCGGTAAAGATTTTCGTGGCAATGGCTATTGTAAAGAAGCAGTAGAAAAAATTCTTGATATATCATTTAATGAATATAAGTTAAATCGTTTAGAAGCCTTTTGCTTTACTGATAACAAGATCTCTATAAGAATATTGGAAGAAATTGGTTTTAAAATAGAAGGTATGTTTCGACAGGATTCAAAAATACTTAATGAATATAAAAATTCATTGATTTTCGGATTATTAAGAGATGAGTATGCAATCAGTTAGGTCGATTTTTAGACTATAATTTATACTAAGTAAAGTTTGAACAGAACGATTTACAAGAAGAATGGATTCATAGGGAGGATTTTATTAATGGCACAAGTGAAGATTTTAGCAATTGGAAATAGTTATTCACAAGATGCAACACATTATCTGCATCAAATCGCATTGGCGGATGGGATTGATGTAAAGGTAGTCAATCTCTATATTGGTGGTTGTTCCTTAGAGACACATTGGCAGAACATCGAACAGGATACCAAATTATATATGTACGAAAGGGATGGTATTTCAACCGAGACGTACGTATCCATTCATGAAGCTTTAATTGAAGAGGATTGGGATTTTGTAATAACTCAACAAGCAAGTGCAGACAGTGGTATAGAGGAGCTGTATTTTCCGTTTGCAACTTACATTTTTGAGTTTATGGGGCGATTTGCTCCAAAAGCAGAACTTCTGTTACATCAGACATGGGCATATGAAATAGACAGTACCCATGGTTGTTTTGTCCGGTACCATCGCAATCAATTAGAAATGTATAAAAGATTATCAAGTGCATATCAACATGTAGCAAATGAGCTTGGAGTCAGGTTAATCCCTAGCGGTGATGTGATTCAAGAAGTAAGAACGAAAGCCCCCTATATATATGAAAATGGAGGTAAATCCTTATGTAGAGATGGCTTTCATATGGATTTAGTTTATGGAAGATATTTACTCTCAGCTACTTGGTATGAAGTACTGTTAAGAAAGAATATCCTAGAAAATAATTATGTGCCTAAAACCATCCATGCACCAGATGAAATAGTTGAGTTGTCTCAGTTACAAGTAATCAAAGAATGTGTACATCAAATCGTTAATCGGCTTTAAAAGAAATATGAGTCACTGGAGGGCTATCAAATGGATGCACTTACAGCAATTTATCATGTGGACGCAGAAGACCGCCACCTCTTAGCTTCATAGCTCACCTAGGGACAGTGAGGGCGTAGGTGGCGGATGAATGCCTCGGTCTCGTGCTGATCATTGCAGTTTGCGCCAAGAGATTTTCAAAAGAAAATGTTAAAAGTCTGTTGAAATAGTTGCTGAAATATTACTTAAATATGCCTATTCCTCTTCACAAAATCCAGATTGAATGGTAAAATAAAAGGGAACACATGTTCTGAAGTGATTGAATAAAGAGGAGGAAAAGCTTGTGTACAGGACGATGAGCATACGGATAAA
>CAZJIO010000028.1:30849-39284 GCA_964546035.1 uncultured Eubacteriales bacterium | reverse complement strand
AGTTTCGAGCATATCATCATAGATTTTACAAGCAACGTATCTATTCGTAATTTATCTCTTATGGAAAAATGTCAAAGCGTACTCTTATTGACCAATTTTAGCTATCTACAAAATGCTAAAGTTGAAGCGTTTCTTGCAGCACATCTGAATCATCAAAAATTCCAACTACTGGCGAACTTAACAAAACCTATTGTTGAAGAAGCCACAAATCTGATCAAAAATCTACCACTTCGATTAACCCTTCCATTTTCAGAAAACCTATATGCCATGAAAGGCAATCAATTAACCATAACAGAAGGAAGTGAATTCCATGTCATGATGAAAACCTTAATGGAGGTGCTTACCCATGCTTGATGAAAGGGTCCAAAGTGATATCCGACAACGGGTAAGAGCTGCACTGGATTTATCCCGAGAGCTTGAAGATGAAGAAATCATTGAAATCATTGATGAAGTTATTTTGCAAAAATCAAGAGAGTTGTATATGGAAACCTGTGATAAGGTGACAATGGCCAACCAACTTTTCAATGCTTTAAGAAGGTTAGATATTCTTCAACCCCTATTGCTAGATGAAACCATAACGGAAATCATGGTGAATGGTATGGATTGTATCTTTATTGAAAAAGAAGGGCATGTGATTAAAACGAATTTGCGCTTTGATTCAATAGAAAAGCTAGAAGACGTGATCCAAAGCATTGTTTCAAAAATTAATCGGGTGGTAAATGAGTCTTCACCCATATGTGATGCCAGATTGATGGATGGTTCTAGAGTTAACGTGGTATTACCGCCAATTGCTCTTAATGGACCTATTTTAACCATTCGTAAGTTCTCAAAACAGATGCTTACAATAGATGAATTAATTGCATGGGGAGCCATTACCAGTGAAGCGGCAGAGTTTCTTAAAAAGGTTATTAAGGGCCGATACAACCTGTTTATCAGTGGTAGTACAGGGTCAGGCAAAACAACACTTCTCAATATCCTATCAAATTTTATCCCAGACGATGAAAGAATTATAACAATTGAAGACTCGGCAGAACTTAAACTTTGCCAAGTGAATAATGTAGTGAGCCTAGAAACCCGCAATGCCAACCTAGAAGGAAAAGGTCAAATAGGGATTAAAGAGTTGATTAGGACTTCCCTAAGAATGCGGCCGGATCGGATTATTGTAGGGGAAGTGCGTGGGGTAGAAGCCCTTGATATGCTACAAGCAATGAATACCGGTCATGACGGTTCTCTATCAACAGGACATGCTAATTCTTCAAAGGATATGTTGAGTAGGCTAGAAACCATGATTTTATCAGGGGAAAATATACCCATTGAAGCCATCCGTCAGCAAATAGCTTCTTCCATTGATATTATGGTTCATTTAGGACGGCTCAGAGATAAGTCGAGAAAAGTCCTTGAAATCTCTGAGGTGATAGGCTATGAACACGGCAAAATTGTATTACAACCTTTGTTTGAATTTGTGGAAGCCGATCATGAGATTCAAGGGGCAGTCATTGGGCAATTAAGGGCAACAGAATATGGATTAAATAGATCTTTTTAAGGGGGAAGTATATTGGATTATAGTGTGTATACCTTATCAATTCAAGAGAAGATTAGGTATGGAGGGTGTGCTATGGTAGGTGTTTGTGCATTCCATTATTTGTTTTATGGTGGGATAGGGTGGGCAATAGCCTTTTCAGGGTTAGGACTCCTATATTTACCCTATAAAAAAAAGGAATTGATTAAAGTTAGAAAAAAACAACTCAGATTGCAATTTAAAGAGGGGTTATATGCCCTTTCTTCTTCTCTGAGCGTAGGAAAGTCTATTGAACAAGCTTTTATAGATGCCAGAAATGATTTAAAGATTATTTATTGGAATCAGGAGGCTTATATCATAAAAGAATTTGAGACCATCGCAAGAAAAGTTGCCATGAACGAAACCATAGAAAGTGCTTTGATTGATTTCTCACGAAGATCAGAGGATGAGGATATTCAAAATTTCACAAATGTATAAAAAAAGGCAAAAAGGGCAGGAGGCAACTTAGTGGATATCATGTTATTTACCACGACTTCTATCAATGAAAAAATCGAGATTCTAGAGGCAATTGATATTATGATAACGGGTAAAAAGTATGAACAGCGCATACTTGGTCTAATGGTTCCTTTTATTATTGTCTATTTAAAACTATTTTCTGCCGGATTCACTCAAATGATGTATGAAACAATTCCTGGTAAAATCGCCATGACAGTTGCTTTGAGCATCTATCTTTTGAGCCTTATTTTAGGCAAAAAAGTAGTAGATATTAAGGTGTAGCCATGGGACTGACGGTGTTGTTTTCTGGATGCACGTGTGTGTTAATTGTCTTTCATTTTTGGACTTTAATGGAGTACCAAGAGGAACTTGCCAGAATTAATCCTAAAGCATATAAAATGAAAAGGTTTTTAGGAATGGGGCTATTTCTGTTGGATCAAAATCTAATGAAAAAAAGGGTTATAAAACCGAACTACTCTATTTTACAACTCTATGGCAGACAGGCTTATGCTGAAAGAGTCAGACTTTTTGAAGCAGAGAAAATTGCGCTTATGATTCTCGTTGTTTTTGGGACTATTTTAATGGTCTTACTCATTTCAATAAAAAGTCTCACCTGGCATCGTGTTGAAGAAATAAACAAAGCCGCATATGGTGAAGGAAAGGACGTTTATCGTTATTCATATGAATTGGAAATGAGCGATAAGACTTCTGAAGAAGAACTAACAATTGTGGTTCCAGAGCAGAAGCCAACGGTGAAACAAAGAGCGCTCATCTTAGAGAAATGTTTGGGGGAATTGCCACAATTAATAATGGGTAGCAATGAATCCTTAGAGCATGTCACCGAACCTCTAGAATTAATCTCGACTTATGAATCAGGCCATTTGATCATCAGTTGGGAGAGTGAGAACAGAATGCTCCTCCTTAACAATGGTGAAATCAGATACAATAACCTAAAAACAGACGGGGAAAAGGTAAATATTAAGGCGATCCTTACATGCTATGAGCAGGTAAAGGAGGTTGTGTATGAGGTAATCCTTTTCCATAGACCTTTGAGCCAGCAAGAAGAGAGGGAACAAGTGGTTAGCGGGATTGCGGCTCAGCTTTCTCAGGATAATTTAAAGGAAGTTAAGGAAAATGATATTATTTTACCTAAGACTTATGAGGGGTATGAGGCAAATGTGACTTGGTTTAATAAAAAGAAAGTGACCTCTGTGGGCCAAGTGTTATTGGGTGGGATATTCTTGGTGGTGCTCTTTTACCAATTAAAGATCTATGAACTGAAAGATCAGGTGAAAAAAAGAGATGAAGCGCTGCTTAAAGAGTTTCCAAGTTGGGTCAATAAGTTTGCGCTACTGCTCAATGCGGGTATGACTTTTAAAAGGGCGTGGGAAAAAATTGCTTCCGATTATGTAAAAAATAGTTCAATGAGCAGGGAAAAGCAGGTGCTTTATGAAGAAATGTTAATGACACTTGAGGATATCGAAAAGGGCATGTCAGAAATTAAGGCCTATGAAGCCTTTGGACAGCGTTGTAAGTGCCCGGAAATATTGAGATTTACAGCAGTGATCGTTCAGAATATAAAAAAAGGAAGCCATTTACTAATAGGTGCCCTACAACAACAAGCTAAAGAAGCCCTTTGTAGCAGGCAGGATTACGCGAGGAAAAAGGGAGAAAAAGCCAGTACCAGGCTGATACTTCCCATGAGTATTATGTTTGTGGCGATTCTCATTATTGTTATGGCACCGGTACTGATTACATTAAAAATATAGGGGGGAAGTTAAGATGAATTGTATAAAGCAGCTTTGGAAGGATGAAAAGGGGCTTGGGATGATCGAACTTGCGATTATTATCGTCATTGTCATCGGGCTAGCACTTATTTTTCAGGAGCAAATAGAGGATTTGATCCAAACTATTTTTGAAAAAATAAATTTAAGCATCAAGGGGATGTAATTGGGATGAATCTAAAATATGAGAGGGATTTAAACGATAGTTTTATTGTTTTTAAGATATTAAACAATCAATTGGAAGCCCATGCATTAAAAATGATGCACTATAATAAAATTGAGCATCTGCTGAGTGTATCCGAAAAGACAGAGAATGGTGAGACCTATCTCTATTACCAAATTACAGGCAAAGTCAGCTTAGGAGAATGGGTGAAGCAAAATCCCATTGATTATGCCTTTTTAAAATTGATTATTGAAAGTCTTTTAGAGGTCATCCAATCCGCACATCATTTTCTGTTATCACAAGAGTGTTTTATACTGAACCAGTCCACCTTATTTTTTGATCTTGAAAAAAGGACGTGCCAATATCTGTATGTACCCTATGCCAATAAACCTTTTAACATGCAGCAACAACTGAAATTATTAATCCAAGAATTGTTTTCGGTGATTCACAAGCAAGACGAAAAAGCCATTAGTTTCATTCATAAATTGAGAATGGTCATGGAGGACGAGAATTTTAGTGTTGATGCATTTAACAGAATTTTAGAATTTGAGGAAAGTATTACGAGCCCATCACACCCGGTAGATAAGGAGGAGGAAAAGTTGCTGACAAAGCCAAAGAGGCATCTAAGGCAGGAACCTAAGGAGGGCATAGAAGGTTCAACAGGAATCAATGATAAATTGACTTTTGCTGGTTTACAAATCATACTTGGTATTATTTTATGGGTTTGTGTATCTCAGTGGCTTATAAATGAGGATAATAAGTATCTCGTAATCATCAAGGTGCTGTTGCTCCTGAGCACTGTGGGAATTTTAGAGTTGCTTATGATTACAAAAGTTCTCATGCAGCCTAAAATTGAAACATCCGCTGTTGAAGATCTGATCCAAAACCCTTGTTTGGAGATGGATGAAAAGATAAACAGAGGCAAATGGGGGTGGGATAATCACAAAACAGAGCGGCTTAAAAGAGAACAAATAACAGGGAACAAAAGAGCGTATTGGGTTGATGGAGGTGGCGTAAAAGTGCCAATCATTAAAATTCCTTTTAGTATGGGCAGCTTGAAGGAAGCCGTGGACTTTTATATCAGAGATGAGGCGGTTGAGAGCATCCATTGTAAAGTTATTCAGGAGGAAGGTTATTATTACTTGATAGATTTAAAGTCAAAAATGGGAACGATGCTAAATGGTCATAAAATTTCTACAGAGATCAGGATTATGATTTATGATGGTGATGAAATTGAGTTAGGCAATAGCAGCTTTAAATTTAGATTGATTTAAGGGGGTAAATTGTGAAAAAAATATGCTTTTTCATCCTACTAGGGGGATTGTTTTTGAGTATGACAGCTTTTGTTCAAAGACCTAATCTTGGATTTGGTATGACGGATAGAGAAATGATGCAGTTTGCTTTAGCAAATACATTTAATCACCCGAACTATGCGATAAAGGGAAAGGTAGGTGCTTTTGGGATGATGTTTAATGTGGTGGGTGCTTTTAAGGAGAATGAAAAGTACGTTACGATCACATCGGATTTTGCGAACCAAGAGGATGTTTTAAGTTACTATCAAAGTGGCAGTCAGCATATCGTGACAACACCTATTAAAGGCTATGAAAAATTAGTTTTTGATGGCCACATGGTAGATAAGTTTGAAGGGTTCAACAGTGATTTTGGTCAGTTATTTGAACTACTGATAAAAGACGTAGCCTTTGAAAATAACGACTCATGGCGAAGGGCGGAGGATGCCTTAATCAGCATCTATATATCTAAAGAGACCTTGAATGACGTGATTAAGAGTGAGGAATTGAAGGCGATGATTACTGGGCAACTCAGCGATGAAAAGGACATTAACATAAACCTTTACATAGATTCAAAATGCCATATTCGGTCTATCGATATAAATGTTCCCTTAAAGACAAATATCCTTACAGGTCAGTTTTTTATAGAGCAATTGGATCAAAAGAAATCTAATAATGACTAAAGTCATCTCATAAAATGACTTTAGTCATTGCAATTCATGACTAAAGATACTTATCATTAGCTTCTTTTGCAGGTAAAATAATGTTATTGTAAAATTACTTATTGATTTTGGGGGTTATACGATGGCACATGAAATTGACTATCAACTGTTTGGCGATGACATGCAATTCGTTGAAATCGCTTTAGATCATACAGAAGCTGTAATAGCAGAAGCTGGATCCATGATGTATATGGAACAAGGTATTCAAATGGAAACCGTTTTTGGAGATGGCAGTAGTGCTAACAAAAGTGGATTAATGGGAAAACTAGCAAGTGCTGGTAAAAGAGCCCTTACAGGTGAAAGTCTGTTTATGACACTCTTCGAAAACAAAGAACAGGTTAGGAGAAAGGTAGCTTTTGCGGCACCTTATCCAGGTAAGATTATTCCTTTAGATTTAAAAAACTGTGGTAATAAGATAATATGCCAAAAAGATGCATTCTTATGTGCTGCTAAAGGTACTTCTGTAGGTATCGCTTTTCAGAAAAAGATGGGTGTTGGGTTTTTTGGAGGCGAAGGTTTTATCATGCAAAAGCTTGAAGGTGATGGACTTGTCTTCATGCATGCAGGTGGTACCATCGTTAAAAAAGAGCTAACAGCTGGTCAAACCTTAAGAGTAGATACAGGGTGTCTTGTTGCATTAACCTCAACAGTTGAATATGATATTCAATTTGTTGGTGGACTCAAGAACACATTGTTTGGTGGCGAGGGTTTGTTTTTTGTTTTTGTTTCTGGACCTGGAACCGTTTGGTTACAATCTTTACCATTTGCAAGAATGGCAGACCGCATTTTAGTTGCTTCAAAAGCAACAGGAAGCACAAGAAATGAAGGTAGCCTTTTGGGTTCCATTGGGAATCTTTTCGATGGTAATTAATTATTGGAAATAACATATGAAGATATGTTATACATAGACCTTACTCAGTCTTTTGTAAAGGTTATATAGAGGTATTAAAGGGAGAAATAAAAGCTATTCCAAATTGGGATAGCTTTTATTATTGTTTATTTTGTCAAAATATGGTTTAATAAAATTACTTTAAATGTGTTTGGGAGGGGTCCTTATGTTGGTCTTAGCATCTTTGCTTATTTCTGCACTATTAATGACTCTTTACAGGAGTTATATTAGCGTTAAAACGAAGCCATCCTACTACATAAAAACGTATTTAACAGGTCAGATGATGCTTATCTTATGGTCTGTTTTTTTTCTCTTTGAACGTATTTCGCCTGAGGCTTGGATGGTCACATTATTTTCGTATCTAAAACAGGGTTCATTGAGCTTGCTTGGATTATTTATTCTGATATTTGTGACAAAGAAATATGCTATAAAACCAATATTAAAGCCAATGGCATTTGTGATGGGAATAATACCATTTTTGATGCTACTCCTATTAGCTTTAAATGAGGTCTTTGAGGTAAGGGACGTTCCTTCTCACCCGATGCGCGTGATATCAGCAGGACTCAGCTTGTTTATTGTGATGGGTAGCCTACTCTATTTTCTTAGGAGAAATCTTAAAAATAAGGGGTTAGTGAGCATCAGGAAATTCCATTTTTTTATCGCAGTTATTATATTTCCTAGTTACATACAATGGATTAATTTTCTGGAAGTACTGGATTTAAGTGTTGATCTGCTTCTTGTTGTGATGATGTTTTACATGATTTTCATCGTGTCGCTGCGGATGCGATACAAGTTATTCAACGATATCCCTTTTGAGTTAGAAGCTGTTTTTGAAAATGTGCATTATGGGATAGTTGTGATCAGTGATACCCTTGAGATACTGAGCTTCAACCAAGCTTTTTTTAAACAATTTATTGACATTAATGACTTAAATTACTTTCCTGACTTGCTAGAGCGATTTAAACAATTATCCAATAATAAATTATCAGTAGACAATATTTTAACATCCATGAATGAAGTGGAACAAAATCAGATCACTGGTGAATTGAAAATGGAATTGAGCTCCCGGAGCGTTGATTTTACATATACGATTAATTCAATTTATGACAGTCAAGAGAACAGGTATAAAAAAATAGCCACCATGGTAACTTTTAGAGATATTACGCAGATTAAGAGCTTACAATATGACATCGAAAACAAGAATTTTCAGTTAATCGAGGCCAATAACAAATTACAAGAGCATATGGAAAATCTTAAGGAATTGACGGTTGAAAAAGAAAGAGATGCACTAATGACTGAAATCAACGATACTTTCGGACATTCGATGACTGAAATATTAGCCTTACTTGAGGTGTGTGCATTACTGATGGAACAAGAACAGGAAGTAAGAGTTGAAAAAGCTATTACAGACACAATTGAGCGTGCTAGAAAAGCATTGGAAGAAATGCGGCAATCCGTGTCTAAATATAAGAAGGGGGTAACAATCGATGATTAAAGCAATGGTAGTTGATGATCAAGTTTTACTTAAGGAAACTTTGCTTTTTATGTTAGGACAAGATCCAGACATTCAAGCC